>CALVAE010000133.1 GCA_944325465.1 uncultured Bacteroidales bacterium | reverse complement strand
GAAGCAAAAAGTGCTACAATAAAGGCTATGCCAAGCGGTATCAGCATCCTGCCCTCCATTCCGGAAAGGAAGAAAAGCGGGATGAAACTTACTATGATTATAAGAGTGGAATTCAGAATAGGCATTCTGACTTCTCTGGAAGCATTATATACTATCTCCAGTACCGGTCTTCTTTCGGAAGGAGGAAGCATTCTGTTTTCCCGCAAGTGTTTCCATACATTCTCTACATCGACTATTGCATCATCCACAAGGGAGCCGATTGCGATAGCCATTCCTCCCAGACTCATGGTATTGAGTGTAAGTCCCATATAATGCAGGACAAGTACTGATATGAGCAGGGATAGAGGCAGGGTGACAAGGGAAATCACCGTCGTCCTGACGTTGGCGAGGAAAAGGAATAGGACTATGACCACAAAAAGCGCCCCTTCCAGAAGGGAATTTCTGACATTGTCTATCGAACTTTCTATGAATCTTGACTGTCTGAATATGTCTGTCGAAACGTGGACATCTGCCGGAAGATTCTTCTCCAGATCCTTCAGCGCAGCCTCAAGTTTTGCTGTCAGTTCAATTGTACCGGTATCAGGCTGTTTGGTGACTGTCAGCAGGACGGCAGGCTTCCCCTTTTCGGATGCCAGCCCCAGTTTCGGCTGGCTGGAACCGATCCTGACCTCGGCAATATCCCCCAATGTCACGGGAGCGCCTCCGACTGTCTTGATCACTGCCCGGGACATCTGTTCCACGTCATCGGTAGAAACCACTCCCCTGACTATGTATTCATTGCCGTATTCATATATGACTCCTCCGTTTACATTGCCGTTCATATTCCTGGTCACATCCATCACTTCGGCAAGGGTCACCCCGTAATGCTTCATCTTGCGGGGATGCAGCAGCACCTGGTATTCCTTGATGTCGCCTCCGAGTACTGCGACCTGAGCTACTCCTCCGGTGGAAAGAAGCCTCGGTCTTATCGTCCAGTCAGCCAGGGTCCTCAAGTCCAGCATGGAGGTGCTGTCAGCGGTCAGTCCGACTATAAGAACCTCACCGAGAATGGATGACTGCGGCCCGAGGGTAGGATTGCCCACATTGTCAGGAAGACTTTCCGTAACAGTCGCCAGTTTTTCCGAAACTATCTGCCTGTCAAGGTAGATGTCGGTCCCCCAGTCGAATTCCACCCAGACTACGGAAAAACCCGTAGTGGAAGATGACCTGACCCTCCTTACTCCGGTAGCACCGTTCACTGCCGTCTCGATAGGAAAAGTCACCAGTTGTTCCACCTCTTCCGCCGCCATGCCGCCCGCCTCGGTCATCACGACAACGGTCGGAGCATTGAGATCCGGAAACACATCCACTTCGGCATTGAATGTCCTGTGGAGACCTGCCACAAGCAGCAGGATTGAGGCTACGAGTATCAGCAGACGGTTTTCAAGGGAAAAACGAATGATTCTGTCAAGCATGGCACACCTCCGTTTCAGTGATTATGGGTATGTGCGGGTATCGCATTGCCGGCAGAAGCGAGTCTGACGTGTATCGCCCCTTGCACGACAACCGTTTCCCCTCCCTTCAGTCCGGAGAGGATTTCCGCTCTTAACCCATCGGTAGCCCCGACGGTCACAGGCTGTTTCCTGTAGCAGTCCTCATCCAGACGGATATATACGAAATATACCCCCTGTTCTTCGGTAAGGGCGGACATCGGAACACTTATCACATTGTCCCTTTCTGTCCCCATGAGCCATATTTCCGCGTATGAGCCTGGAATAATGCCTTCCGCACGTTTGAACGCGAATGTCACCGGAATGAACGGGGAAGCCTCCCCCGTATTCCTTCCGTATGAAACCAGACTGCCTCCGAGTTCCCTGATGCCGTAGACCTTGTCTCCGTACTGCAGGCGGAAATTGGCATCCTTTATTCCGGGTACAAGAGCCGCATAGCGCTCGGACACATCCGCAGTCAGATAAAGCCTGTCATTCCCGGAGATTACGGCAAGAGGCTGTCCTACTGACACATAATCGCCTGACTTGACAAGACATGCACTGACATATCCGTCTTTAGGAGCAACGACCGCCGCACCTCCGTCTGACTGTCCGTCCCCCGATATCGCCTCGTATTTCAACCTGGCAGTCTCATACGCGGAACGGATACTCTCGAATTCCTTGCGAGACACTATATTCTCATCCACCAGGCCGGCCGCCCTCTCGTATTCGGCCTTTGCGGTCTCGTATTCGATTTTCGCCCTTCTCACGGGATCTCCTTCCAGAAGCCCGTCAGACGCTATTGAAAACAGGATTTCATTCTCGGAAATCCGTACTCCTTCAGCGAGATCCTTACGGAAGTCCACTACTCCGGAGACATTGGCGACAACAGTAACGGCGTCCCCGGGTGCGGATGTGACATCCCCTCCGGTCGCAATCACCTCCCTGAACCTGCCCGGTTCAATGACCGCCGATACTACTCCTGCGGCTTCCGCCTTCGCGGCAGGAAGGGATATCTCGCCTGAATGCTGATGAGCGGCCTCCTCCGTTTCATGCGCATGCCCTTCGTGTTCGTCTCCGTGTTCGGGGGCGTTGCCGCAGGATACGGCACAGACGCATATCCCCAGAACTAAAAGATTGATTGTCTTCATTTTCTCAGTCTTTTGAAATTTCCGGATGCAAATCTACCGCATTCTTGCTGCAACCTTATTGCATAATACCGTCAGAACGAACAGAAAAACGGGACAAGGAAAGGTACGCTGAAATCCGTGACCACTCCGCTCACGAT
>CALVAE010000132.1 GCA_944325465.1 uncultured Bacteroidales bacterium | reverse complement strand
CAATGAGCATCTACATTTCCAATTCATTCGAAGGGCTGAACGGTGAAGACGGCGAAGCGGACCGGGCTACAATACGGTCAATGGTAGAAGGCGGAATGTCCGGCTGGACCCGAATCCCGTACACTGATGACAAAAGCGCGGCGGAATATGTCGCCCAGGATCCGGTGGACCTTGCATCTTTCATGGATAATTTCAGCCTGGCCTTCCACTGGAATCCTGCGGCATACACTGCCACCCAAAGGACCTACAGGGCAAAGGGAGACATAGCAATCGACATAACCGGTTCCGTACCTTCCAGCATCGACCTCTCTACCCTTGACTGGACAGTCGTGATGATGAACGAACAGCTTGACCCGTACCACATGAATGCCGGCAACGGTTCGGTAAGGCTTGACCAACTGACCAGCAACGGAATCGTATTCCAGGGAATAGGAGCGAACCAACTGGACTACTGTCTGGACGCCTGGGTAATCAGCACTCCGCGCGCCTTGAACAGGGTTGCGAATGACCAGCCTGTCGTCGTAAAGAACATGCAGAACTATCTCGGAAGTTATACCTACACCTACAGCGAACCAGGAACGTACACCGCCACTTTCGTGAGCGTCAATTCAAACGTGGACGGAGAATCTGAAATAACCCAACAGATGGAAATCACCATCCTGCCTAACGAATAGATCTGATGATACAGGCAATCAGAAAACTTTCATTATGTGCTGCCACCCTCGGAATGTGGGTGGCAGCCTGCGCTTATGACGGACCCGACGGGAATACCGCCATATCTCAACCCGACTATGGCAGGCTTACATCGGACAATCATCCGAGACTGCTGATGGATGCTGCCGGATTCGAGTCCCTGAAAGCCAGGATTTCGTCAGGAAAGGAGCCGGTCCTTGCCAGACTGCATGAATCGATAATGACCCTTGCCGACAAGGCCGGCATGAAAGACTATCCGCTTGACGAATACATTCTGGATGCAAGCAATACGCGACTCGAATATGCCGGAGAAGCCTGTCTGACGATATTTCCGCCGGCATACGCCTACAAAATGACCGGAGACAGGAAATATCTTGACCAGGTGACGGAAAACATCCGGAAAATCTGCTCCCTGAAAGACTGGAACGCCAGACATCACTATCTGGATGCGGCCGAAATAGCAATCGGAATCGCTTTCGCATACGACTGGCTCTACCATGACCTCGATGAAGAGACAAGGGAAACGGCAAAGACTGCACTGAAGGAAAAAGCGATGCAGAACGCGCTGGACGAGGACCTCAGGAACAATTTCTACAAGATGACAAACAACTGGAACCAGGTCTGCAACGGGAGCATGATAGTGACGTCCCTGGCCCTGTTCGAGTCATACCCGGAAGAGGCAAGGACCCTCATCGAAAAGGGGCTGGAATCGAATGTGGCACCGATGAAAGCAATGTATTCACCCGACGGAACATATCCTGAAGGATACAGTTACTGGTGCTACGGGACCTTCTATGAAGCGATCATGCTTTCGGCCCTGGAATTCGCAACCGGCACGGACGGAGGGCTGTCCGGGATTCCCGGATTCCGCGAAACCGGAGAATACATGCTCTTCATGGAAGGACTGGAGAGGAAATGCTTCAACTATTCGGACTGCGCCGAGAATGCCACCAAAGTGCTGGCCATGTGGTATTTTGCAGAGAAATTCGATGCCCCGGAACTTCTTGCCAATGAACTGAAATACCTTGCCGGCCCTGACTATCAGAACGCCCAGTACAACAGGCTTATCCCCGTAACAATCGCCTGGGCAAGCAGAATCGGCAATATCGGAGGCAGTTATCCTGACAGGAAACTGTGGACAGGAGACGGAGACAACCCTCTTGTAATGATAAGGACAGGATGGCAGGACAGCGAAGACGACAAATACCTTGCAATAAAAGCCGGCAAGGCAGGGAACAGCCACGGGCACATGGATGCAGGGTCGTTCGTCTACGACGCCTACGGATTCCGTTGGGCGATGGACCTCGGACTCCAGCCTTATGCCAGCGTGGAACAGCCTCTCAAAGATGCGGGAGGAAGCCTGTGGGACATGTCCCCGAACTCCTTGAGATGGGGTCTGGTGAGAATGAACAACCGTTACCACAATACCCTGACAATCAACGGGACCAATCATGCGGTAAACGGGGAAGCCGTCTTTACCGGAATAATCGACAATGACAGGGAAAAAGGAGGGATAATCGACATGACCCAAGTCCTGGCCGGAGAGGTGGAATCCGCGACCCGCACCATAAGACTGGTAGACGAGACCCGCATCGTTGTCACGGACGAGATTACGGCCCCGGACACAAAGGATGCCGCCGTAGAATGGAATATGGCCACCAAAGCAATCCCGGCAACAGGGGAAGACAGGATAGAACTTTCAGGGGGGAATACAGGGACAGTCATGATCCTGCACACGGAATCTTCCGGTCCCGCAGTCTCCTACTTCAGCCGGGAAGCGGCGAAAGTACACTCCTATGATGCGGAAAATCCAGGCGTATCCATCGTCGGCTTCAAAGCCACGGTGCCTGCAGGACAGACCGCCAGATTTGAAACGGTGCTCGAACGGAAAACCGACTAGGCTTTTGCGAATATGACAAAGCGTTCTCTGTCCCTGAAATCCTTCAGGACCCGGACACCTGAAAATCCGGCCCCGGAGAACATGGAGACGATCTGCGTCCCGAAGGCTTCATTGATTTCCAGAAATCCCATGCCTCCGGGGCGCAGTCCTTTCATGGAAATGGACAGAATCGCCCTGTAAAAGACCAGAGGATCCGCATCATCCACAAAGAGGGCAAGTCCCGGTTCGTTATCAAGTACATTTGCGTGCATAAGTGCCTTCTCGCTTTCCCTCACATACGGAGGATTGCTTACGACGATATCAAACTGACCGCCTTCGGGACAGCCCCCGTCCAATCCCCGGAGCACATCATACTGAAAGAAATCCGGCTTCCGGCAGCCTTCCGGCACCCCGATGTCCTGGGATGAAGCCACGGAGAGAGCCTCGGAAGAAATGTCAACTCCGGAAATCCTCGCCCCTGGA
>CALVAE010000131.1 GCA_944325465.1 uncultured Bacteroidales bacterium | reverse complement strand
TCATAAAATGTTTCCGTGAAATTATTCCGCCTGACAGCCAAGGTAGATTTCCTTGATCTGAGCAGAGTTGCCATTATTGGTATCCACTCCGTCCTTGACACCGGGATCGTAGCAGTCAATGCCTATCATTACGAATTTGACGTATCTGCATTCCGTCTCGGGAATCGCGATGTTTTCCGTACTGGTGTTCTCCAGGACACGTGCATGTTCCGCAAAATTGACATTCTCTACGATAACCTTGAAATCAGATCCGTCCGTACTTCCGAGAATCTGCGTGAATCCGGCCATACGAGTCCCGAGATCCGGACCTTTATTGCTCAGATGGTCAAGTCTGAAATAGTTTATTTTCCGGACGGATTTCATATCAATGGTAAAGTCTATCTGATAGGTAGCAGCATCTACGCCCCCCAGATCGATTCCACCGGTTTTCTTCCCGGGTCTGGTAATGCAGAACACGGTGTTCGCATTGCCGTCAAGCATTGCGGTCAGACTGTTGTTCCTTCCTGAAAGATCCGGAAGAGGGTCCTGCGAGCAGGTCATGCTCCACCCGGAACGGCTGTAGTCCCCTGTCACAGTAACCGTTGCTGTGGCGGTCACTTCCGGATTGCTTTCCGCAGAGACCGTTATCGTTGTCTCGCCTGCACTTATAAGAGTGAGCAATCCTGCCTCATCCACAGTGGCGACTTCCGGAACAGACGAGGAGAAAACGAGTTTGTCATCGTTTTCCACCGGAGTAACTTAAATGTAATCATTGAGATCAACCGGCTGCGCATCCGCAGACATTGCGAAAGCAAGGCTTGTTTCTTTGAATGTAATAACGGTAACAGGCACAAATTCCTCCTCTTTTGCAGAGACGGTCAGGATAAACTTGGCGGTCTGGTCTCCTGCGGAGACTGAAATGGTAGCCGCTCCTTCCGATACCGCCGTAATGAGTCCGGCTTCGGATACCGTTGCGACGGCCTCATCGGAACTGCTGTATGAAACAGTCTTGTCTGTCGCGTTTTCTGGCAGGACAGTCACAAGAGTTGCAATTGAAAGGGTTTCCCCTTCCACGAGGGAGGCTCCCTCTGAAATGGAATTGTCAAGGGAGATGGATTCGACCGCAACGGTCTCTTCTCCCTGGTCCTCATTTGTATTTTCCGGCTTCTCGCATCCGACAGCCATAAGGGCTGCTGCTGCCAGAAGCGGGAATAAACGTATTGTCTTCATGGTCTGGTTTTGAATATCGCTTTATTAACTTTAAATGAGGATGACCCCAAAGGTGGGATTTCAAACACCCTTTTGAGTCACCCTCATCAGAAAGATTTCAGTTTAGGTTTATTCAGAATATACCTTTGCTCCCATATAGAGTTCCGCTATCTGGATAGTTCCTCCCTGACGGTCAGCGGTAGCATCACCAGGATTGGCATAGAAGCCATAGCAATGATCCTGCTTGTCAAAGACGAATTTTATATAACGGTAAGAATCCGTATTGGAGAACATGGCTTTTGCCGATTCCATAGTGTAGACATAAGGGGATTCAGTGGTACCTTCCCCTGATCTGGTGTAGAAGTCCGTGACATCCGTTGCGATTTCCGTCCATGAAGCGGATGCGCTCAAAGGATCATCATTGGTAGCGAGAATATGGGAAACCTTGGTTACTGCGACACCCCTGTCATCTCCGTTGCCTGAAATATGCACTGTCCTGAAATAGTTGACAACCTGGGAAACCTGCATATCAATCACAAAATAGATACCCTTATTCTCCACATTGTTCTGATTTCCTCCCGGACGGCCCCAGCAGAAAGCAGTACCGTTGGTCGCAGTCGGAAGATTGTTGGCAGCACCGCCTCTATCTACAATCTTTCTGTTATCCAGCATGGCATAACGATAGCAGTTTCTCTGACCGATCGATGCATTCCAGGAATAGTCAACCTTGTTGCCGGCATCATCAAGCGCTCCGAAATCGCATATAGTCCAGCCGCCATCGCTGTGAGGGAGTGCATCCCATTCGGTAGAGGACGAACCCATGATAGTACGGGCAACGCCGTCGTTGACGCCGTCACCGTTACCGTCACCGTCACCAGGGAAACGCGCGTACTCCACCATCCTGAAGAATCTTACGGTCACGACTGCAGGAGTCACATCAGAGAATTCGGCAGAAGCGGTGATTGTCGTCTGTCCGAGCTTGTGGATGGTGACGATACCGTTTTCGTCAATGGTAGCGACACTCTCGTCTGAAGAAGTGTACAGAATATTCTCTGTCGCATACTCCACTTCATCGGCAGATCCGACATAGAGGATACTGTTGATATCAACGGTACCGCCGTCGATATCGTATTCCGGATTCTCGTTCGTGAACCTGAGGGAAGCGATTGCGATGTAGTCCGGTTCGGTCACGGTCACTTCGAAAGTGGCCATGACTTCAGATTCCGCACTGCCGATACGGACAGTAATGGTGCAGGAACCGACATTGACACCTGTAAGGACTCCTTCAGGGGTTATGGAAGCGATGCTCTCGTCTGAAGAAGTGTAGTACTGTGCCGTATTCGTGGCATCTATCGGAAGATAGGATATATGCTCAGGGACAGAATAGACAGCCCCTCTCTGGATCTCGATGCCTGTCTGCAGGGATTCGTCGAGAACAACCTCCGATACAGGGGCGTTGTTGACCGACCCCGTATCAGGAATGTTGTTTTCACAGCCGGCAGCAATGAGGACTGCCGCTGCAAGAAAGTATATTGATAATCTTTTCATTCTCTGTTTTGTTTTTATTTATTACCAGCCAGGGTTCTGGACAAGCTTGCTGCTTCTCTTGGTCTCGTCGTTAGGAATAGGATAGAGGTAGTTCTTCTCCGCGAAATATCTCGGGTTGAAGTTCATTCTCGTGTAGAATCCGTCTTCCTCCGTACGGAAGAGATTGAGTCTTGTCATATCCTTGTTGAGGACTTCCACTCCAAGGAGCCAGCGGCAGAGGTCGAAATATCTCTGTCCCTCGGTACAAAGTTCGATACGGCTCTCCCTGCGGATTGCATCACGCATGAGGGTGTAGTTTCCTCCGATATTAGGATTGCATTCCTCAAGCGGCTTGATACCTGCACGGTCACGCACCAGATTGACATATTTAAGTATCTCGTCCTGGTTGTCTACCGCATCCTGCTCGTTGAGCATCTCGGCATAGAGCAGATAGAATTCCGCAAGACGGAAGATGATTGACGGACGGTATCTGCTTGACACGTAACCGGTACCCTGTCCCAACAGTCTGTAGTAGCGCTTGTAGAGCATGTGGCCCGTGTTAGGCTCGCCGTCACCGCTACCTGTTCCTGAAGAAGCCTGGTAGTCGAACTCGATACGGTTTCCGGAAGATGCCCAGGTCATACCGGTGAAGGTAACGCTGTTGTAGAAACGAGGCTCCCTGTGGAGATACATTCCGTTTACCTGATGGGTCTCGGCAGCCTTCATCTCATTGGTGACATTGGCCTCTCCGTAGCATTTCGCAAGGTCAAGTGTGCCCCACTCGTTCGCCTCATTGCCATAATAGGTATAGACGCTTGAAGTCGGCATGAACTGGGATTCGTATGGATTGAATCTGACAGGATAGCCGTCCTCATCGTAGAAGTCATCCACCAGTTCCTGAAGCATGTCCACCCCGTTCAGACCGTGATACTCACCCTTTGGAGTGCAGTGTCCGTCGAAAGTCTCGGAGTTGAGGGATCCCCAACTGCTGGTGGTAGTAGCCCAGATAATCTCGCTGTTGTAGTTCTGGAACAGGTTGTACAGGTCCTCCGCAGGATTGTCAGTATCCACAAGGGCATAACGTCCTGCCTCTGCATAGTCAAGGAATTCGCGGAGATATTTGACAGCATTGTCGATTTTCTGGTCCTTGGTGCTTGCATCAGGGAAGAGTTTCTTGCCGTCCGTGTTGGCAAGATTGGCTCCGTACTCCCATTCGCCGTTGAACAGAGGGCTTGCAGCGTACACCCAGAGTTTTGCCCTGTAGGCCATGGCAACTCCCTTGGTAGGCACTCCGCGCATCTGCTCGTTGTTGGTGTATGGTTCCTGCTCCATATCCACCATGGCTGCTGCCAGTTCGGCATCGATCCAGTTTACAACCTCATCTACGGAATTCCTTTCAAGGTCAGGAAGGTTGTCGAGGGTGTAGGAGTTGGCTACGATAGGAATAGGTCCGTACATCTCGAACAGATAATAATGATACATGGCACGCATGAACCTTACGTTCGCCTTGTATATCTTCATTTCAGCCTCGGTAATGTGCGGTGCATCCGGACCTCCTTCTTCCTGAAGTGCGTGTGCATACTCAAGGAAGATGTTGCACTGGCGGATGGACTGGTAAAGGCTTCCCCACCTGTGGTTGTGGCCGAGGTCAGAGTTCCAGTTGGAATATTTTCCGTACTTGTTGTGCTCACGGGTATAGATCTCGTCAGCATATCCGGCCCACGCATCACCCATGTCGTTGGTGGCACCCCATATATTGGAATAATCAGGCCTGTTGTCGAAGCACTGGCCATACCATTTCCTGGTACGGTCCACATTGCTGAAGATTGTCTCGAAACTTGAGATACCTCCAAGCTCCTCGGAGACATCAAGGAAGTCGCACGATGCTATCGAGCAGACTGCAAGAGTTCCGGCAAGAATAGTTTTCAATATATCTTTTCTCATATTTTTCCTTTTTAGAAATCAAGTTGAACTCCGAGAGTAAATGAATGCTGCATAGGATAGCTGACACCTTTGTTCCTGTTACCCTGTTCAGGATCCCAGAACTTGATATGGTCAAACACGCAGAGGTTCTCTCCGAGCAGATAGATACGCAGTCCGCTGATCTTGAGCGTTCTGAGGGCCTTTTCAGGAAGGACGTATCCGATCTCCGCATTCTTGAGACGGAGGAATGAACCGTCGCGGAGCCACCATGTGCTCGGCTCGTCGTTGATGCTGTTACCGTATCCTACGTGAAGTCTCGGATAGACAACATCCTGGCTCGGATTCTCCGCAGTCCAGCGGTTGAGGAACGCAGTACGGTAGTTACCCTTCTCGACGCCCCAGTTGAACGGCCAGAACGTGCTGTTTCCGGAAGCGAGAAGGATGGATGTATTGGCTACTCCGGAGAAGAATACGCTGGCATAGAGGCCCTTCCACTCAACGTTGAATCCGAAACCGAAGTTGATTTCAGGAGTCTGGTAAGGGTGTCCCACTCCACGCACCTTATCGTTGGTATCGATGATGCCGTCATGGTTCATATCCACATACTTGATATCTCCAGGGCCGATGATACCGCCGAGTGCAGGCTGAGGAATACCCGGACGGAGAGTGTATGAATTCGTGCCATTGTCATTCTTGGACACGATGAAGTCTTCCTCCGTATAGAGCCTTTCCGCAATATACAGTTCCTGCTCATTGATACGGGTACCTGTAACCCTCTGGTATTCCTCGGACGGAGTAAGTTCATCTATCTCGAGGACCTTGTTGCGGGCGAAAGTGAACGTACCGCGGGCGCTGATTTTCCAGTCTCCGAAAGATTTCATCATGTCAACGCTGGCATCCACACCCTGGTTGCGCACCCTACCGTAGTTCTGCCAAGGATTCTGATGGAAACCGGCATACTGAGGTATGGTGTTCCTCTGGAGCAGGATGGATGAACGGATGTTATAGAAGTAGTCCGCCTGGATCTGGATGGCCCTGTTGAAGAACGAAAGGTCGAGACCGACATTGGTCTTGTCCTCGATTTCCCATCCGAGAGTCAGGTTCTCGAACTGGAGGTCATAGATACCTGCACCAAGACCGTTGGTAGCGCCACCGCTGGTGATTCCCTGGTTGAAGGTGTGGCCGCTTTCAGAGAAGGTAGCACGATAGAGGAAACGGCTAGTACCCGTATCATCGTTACCGGTACGACCGAACGATGCCCTGACCTTTGCCGAACTCAGGACTTTCTTGAGTCTTTCAGGATACCAGCTTTCGTTGGATATCATGTAGCTGGCTCCGACTGCAGGGAAGAATCCGAAACGGTTCTTCTTTGCGAAAGTCTCGGAACCCGTGTAACCGAAGTTGGCCTCTATGAAGTAACGGTTGTCATATCCGTAGGTGATACGGCCGACGAGACCCTGTGTCCTGTAGACGAGGGCATCGTTGTTCTTCTGACGTTCCTTCTGGTTGTAAAGGAGCATTGCCCCAACGTCATGCTTGCCGGCGAAAGTATTGTTGTATTCGAGGGCAGCCTCGACATAGATCTGGCGGTCGTATGTATTGCCGGTGATTTCCACCTGTTTCACGTCTGGAGATCCGGCCACGATCTGGTTGTAGATAAGTTCACCTGTCTCCGGGTCACGGCCGGTTGCGTGGTATTTGGAAGGTCCGTAGTTACGCAGTTTTGACAATGTGTTCTCGAGGTCGAAGCTGACCGCACCCCTTGCAGAAAGTCCTTCGGTAATGAAGTGCAGGTCCTGCCTGAGGTTTACCCTTGACTGGATGTTGGTCTGGAACTCCCTTCTGTAACCCTGCTGATAGAGCATATAGTAAGGGTTACGGTTGTTGGCATCGGTCTCTCCTCCAGGATATGTGGATACGGTGCCGTCACTGTAGACCATAGGGAAGAGGTGAGGAGGAGTGTGAAGCATGAACACGAAGACGTCGTCAGGAGAACGGTTTGCCGTCCTTCTGGTCGTATACTGTCCTGCGAGGTCAATGCTGAGTTGGGTTGTCTTGCTGACCTTCAGGTCAATGTTGCTTCGGAGGTTGAAACGGTCGTAAGAGAAGTTACTGTTGTACTTGGACTCAGGGTTCTTCTTGAACACACCGTCCTTCTGCTGGTAACCTCCTGTCACGAAATATTTCGCGTTCTCCGTACCGCCACGGAAACTGAGGGTGTACCTCTGTCCGTGGATTGTCCTTGCGATAAGGTCGGTCCACTGTGCGTTCGGATAGAGATCAGGATCCGCACCGCTTTCGTAGAGATTGATGAGGTCATCGGAGTACATAGGCTCCATACCGTCATTCATCAGGGCCTCGTTCGCGAGTTTCATGTAGTCCCAAGAATCCACGAAGTCAGGAATCCTGTAAGGGGCTGAAAGGTTCTGCTCGACCCTGAGGCTGATCTGCTGCTTGCCGATGTGACCACGCTTGGTGGTGACGAGGATAACGCCGTTCGCACCTTCTGCACCGTACATCGCAGTCGCCGCAGCATCCTTCAACAGGCTGAAACTCTCGATTTCGTCCGCATCGAGGTCAGTGATGGAACGCTCCACACCGTCGACCAGCACGAGAGGGGAAGTACCTCCCTTGAACGAACTGACGCCTCGGATCCAGAACTCTGCATCGTCACGTCCAGGCTCTGCATTCCTCTGTACGGCGATAAGGCCCGGAAGCTGTCCCTGGATGCTGGATGTGATGTTGGTGGAGGTCACCTTCAGGTCATCCGTCGTGATTGTGGACAGGGAACTGACCACAGCCTGGCGTTTCTGCGCACCGTAAGCCACGGCAACCGCTTCCTCAAGGGCATTGACATCCGGCTTGAGGCTTACGTTGAGAGTGTTGCTCGTGCTTCTCGGCTTTATGGTCTGCTCCAGGTAACTCATAAAGCTGAATGTAAGTTCATCTGAAGAGTTGATGTCAATGACATACATACCATCCAGATTCGTTGTGGTTCCTACCTCTGTGCCCTTGATGTAGACATAGGCACCAGGCAAGGGTAGTCCTTTTTCGTCAGAGACGGTACCGGTAATTCTCCTTTTACCGTCATCCTGCGCATATACGCTGGTTATACCTGCCGATATAAACAGAGTAATGAGCATCAAAAATCTGTATAATCCGTTCATTAAACTGTTAGTTTAGATATTAAACTTTATATATGAATGGAATCACAGCCCGGATTCCGCTTCATTCTTGAGTTGTGTAAGCGCATAGGTACACCACAGCATTCCCGCCTGTCCGTGGGTGTCGCCGGTGGTGCGTTCCCTGCTCTCGTAATGACCGACAGTCGAGCCTGTTCCGGTTCCGGCACAGACTTCCCTGAGGTCGTAATTGTCGTCAAGGTAAGGAACGAGTCCGTTCCATGCCCTTCTGGCAGCCTGTCCGTAGGTTGCGGAATCCAGCCATCCGTTCATGACCCCCGTGATGAAGGCATACGCAAACATCGCGGAACCGGAAGTCTCCGTCCACATGTCGGTGTGGTTGATAAGTTGGGCCCAACAGCCTTCGTCCTTCTTCTGATAGATGTACAGTCCTCTCATCATATCCTTGTATTCCTTTTTCAGGAGTGCGGTCTCTGTCGCATAATCAGGGATATCCTCGATAATCTGAAGCATCTGCGGCATTCCTACTGCCATCCAGCCGTTGCCTCTTGCCCAGAACTGAGGGGCGTCAGGAGAATGCCAGTAGAGCCCCTGCTCGCCGGGAAGTTTGTTGACATAAAGCACCATCTCCCTGACAGCTCTGTCGAGATAGCGGTTCTGGCTGTTGGCCTTTGACGGCCACCACGGATCAGTGTTGTACTCAGGGTCATCTTTGGTCGCCTGGTAGGCCTGGATCTGGAGGGCGGTAATCATGAACATGTCGTCTATCCACAGACGGGTCTGCCACGAGCAGCCCTGGTCCAGGTATGATTTCCATCCGCTGTAGGTGCTTTCAGACAGATTGTATTTCTTTCCAGGATCCACCCTGCCCAGATCGTATTCCGAAGCATTGGAGAATCTGGTCCGGAACTCTTCGAGAGTGTATGGATGGAACTGGTTGTCGGCATATTCCAGCCCGAATTCCAGATATTCCGCACGTGTCTGAGGGAAACTAACTCCGGAATATTTCGGATTGTCCATGATGGAGGCTATGTGAAGGGAGACCGCACCCCAGATGTAGTAGTCCACCCTGTTGTGCTCGTCCCGCCACATAAGTCCGGTATAGAGGGGCTTCCCGCCACCGAATGTGGTCTTGCCGGTGATGACATTGTCGTATCTGTCGACCAGGCCCTGCATCAGGCCGATGGCCTCCTGACGGGCCGCATTGTCTCCGGTAAGAATGGCGTTGTCAATGGCCGCTTCAAGGAACCAGAAGGCTCCGAGCCAGGCACAGACATCCGGGTAGGTCACGAAACTGCTGGAAGACTTGTCTGTCCTGCCCCAATTGGAGTTGGGCACTTCGATGAATCTTTCCACAAGATGCATTCCGCAATCTATCGGCTCCGCCTTCCCTTCAAAATCAAGCAGCATGCTGAAGTCCGGAGTCTCGGTCTGGGTCTGGTCATCCCCTCCTGTCCCGGTATTCTCTCCAGTATGCAAGTCTTCCTTTCCGGCGCAGCCGAAAAGGAGAAGACTGTTTATCAATAAAATTGACAATATGTTCATATATCTTGTCATTCCGGATGATATTAGTTCACCTTATATGGCTTGACATCCCCGACAAGAGCCTGGCAGCACCAGATGAGGGCGGCCTGTCCGTGAAGGTCTCCGGTCAGACGGCGGCGGTTCTGGTACCAGGAAAGACTGTTCTTCGCTCCGGTTCCCTCGCATACATTGCGCAGGTCGTAGTTCTCGTCAAGATAGGACAGGAGACGGAGATATCCCTTACGGGCAGCCTCACCATAGACTTTCTTGTCCAGCCAGCCGTTCTTCACTCCCACGATGAAAGCGTATGTGAACATGGCGGTTGAGGAAGTCTCTTTCCATGTGTCAGGGTTGTCTATGATCTGATGCCACATTCCGTCATAGTCCTGGTAGCGGAGAAGGGTTGACATCATCAGTTTGTAGGCCTGCTCGATACGAGGGCGGTATTCGCTGTCCTTCGGCATAAGCCTGAGCATTTCCGCCATTCCGACAGCCATCCAGCCGTCACCACGGCCCCAGAAGTAAGGGGTGCCGGTGTGGTGGTAGAACAGTCCGTTAGGCCTCTGGATTTCGTCAAGGTAGAGGCACATCTCCTCTGCCGCACGGTCGATGTATTTCCTGTCCCCGGTCACTTCGTATGCCTGGGCCTGGAGTTCGGTAATCATGAACATGTCATCCACCCAGAGCCTTGTCTGCCAGGAATATCCTTTTTCCTGCCAGCCGCGCTGCTCCTGAGTCGGTGCAGGAGGCATCACCCACTGGCCGTCGGCATATTTAAGTCCCAGGTCGAGATATCTCTGCTCCTGCTCCCTCTTGTAGATTTCGAGAGGTACGGCTCCGAATACATAGAAATCGACCACATTGTGCTCCTTAGGGAACATTTCCGGCTGGAGATGCTTCTGCTCCCCGAAAAGAGGCTCGAACCTCTCTACAAGTCCGTCATAGAGGGCATCGTCTCCCGTCGTCTGTGCAAACCAGAGAGAGCCGAGCCATGCGCATACGTCCGGATATGTGATGAGCTTCACCTCATATTTGGAGTTGATGTCTCCCCAGTGTGAATGAGGGGTATCAAGATAGTGCTCCACAAGTTTCTTTCCGATCACTTCAGGCTCGCTGCCTTCAGGAAAGTTCTTGAGGTCCCAGCTTTTCTGGGCGAACATCGCTGTCGATGCGATGAGGGCTGCAAAAATCAATGCTGTTCTTTTCATTATAGTATAGAGTTCTTTATTGGTTCGTCAATCCGTTACCGTGAGATGCCTGCAAATCAGTATTTGTTGGTGAGCGGCTCTCCGGAAGGAACGGCTATCTCTTCCTGCCAGCCTACAGGCTTGCCGAATACAGGACGGCCGTTCTCATCCCAGGTGAATTTCTGGATGAAGCAGTCCCTGTAACTCCAGCCGCTGTCGGTGTACCTCTGGGTGTGGTACATTATCCAGTCTTCCGTTCCGTCAGGTGACTTGAGGAAGGTATTGTGACCTGTACCGTGAACACCACCTATGTGCATGTTTGCCTCGTTGTGGATATCATCCGGATTAGGATTATCAGCCTTGTATGGACCGTCATCGTTTCTCCAGAACACGTAGTTGCTGCTCTTGGTCCAGTTGTCAGGGTTCATCGGGTCGCTTGTCGCATGATTGGTGAGGTCGAGCTCAAGCCATCCGAGCCTGTAGTCGTTGGTCCAGGAACCGTTGCAGGAATAGACGCAGAAGAGTTTGGTCCTGTCAGGGTTGAAGAGCATTGCAGGTCCTTCGTTTATGCTGCTGTTGGCTTTCTCCCAGGCCATCTCCGCCCTTGAAATCTCCACACGCGCACTGTTGATGGTATATGGGTTCTCCATGGTGGCGATATACAGTCTCTGGCTGCCGTCTTCCTGTGTAGGCTGGCCTGACCATACTGCATAGAGCTGGTCATTAAGTTCGAAGACAGTCATATCGATGGCATAGTTGTTATGCTTGGTATCAACGACTCCGGTCTCCTGATAGATTGCCAGATCTTCCTCATCGCTGGTGAAAATCTGTCCCATGTCCTCCCAGGTGCCGCTGTACGGGTCGGTTGTCTGGCAGCGGATGACTCCCGTCCTCTGGCTGCCGTACTGGGTGTTGAAATAAGGATCTGCCTTTGACTCGTCACTCGGCCAGCCTGCGGCATAGTAGACATACCATGCGCCTCTTACATAATGGAGTTCCGGAGCCCAGAGGTTGGCCCTGTTCCATGCTCCCGGCGTCTTAGGAAGAGACCATACGCTCTTGGTGCCTCCTGGAACGGTCATCAGACTAGACTTGCCAAGGTTGATGTTATTGCCCTGTGCCTTGCAGAGATAGTAGATCACCTCGCTGCCGTTGTCCTGCCTCCAGGAGTACGGGTCAGGCAGAGGCTGGAAAATAGGGTTCTTGAATGTCCTTGTCTGCTTTACAATGATTTTCAACGGCTCCGCGCCTTCGCCCTTGAACAGCACGGCACCCTCCCTGTCCGGACCTGATGCGGCGCTGCCATCGGCATAGTTGCTTTCATAAGTAATGGTGACGGTCTGGTCGCCGCTACCCACCGTAGGTGAGACCGTGAGCCAGTCTGCCTGCGGGATGGCAGTCCATGAAATGT
>CALVAE010000130.1 GCA_944325465.1 uncultured Bacteroidales bacterium | reverse complement strand
ACTGCGATCGACCAGAATATGATGCTGATGATCCTGATGCAGAAAGTCGCTGAGAAGCATCATCTGAAGGTCATCTTCCATGAGAAGCCTTTTGACGGAGTGAACGGCTCGGGAAAGCACTGCAACTGGTCCATCTGCACAAATACCGGAGTGAACCTGCTCTCCCCGGGCAAGACACCTACGAAGAACCTGCAGTTCCTGTCGTTCTTCGCAGCGGTTGTCAACGCCGTCTACAGACATCATTATCTGCTTATGGCCGGTATATCCAACCTGAGCAATTCATACAGGCTCGGAGGCAACGAAGCCCCGCCTGCTGTCATGTCGGTTTTTGCCGGTTCCACCCTTTCCAGCATATTCAGGGCGATAGAGAACATGCAGGATCTTCCTCAGGACGAGGCAGGTCTTGAATCCATCAAGATCGTCAACTCGATTCCCGAGATCTTCCCTGACAATACGGACAGGAACAGGACTTCGCCTTTCGCATTCACGGGCAACAGGTTTGAATTCAGGGCAGTCGGTTCATCGGTCAATGTCGCTTCGGCAATATACATACTCAACAGTGCGGTGGCGCAGAGCCTCAAGAGATTCCGTTCGGAGGTGGATATCCTGACGGGCAAAGGAGTGGAGAAATCCACCGCCATCATGGATGTGGTCAGGAAGTTCACCGTAGAGTCCAAGGACATAATGTTTGAGGGTAACGGCTACAGCAAGGAGTGGGAAGAAGAATCCCGGAAACGCGGACTGCGTGCCGTTCTGAATGTCCCTGATGCGTATGATGTCTATCACGAAAAGGCGACGGTGGATCTTTTCGCGGAGACAGGAGTGCTCAACAGGAATGAAGTCGAGGCAAGGTATGAAGTCCTGAATGAGACATACGTCAAGAAACTTCAGATTGAAGCGAGAGTGATAGGGGACATCTGTCTCAATCATGTGCTCCCGGCAGCGGTGAAGTATCAGAATATCCTGATAGAGAACGTGAAGGGAGTCAAGGAGATATTCGGGGATGAGTACAAGGAGCTTTGCCAGTCGGAATTCTCGACACTGAAGAAGATATCCTCCTATATCAATACGATAACAAGGGATGTCGAAGAACTCGTGGAAGCCCGCAAGAAGGCTAACCGGATTACAGACATAGCACAGAGGGCGAAAGTGTATTCCCGTGATGTCAGGGCATGGATGGATAAGGTGAGGGACAGTGCCGATCATCTTGAGATGCTGGTGGATGATGAAATGTGGCCTCTTCCAAAATACAGGGAACTGCTCTTTTTCTAATATCAACGGACAGAGGATATAAGTGGACAACAGATATATCGGAATATTATCATTGGCGGCCATTCTGGTCATGTCCTGCGGAAGGCGTGGGACAGAGTGTGCCGATATGCTTCCATACATAAGGGAAACCATATCGGATACCTCTTCAGTGGAGCATTCCATCCTGACCGATTATGATCCGGATGACAGATACGGTACGGTTGCGGTCATAGGCCCGGAAGAAGATACCCGCATGCTGACAGGGTATCTGAGGCGGTGCGACATCTTCGACAATATAGACGCTTCCGTTTCCCGGGACAGCCTGCCGGATTTTGCAGGAGAGACTTTTTCGGCATACTATGACCTTGCCGACAGTTCGTATTCTTCCTTTTTCAAGAAAGGACTTGATGAGGGGCTTAGGGAAGTGACTGTCCGCAATGCTGTCTTTGCTGCCGCTTCCGGATGCTATCAGAATACCTTCAGCCATGAGCCGACGGTTGACAAGACTCCGGCAAAAGTCATGATATATTCTTCATCCTATTCCGAGACAGGCATCGCGGATGTGGACACCCTCTTCTCCGCGTTCGGAAAAAAGGTGAGGGTCATTTCTCCTGTGCGTGCGGTGTCGGAACAGATTGCTTCGGAAGGCGTGACAGGGCGGATAGGCATTTGGGCGGACCGGGATATCCTGGCTTCCGGTGTCTATGCAAGCGTTCTTCACAGCCATACCTGCAATTACGATTACGTAGGATTCAGTCCTGACGGATTCTCCACGGCAGAAGAGGGATTCTTCCGTTTTCTGGATATGTATCTCTCTACCGGTGAAGTCATTCCGTTGAGCGCTGTCGTCATTGATGATTTCGCCCTGTCCGCATACGCGGAGTATATCCGGGAAGTCGCGGTCAGGGTAAATTCATCGACAGAAGACGATTTTGCCCTGTACAGAGCCATACTTGCCGATGACTTTAAGATAATAGATGCCGTGACGTCGGTTGCCAAGGAATGTTACCGGATGCTCAGGACGGAAAATTTCTTTACGCACCGGATACAGTATCCGCAGGTAAAGGAATATATGATTCTTCCTTCATCCGGACCTGATAACGGCATAAAATATTTAGAATACAATAAGATATATGTTCATTAGTTCCATTTCTCAGGAGCAGTTGTCAGAAATGGAGGTGGCTGCATTCAAAGGGGAAGTCCATGTCATCGATACGGAGGGGCAGGAGTTCTCCAGGGCTGTCGCTTATCTCGGGAGGCAGAAGATAATAGGATTCGATACTGAAACCCGTCCCTGTTTTTCAGCTTCGCAGCCGAGATATGGAGTGTCTCTTCTCCAACTTTCCGGAGCAGGCAAGGCTTATCTGTTTAGAATCAAGTCGTTGGGAATGCATAGGAAACTATGCAATCTGCTGGCCAATCCGAAGATAATAAAGGTGGGGGCAGCCGTGCATGACGATATCAAGGGGTTGCAGAAATACTCCATGTTCGAACCTGCATCTTTCGTTGACCTGCAGAAAATAGTCTGGAAATGGGGGATACGGGACAAAAGCGTGAAGAAGATGTCTGCAATCATACTGGGATTCAAGATTTCCAAGACCCAGCAACTCTCCAACTGGGAGGCTGATGAATTGTCCGAGGCCCAGATAAGATATGCGGCTACCGACGCGTGGGTATGCAGGGAAATGTTTCTCAAACTGATGGCATCCGAAAAGAACCCTCTCCCATCTCCGGAACAGGTCTGAAGGTGTTGTCAGGGACGTGAAATTGCCGTCCGGTCCGGCGTTCCGGATGCGGCGGAAAATCTGAAAGTGAAAATTATGATAAAGGTAATATTACGTAAGGGCAGGGAAGAATCCGTACGCCGCTTTCATCCCTGGGTGTTTTCCGGCGCTGTAGCGGAAATACAGGGAACTCCGGCCGAAGGAGATATCGTAGGTGTATATTCCGGTGACGGGTCTTTTCTGGCTGCCGGGCATTATCAGATAGGATCGATTGCTGTACGGATCCTTAGTTTTGATGAAGACGTAAATAGTCCTGATTTTTGGAAAACAATGATTTACAGGGCTTTGAAGGTGCGTATATCAACCGGTATCGCAAGTCCGCTTCCAGGAACGGGACGTATTCCGGTTTCAGTACCGTCATGCACTTCTTCCGATACTGACTGCTATCGCCTCGTACACGGCGAGGGAGACAATCTTCCGGGACTTGTAATCGATTATTATAATGGAGTTTGCGTAATGCAGGCCCATTCCGTCGGAATGTTCCGTTCCAGGAAACAGATATGTGACGCTCTTAAAGAGGTATATGGGGAAACTCTCCAGGCAGTATATGACAAGAGTTCAGGGACTGTCCCGTTCAAGGCCGGACTGGATCCTGTTGACGGATATCTGTACAGGAAGGACGGATTCGATGATTCGGGATTTACGGTAAGGGAAAACGGACACGGTTTCATCGTTGACTGGACGGAGGGACAGAAGACGGGATTTTTCCTGGATCAGAGGGAAAACCGTGCCCTGGTGGAAAGGTATGCTTCCGGGCGGCAGGTCCTGAATCTTTTCTGTTATACCGGAGGATTTTCCGTCTATGCGCTGGCCGGGGGTGCCGCTCATGTGGATTCTGTGGACAGTTCCAGAAAAGCCATATCCCTGGTGGACAGGAATGTCGCGCTTAACGGATTCGGACAGGACAGACACTCTTCGCTTTGCTGCGATGCAATAGATTATCTTAAGACAGTACCGGAAGGAAAATACGATCTTATGATTGTGGATCCTCCTGCCTTTGCGAAACACAGGGGAGCATTGAAGAATGCATTGAGGGCATATCAGAGACTCAATGCCGCAGCAATTTCAAAAGTGGCTTCCGGGGGTCTTGTCTTCACGTTCAGTTGCTCTCAGGTTGTTGACAAGGAATCCTTTGCTCTTGCTGTCTTTTCCGCTGCGGCCCAGACAAGAAGAAGTGTCCGTATTCTGGATAGATTCAACCAGCCTGCAGACCATGCTGTAAACATTTATCATCCGGAAGGGGAGTACCTTAAAGGTCTTCTCCTCTATGTGGAATAGTTTGGCACGCTTTGTGCAATATTTCTATCCGGTTCTTTGAGAATCACAATGTGTTAGTTAATAGTGTGTTACAGTTGACGGGCAAGTCGAGGAGACAATTAAACTGTCGATTTTTTATAAAAAAGTTTGCAGATTAATAAAAAATGTCTACCTTTGCACTCCGTTAGCAAGGTGCTATGGCCGAGCGGTTAGGCACAGGTCTGCAAAACCTGCTACAGCAGTTCGATTCTGCTTGGCACCTCG
>CALVAE010000129.1 GCA_944325465.1 uncultured Bacteroidales bacterium | reverse complement strand
AACTCTCCCCTGCGGACATCTTCCGCATGCCCCTGGCGGTATTTCCCGCACGGATCGATCCAGTAACGGTGGTGTGCGGCAGTTATCCAGCCTCCTTCCATGATGACAGGCCTCTTGAAATTCCATTCCCTGCAGAACTCCTTCTCCCAGTCCTGATAGTATCCCGTCATACCGAAAGCATCGTGACGCAGGCTGTATCCCCTGTCTATGGCAAGGGAAAGCATGTCTTCGGTATCCGGAGACACAGGTCCCCAGCTGTCCTTGTTGCCGTCTCCTACCAATCTGTGATAATTGATTATGAGAGGTATCTTGGTGAATGTCTCGGAATACAGCTTCGTAATCCAGTCGAATACGGCCTTCTTGTTCCTGTTGTCCTTGTAGATCATCCCGTGCGACTCGCCCCATTTGCCGAGCCCGTAGGCATCTATGAAGTCCACCTTGTCGGGATCATTGAAATCCTCCGCGAATGCTTTCAGGAATTTCGCGTATTTGGCCTGGAATACCGGATCTTCAGGATACGGAGACTTATGCCTGCCGTTTCCCTCAGTGAAATATTCGGCACCGGCATCGATCACATACATGGGGGTGTTCTGCCCCTGGTCACGGCCATCGACTACAATCCTGAAAGCAAGCCTGAGTCCTCTGTCGGTACAGGCCTTGAACAGTCTGGAAATACGGGAATCCGGGTCCCGCCATGCATAGTTGCCTTCTGTAGGTTCGAGCATGGACCATGCAGTCCTGATATACGCTGTCCCGACATAATCGGACACCCTCACCGTCGTACCTTCCGAAGTCGGCATGGCATCGTATGGAGGCTTCGTGGTATCCCAGAAGTTCTCGTCCCATGTGCGTCCGAGATACATTACCCATCCGTTGAGAGGGTTGCGGAGAACCGTCACCGTGTCCGGAACGAAGGTTACGGTTTCAGTCTTGGTTGTCCTTGCGCCTGCGCCGGCCGAAAGAGCCATGCACGCCAAAGCAAGGCCAAGTGTCATCAGTCTGTGTATAGGTTTCATCTTTATCTTGATTTATTGCAACAGCTGCCTGTCCTGTCCGCTGCGCCTGCATTGTGAGGTCATGGCCGGATTTGCAGACAGGATGGATCATTCAATGGACAGTCCTATGATTTTGACCCAACCGCCTGCGGTCAGACGGCTTGAAGTCACTGCCAAGTTGAGCCCCGGAACATTGTCCTTCTTCGTGTCCACAATTCCGATGGCCCACATGTATTGCCCCGCAGGTACTCCGGACAGGTCGATTTCGGTGGTATATTCCGTAGGACTGTTCAGAAGCCATTCCGATGGCTCTATCTGTTCGTCCACAAAGACTTTCACTACGTTGTCCTCTCTGTCCAAAAGGGCGAAAGCCCCTTTGAAACGGTAGCCGAAGGAAGGGAGATTGTTGGGGCAGTAACCCCAGCCGTAATTGGACCACCGACTGGTCAAGGTCACGGATGAACCTTCCGCGGCAGTCTCTGGAACGGTGACGATGGAAGGACAGAGCCTGTAGCCTCCGTCTGCTATAAAACTTTTCACCAGATCGAACCTCATTTCAAAAAAGGTCTGGATCTCATGGTGTACCCGGAAATCCATCATGTTCACCCGTGCTTCCTGGGACATGTCATATTCGCCCTGACGGACCTGATCAGGTCTGTCCTCCTCATACGGCTCGTCCGGATAAACGGAATTCCAGTACCTGTGTGTACCGTCCGTAATCCACCCGCCTTCCATGATGACCGGGCACCTGAAATTGTATTCTGCGACAATCCCCCGCTCCCAATCCTTATAATAGGTATACATTCCGAAAGCATCGTGACGGATACCGTATCCTTTGCCCACCGCACTCTCTATCATCCCCTCCGTATCAGGAGAAGGGGTATTCTGCCAGCTGCTCTGGTCGGCATCTCCGAGCAGACGGTGATAGTTCACGAACAGAGGCACTTCTGTAAACAGCCTTGAATACAGATCAGTCATCCACTCGAAGACCGGCAGTTTGTTGGCATTGTCCTGAAAGATAAGGGCATGGGCTTCTCCCCATTTCCCGAGACTGAATCCGTCCACGAAGTCCACCACATCGAAATCATTGAAATCCCTGGCGAATTCGGTCAGGAATTTCTCATAGCATCTCTGGAAATTCTCATCATCCGGATAGGGGGACCTGTAACCGGTATAACCGGATGTCACCGGCTGGCCGGTGTTGGTATACGCCTTCGCACCATAGGTATCGAACACATATTCCGGAGTGTTCTGCCCCTGGTCACGTCCGTCGATGACTATTCTGAAAGCCAGACGTAACCCTCTGTCAGTGCAACTCTTGAGCATCTTCGAATAACGGGAGTCCGGGTCTCTCCAGACATAATTGCCTTCGGTCGGCTCAAGGGAAGCCCAGCTCGTACGCAGATATGCAGTGTTGGAATAATCGGACACACGTACCGTTGTGCCTTCGGATGTAGGCATTTCATCATACGGACTGTACCCGCTGTCAGGATCGGTCCAGAAATTCTCGTCCCAACTGCGTCCGAGATACATCACCCATCCGTTGAGAGGGTTGCGTATCATGGCATCCCTTTCGGCTCTGATGGTAACTCGGGTGTTTCCGGCTATGATGCCGTCCGTCCCGGAATCATCCTGTCCGTGGTTGGAACATCCTGACAGCAAGATGAAGGCGGCCGACAAAATCAGTGTGTACGTAAACACGGAAATACACGGCAACAGCAGCCCCCGGACAGGATTCCGTACAGCTGCACCTTTCATTTCCGCACAGGCAGAATATTTCAGATCAAATCTTTCGCGCTTGGGGGGGGTAATTTTCAGGAAATTCAATACTGGTCTGCCTCCGTCAGAGACGAAAACATCCTTACCGCATGGATATGTGGCTTCTTTAAGATTGATAATGAGTGTCTTAATAGTGGTCATAAACAGTCTACAAATATTGTGTACGAACACAGAGCGCAAAAGTAGTCAAAAATTTTTAATTGGCAAGAAAATTTCAGGAAAATCCTCAATTGTCAGTCAGCATGATTACATCTTACTGCCTTACAACTCCGTGTCTGTACACAAAAGACACAAAAAAGCAGCCGGAAAATTTGGAGATGTCCACAATAATTAACGATATTTGTGCGTCCGG
>CALVAE010000128.1 GCA_944325465.1 uncultured Bacteroidales bacterium | reverse complement strand
AAAGTTAATGTTCGCGGTCCGGTGAACGGAGAACGTATCTGCGCACGGGACTGCAGTCCGTCCGCAGCAACAAAGTTAAAACACAGGGTTTCCCAGGTGATCCATAAAAAGAGGGCGGGTCTGACTTTTGACCCGCCCTCTTTAGGTTGTAAGGTGCCCGGCATCCGGCAGGAAGTCAGGCAACCGGTCTTGTCATTATTTTGTTGCGGATTCCAGTTTCTTCATGATGGAGAAGATGAAGATGGCTGAAGTCAGACACAGGGCGATGAGTACGCTCCATACTCCCCAGAGAGGTATCTTGTTCCAGAGAAGTCCCGGAATGGACACCAGATAGTTTCCTATGGCTGTCGCGGCGAACCAGCATCCCATCATTGCTCCCTTGTATTTAGGAGGGGCCACCTTCGAGACGAAGGATATTCCCATAGGAGAGAGCAGAAGTTCTGCGAAAGTCAGGACAAGGTAAGTGGATATCAGCCAGTTAGGTGAGACGAGAGTGTCACTTACCGCTCCTCCGAGTTCTTTCGGTGAGTCCAGTCCCATTGACCCTGCCGTCATGATAAGGAAGCCGATTGCGGCAACGAGCATACCCAAACCTATCTTGCGCGGAGCGGAAGGTTCCTTGCCTTTCTTTCCAAGGGCGCTGAAGATGGCGAGGGATACAGGGGTAAGGGCCACAACGAAGAACGGATTGAACTGCTGGAAGTCGGAAGGCTGGATCTTCACCGGTTCCGGCATCCCGGCGTAGAGGGCAAATGCCCCGCCCCAGAGGATTGCGGTGGCGATTCCAGATATGATTTTCCCTTTCTTGCTGTCAGACTGGAAGATGTTGAACAGTGTGTAGATGGATATCGCTATCAGGGCGAGACTCCATATATTGAATCCTATCCTGGTGAGGCCGAATACATCGTGGGAAGTGTAGTCCCGGGCGAAGATGGTCAGGGTCGCTCCGTTCTGGTGGAAAGCCATCCAGAAGAAAATCACCACGGCGAACACCAGAAGAAGGGCTGTGATGCGGCTCTTTGTCTGTTCTTTTGTAAGTTCCGGTTCTGTGGACTTGGCGGCAGCCTTATCGGCAGCAGAAGCCTTGGCGAGTTGCTTGGCGTTGACATCGGCATGTTTGAACCAACTGCGGCAACTGAAGTATATGAGTACGGAAACGATCAGGGAAATGCATGCGACTCCGAATCCGTAGTTGTAAGCGGTCGAAAGTTTCTCGATGTACATGCTGCTGAACTGGGTCACATCCATCCCGGACGCTCCGGACATCGAGCCCATCAGCGTTGTCAGCCTGTCAGCGTTCTCCATGTTCCCGTCCATGATCTGATGCGCTATGGCAGGGATGTTGGCATCGTAGAACAGGCCGCTCTTGCCGAGGAAGAAATTTGTCACGGCCTTGGCCATTGAAGGTGCGAACATCGCGCCGATGTTGATTGCCATGTAGAAAAGGCTGAATGCGGAGTCCCTCTTGTCTGCATATTTCGGGTCATCATACAGATTGCCGACCATGACCTGCAGATTGCCTTTGAACAGGCCGGTGCCTATTGCAATGAGGGCAAGTGCCCCGAACATCATTACCTTGCCTGCCGTATCCGCTCCGGTAGGGATTGCAAGGCAGAGATAGCCGAGGAACATTACGGCTATTCCGAGGGTGACACACCGTCCGAATCCGATCCTGTCGGCCAGCATACCGCCGAAAAGAGGCATGAAGTAGACTCCTGCGAGGAAGATTGAATAGATCTGGGTCGCGACTGCGGCGTCAAACCCGAATTTCGCCTGAATGAACAGCAGGAAGATCGCCAGCATCGTGTAGTAGCCGAACCTTTCTCCCGTGTTGGCAAGCGCAAGGGCGAACAGCCCCTTAGGTTGGTTTTTGAACATAGTTTATCAGATTTGTTGTTATTGTCATGGTTTCCGGCAGGTACCGGCCGTTGCAGGCCATGCACGGCCGACAAAGGTAATAAAAATGCAGGACAATCGAAAATCTGACCTAAATTTGATATATTTGCAAACCGGTGGCATTGCGGAAATGCCATATTTGCACTGCGGCACCGCTGCCGCGACACAAGAATTAATACCAAAGGTTATTGAAATGAAAAGAATTCTGATTATCCCGGCTCTTATGTCGGTTCTGTGCTTTTCTGCGGCGGCGCAGGAACAGACGGGAGGTGATGTTCCGGGGACCTTGTCCTATTGCCTGCCGAAGACTTCCATCTCGTTTGATGTAGAAGCGGAAAGGGAAGTGTTCCATGCCGGTCCTTATGCCGCGTATGCGAAGAAGTATCTCGGAATAGATGCCCGCCAGAAGGATTACACCTCATACCGCCTGACAGAGGTCAGGATGACTCCTTATGTCGAGGCTGACCAGTCTGCAAGATATCTGCTCAAGGTCGGCGCCCAGGGAGTGGACGCATCTTTCCTGAAACTGACTTCATGCGGGCTTGTCTCCGTTTCCGACGGGGCGTTCGGTACCGAATCCGTCTGGCGTTTCCCGACTGACGTGGACGGGGATTATGCAGGGACAGGCCTCATATCCAACGTGGCATCCGAATCCACTACGCTGTATCAGAACGTGAAGGAGGAATCCGCCTATACAAGGGTGGCCGTACAGCAGGAAGTGATGGTAGCCAAGACTCTGGAAAAGAAGGCTGCCGAGACCGCTTCGCTTATTTTCGATCTGCGGAAGAAAAGGATACAGATAATAACGGGAGATACGGATGCGACCTACAGCGGGGAGGCCATGGGGGCTGCCGTAGCGGAGATTACAAGGCTCGAGAAGGAATACATGACGATGTTTACGGGCTATTCGGAGAGGAGCATCCAGAAAATGAGGTGTGACGTGGTGCCTGAAAAGGACAGGACGATGTACATTGCCTTCCGGATTTCCGATACCGAGGGTCTTCTTCCGGCCGATAATCTGGCAGGCAAGCCGGTCGTCCTGGAAATTGTCCCGACTGCCGTACCCGAACCTTCGAATCCTGTGGAAAGGAAGTCGGAGGAGGCCAGACTGTCAAAAGGAGTGCTCCATGCGATGTACAGGGTGCCTTCCGTCTGCACGCTGAGGCTTACCGACGGGACGGGAGAACTTCTGAATGCCCGCCTGCCCGTATATCAGTTCGGATATGACTCTTCTTTCCCACTGTCGGTCAAGGTAAGATAGGGGACTGTCATGTTCAGGACCTGCAAAACGAAAAATATCATAAAGGAATATAGAATATGGAACTTAAAGATCTGAATCCGGCTTTGGTCTGGAAAAATTTCTATGCACTGACACAGATACCGCGTCCGTCCAAGAAGGAGGACAGGGCGGCGGAATATCTGTATGAATTCGGGAAGTCCCTCGGTCTGGAATCCATGCGGGACGAGGCTGGCAACGTGATAATCCGCAAGCCTGCCACGCCGGGAATGGAGAACCGTAAGGGCGTCATTCTCCAGGGGCATATAGATATGGTGCCGCAGAAGAATGCGGACGTGGAGCATGATTTCGAGAAGGACCCTATACAGGCTTATGTGGACGGAGACTGGGTGAGGGCCAGAGGTACCACTCTCGGGGCGGACAACGGTATCGGGGTGGCCATCGCAATGTCGGTACTCGAATCCCAGGATCTGGTACACGGCCCTGTCGAAGTCCTTGTCACGATTGATGAAGAGACGGGGATGACCGGTGCCCGGGCACTCAAGTCCGGTCTGCTGAAAGGGGAGATACTTATTAACCTTGACTCGGAGACCGAGGGGGAACTCTATATCGGCTGTGCCGGCGGGCTGGATGCAACGATAGAGGGTGAATATGCCAGAAAGGAGCATCCTGCCGGCTATGGTTGCTGGAGCATGGCGGCCAAGGGAATGAAAGGCGGCCGTTCAGGAATGGATGTCATCCGTTACCGGGCAAATGCCAAGAGGATCGCGACAAGTGTCCTGTATGCCCTTCTGACCGAAGCCGATGTGAAACTTGTGGATTTCGAGGGCGGT
>CALVAE010000127.1 GCA_944325465.1 uncultured Bacteroidales bacterium | reverse complement strand
TGACAGGCGACAAGACGAGTCTGGCGTGGTTCGGGAAACTGGACGATTATATGTGGGAGCATTTCAAGGACAAGGAGTATCCTGAATGGTACGGCTATCTTAACCGCAGGGGCGAGGTGCTTCTTCCGCTGAAGGGCGGCAAATGGAAGGGTTGCTTCCATGTCCCGAGAGGCCTGTATCAATTGTATTCCATAGCAAGTAAGATCTGAAAACCACATGATATTATTAACTAAAAATTTGTCTAATGAATAAGACACAATGTTCAGGGCGAAAAACTGGCATGTCAGTCAGGTTTCTGGTATGTCTGTTTGCCTGTTTTTCGTTTGCTGTTAGCGGTTATGCCCAAAACATGGTCAAGGGTAAGGTAACGGACGAAAATGGTAATCCTCTTGCAGGAGTAAGTGTCATCGTCAAAAACACTACCCGTGGCGTTGCAAGCGACCTGGACGGAAATTACTCCATTCAGGCCGCTCCTTCCGAAACACTGGAATTCAGTTTCCTGAGTATGTTTACAGAAGAAAGGGAAGTCGGGAACCAGTCAGTGATTAATGTGATTATGCGGGAAGACAGGACCAATCTGCAGGAGGTGGTAGTGGTCGGATACGGCCAGCAGAAGAAAATCCATCTGACAGGATCGGTTGCTTCCGTGGATTCAGAAGAAATCCTCAAGTCGACTGTCAGTGACATGAGTCAGTCACTGGTAGGAAAACTGCCGGGAATCATAAGCCAGCAGGCGACAGGTGCACCGGGAGCGGACGGTGCGACACTTCTTGTCAGAGGGTATTCTTCGTATAACGGAAGTTCGCCTCTTGTGCTTGTAGATGGCGTGAAACGTACTCTTGGTTTTGTAAACCCGCACGATGTTGCTTCAGTTACGGTCTTGAAAGACGCGGCATCCTGCGCAGTCTATGGAATGGATGCAGGTGCCGGAGTCATTCTCATCACTACAAAGAGCGGGTCCGAAGGCAAGGCTCAGGTAAACTACAGCGGTAGCGTCACTTTTTCAAATGCCACTGCAATCCCTAAGATGATGAACGGGACGCAGTATATGCAGTATTACAATATGGCACGTGTCCTTGACGGAGATGATCCGTACTTTTCCGAGGAACAGATTGCCATGACAAGTAACGGTGACCCTTCGGACGGACTCGAGAATACCGACTGGACGGCGCCTCTGTACAAGACCACGACAATGCATCAGCACAGCCTTTCCGTGCAGGGGGGGACAGACAAGGTCAGATATTTTGTCAGCGGCAACTATGTTAGCCAGAATGGTATTATCAAGGGACACAATTATCAGAGAGGAGGATTCAGGTCCAACATACAGGCCAACCCGTTCAGAAACCTCACCCTTAACATGAATGTCGGAGCCTATGTGGTGGATTCATATACGCCAGGATCCTACTCGTACACCAATCAGGAGTCGTATAATATCTTCCACCAGTTGCTTTATTCGCTCCCGTTTGTCCCTCAGGAACTTGACGGAATGCCTGTATCGGGATACAGGACAAATTCCAATGCGGCCAACCCTATCTACGGTTCGGCGAATTCTGGCTTTCAGGAGGCAAAGCGTACGATCCTGGAGACATCTGCAAGCCTTACATACGAACTTCCTTGGGTGAAAGGTCTCAAGGTGGGAATGTTCTTCAGCTGGGACTTCGAGATGAGAAACGGCAGGACATTCTCGTATGCCTATGAATTGCTCGCCCCTGATTCTTTCGGTAGTACGTCCTACAGCAAAGTCATGTCGGCCAACCTTACCGCTGACGGGAATATGTACGTATCGGCAAACAAGATCAACCAGATTGTGCTCCGTCCGTCCGTCTCGTATGAAAGGGATTTCGGAAAGCATAGTCTGAATGCCCTTTTCCTGTATGAGCAACAGACAGGTAACAGTTGGCAGATTACCGGTGGCAGAAGGGATTTCGCCTTGTTTGACCTGCCGTATCTTACATTCGGAGACGCGGGAACCGCCACCAATTCAGATTCTGCCGGTGTTTCTGCACAGGCGGGTTACGTGGGGCGTGTCAGTTATGCGTATGCTGACAAATATCTGGTCGAACTGTCCGCCAGGTATGACGGTTCATATCTTTTCCATAAGGACAACCGCTGGGGATTCTTCCCGTCGGCCTCTCTGGGCTGGGTGGTGTCCGAGGAGAATTTCTTCAAGGATGCTCTTCCTGAGGTAGAACTGTTCAAGTTGAGGGCATCAGTCGGTGAACTGGGGTCGAAGAATCTGTCCTCCTGGCTTTACAGGAAGAGTTACAGCTGGCAGGGGAATGCCGTGGCATTCGGCAATCCTCCTACAGCCCAGAACGTTCTGTCGAATGCGGTTTCTTATCCTATGGAATCCCTGACATGGGAAAGAATCCGGTCATACGATGTTGGTTTTGAATTCAGCGGCTGGAATGCCAAACTGGCACTCGAATTCGACTGGTTCTATAAATACACCTATAATATCCTTACTTCCATAGGGTCATCTGTATTCCCTCCGTCTCTCGGCGGACATTATCCTGACAGGGTCAATTCCGGCTCGTTTGATAACAGGGGTTTCGACCTCAAGATAAGTCATCGCAATCGTGTGGGAAGTTTCAATTACGGGATTACAGGAAATCTTTCCTATGCGCATAACAGAGTGCTGAGCAGGGCACAGAGTGACAATATCCTTCCGTGGCAGAGTACTCTCGGATATCCGGTGAATTCAATCTGGGGGTATAAGTCGGATGGACTTTACCAGAGCCAGGAAGAAATAGATGCAGCTCCGAAACCTGTGAACGTGACACCGAGGGTGGGTGATATAAAATATGTAGATATCAACGGTGACGGTCAGATCACGGCTGATGACCAGACATACATCGCCCGCGGGGCAATGCCGGAACTGATATATTCATTGCAACTGGACGGAGACTGGAAAGGTTTGGATTTCTCCATCCAGTTCCAGGGTGCCGCCTTGACTGACAAGATGCTTATGGGTGCCTGGACGAACTATTCGGGAGCAGTGGATCTGACACCTCTTACCGTGCCTTGGTATGCCAATTATGACAACGCCCCTCTTTATCTTGTGGAAGGGTCCTGGAGACCGGACAATACAGATGCGGAATATCCTCGTCTTTCCATAGACAAGGCATCCTATACCAATAATGCGGTGCAGTCAGATTTCTGGAAACGCAACGGTGCATATCTGCGACTGAAGAATGTCACGATAGGGTACACCTTCCCTGAAAAATGGATGCGCAGGATCAATGTGGACCAGTTGAGAATATATGTCAGCGGATACAATCTCTGGACTCTTACCGAATTCAAGTATATCGACCCTGAAAGTGCCAATGTCATTACAGGATACTATCCTCAGCAGCGTACTGTCAGCGTCGGATTGAATCTCACATTCTAAAACGATTATCATATGAACAGAATAATCAGAAAGACTATTGCGGGTATGGTTGCAGGCTGCGGGATCGCATTCTCGTCCTGCAATGTACTGGAACTCGATCCGACAGGCTGGTACGGCGAAGATGTGACTTATGCATCCGTTGAAAACCTTGATCTTTATGTCAAGGGACTGTACGATGTGCTGTATTCCTGTTCGGACATATCGAGCAGCATTATAATGGATGACGGAATGTCGGACCTGATAAAGTATTCCTGGTATACTTCCAACGGACAGGTCAACAGGGCTTTTTATGAGCCTACCTACGTCACAGTCAACTCCAATTTCAGGAACAGGTGGGACAACCTGTACCAGCATATCAGGAAACTTAACGAATATTTCTACGACCTGAGCAACGGGTACGGCTCCTCCCTTGACCAGGATCAACTGAAGATCAGGACTGCGGAAGTGAGGTTCCTCAGGGCATTCTGCTATCAGGAGCTGATAATACGTTATGGCGGAGTGCCTCTCAGGATATCCGAAGACCACGTGGATGGTCCGGAGGACAGGGCACTGGCCCGTTCATCCGAGGAGGACTGCTGGGATTTTGTCATAGGAGAGTACGACAGGGCTGCACAGGATCTCCCGCAGACCTGGGCGGCATCCGAGACAGGCCGCATCACCAAAGGGGCTGCGTACGGTATGATGGCGCGTGCTTCATTGTATGCGGGAAGATGGCAGGATGCCATCGATGCCTGTGACCTGGTATTCGGGCTCGACCAGTACAGCCTTCTTCCTGGTACATCATATTCAAGTTATTATCAGATATTCACATCTGTCAATAATTCTGAACTTATACTGCCTGTCTATTTCCAGCAGTCGACCGGCTCCGCCAACGGAAAACAGCATAACTTCAATACATGGTTCTGCCCGCCTGATGACAATGTAGTTCTCGGTGTACCGAATGCTGCGGTCGGGGCTGCGGCAACGCCTTCGGACGAGTATGCGTCAACTTTCGACATTATGGTTGACGGTGAATGGCAGGATTTCAGTTGGGACAATCTCGAATCATACGGGAACAGGCCGTTTGACAACAGGGAACCGCGCTTCTATGCTTCCATTCTGTATGATGGCGCCAATTGGCTTGGTCGCAACCTGGATCTTTCCGCTGACGGGGACAGTTATATGGATTTTGCTACATCCGGTCAGGATGCTGTCCATAAGACAACGACAGGCTATATATTCAGGAAATTCATGAGCGATAGCAGGTCGATCAATTTTACGAATATTCTGAGCGGACAGTATTGGATAGAGATGCGTCTTGCGGAGATTTATCTTATCCGGTCTGAAGCCAATGCAAGACTCGGACAGTTCGGCCCGGCCTATGATGACCTGAACGAGATACGCACCAGGGTAGGGCTTCCGGAAGCATCACAGACGGGAGACTGGGACAGTTATCTCCAGGATCTGAGCAAGGAAAGGATATGTGAACTGGGGCTTGAAGGTCATCGCTGGTATGACCTTGTAAGATGGGGAATTGCTCAGGAAGTTCTGGACGGTTCACGTCTGCACGGAATAAGAATCACCAGGAACAATGACGGTACATCGAATTATGAAAGGGTGGAGTGTGATACACAGGACAGACTTTTCCCTGAAAGGATGAATATATTCCCTATTCCGTATACAGAGATCAGGAACAATTCCCTCTGTGTCCAGAACGAGCAATGGCTGTAAAATTTTTAGCTGACTATCGGATATGAAAAAATATTTAATCATTATCGTTTCTCTCTGTCTTGTCGCGGGCTGTCACACACCGGATGAACTGGTACGTGACAACATAGACAATGTCTCGACTCTGACAGTGTTTGCTACTCTCGTACAGAATTCAACAGAATACCCTGCTGTGGTGGATGAGGAGTTCCGTACGGTCACATTCGAGGTACCTTATTATATAAGTGATACGGAAGAGATAATGTCGGATCTGTCCGCTATCAAGTTCAGGGCGAATATGCCACTCGGGGCCGTATTCGAACCCAGTCTTACCGGAATTCACGATATGTCCGATGACAATGTATTTGTGACTACTCTTGTCAAGGAGACAGGAGAGAGGATTCCATATACATTCAGGGCTGTACGCAAGAAATCGGATGCATCCAGTATCGTGGCCGCTACAGTCACGAGCGAGGATGTAAGGGTTACCGTCAACATTACGGAACCTACCGAGAGTACGCACGGCAAGCTGACCATCCTGAATACTTCCGGCTCGGTGGCCGATGCCATAAGTTCGACCCTGCTTACCGCATCTCCATGGGCGACCATCTATGCTCCAGGATATGATCCCGAGACAGGGATAGCTGACCTGAACTATGCCACCGAAATAACTGTGGTGTCACAGGACGGGACATCGAAAAGCGTATATGATGTCAGCCTTGAAATGCCTCAACTCGTGCCGATGGGGTCCGTCGGATACATTTCCAGTATGTTCGGCATACAATGCACCGGCAGCAATACATATGGTTTCGAGCCAGATGCCAACTATACGATCGCTGTCGTCGGCAGTTATCTTATTGTCAGCAACAGTACCGATTTCAACAAGATGCTTGTATTCAACAGATTTTCCGGCAGGAAACTGGATGATGTCTCGGTAAATACTTCCGGAATTGATGCTGACATTGAAATCAGGGCAATTACATCTGATGGAGAGGGAAGACTCGTGGCATTCTCATATACCTCATCGCATTCCATGGATTCTACAGGAGAACTTGCCGGTCAGGACTGCCACGTCACTCCTTCTGCGGTAAAGGCCTGGATATGGCTGGACGGGATCGAGTCTGCTCCGACTCTGATCATTGATGATGACATAAACGGTCCTACATTTACATCAATGGTCTCGAATGTTACGGAGATCGGCAATACGGTCTGTGTCAAGGGAAGCCTTACAAGCGGACCGGCTGTACTGACAACAATAGACAAGTTCGTGTCAAGAATCATCATGTTCCATTTTCAGGACGGCCGGCTGACATCCGTTACCCAGGAATGCCCGAATATCAACGGTTCGCTCCAGTGGGTGTCTACCTGGAATTCATCCAAGGCCATTCCTACCGGGACTTCGGCTCCTGTGGATTATTTTCTCTCGCAGGCTAACCAGTATCAGCAGGTAAGATATCAGGACGGTTCCAATCTTGTCAGCCTGGATGTGCCGACGTCCAGATGGTGGGCCGGCTCCGGTGCCTATGACAAGGATATCAGGGGATTTGATTTTGTCGAATTCAACGGGATGTGGCTGCTGGCGATAGCAAACGGCTATACGTCCGGAGGCAACTGGTATCATCGTCTTTATGTCGCAAATGTGACAAATGTCCCTTATCCTGAAGCGCTCACTACCGGATTTATCTTCGATTCCCGGGAGAGTACCGAGATATCGGGAGCCGGATATTCACCTTCCGGTATGACTTCCACGTATCCATTCGCTTCAGGAGATACACCTCTTGGAGGGAACAACTATGCAAGAAGAGGGGATGTCGTGTTCCGGCTTGCAGAGGATGGCAATTCGGTCCAGGTTTATATGATGAATACGAATGCCGGACTGTTTGCATACGAAATCACAAGATATGACATGTAAAACAATAACCAAATCAATACAAAATGAAAAAGTATTTTACCCTGGTTACAGCCGCCCTTTTGGCGATAGGATGTAACGTTTATGATGACACGGCTCTCAATGACAGGGTTACCAACCTTGAAAACAGGGTTACGGCTCTCGAGAGACTGAATGATCAGGTGCAGTCTTTGAATGATCTTGTCAAGGCTCTTCAGAACAATGTCTATGTCACATCTGTGACCCCTGTTATGGAAGGCGGAGTGGAGGTCGGATATGCGATTGTCTTCTCGGATCAGACATCAGTGGAAATCCTTAACGGAGTTGACGGTGTCGATGGGGATCCTGGTGCTCCGGGTTCTGTCATTTCCATAGCGAAGGATACGGATGGAATATATTACTGGCAGATAGACGGCGAGTTCACCGATCCCAAATTGAGAGTGGATGGAGTCACTCCTCAGTTCGAGATAGATGAGGATGGATATCTGAATGTTTCATATGATAATGGAACTACCTGGGAGTCTCTCGGCAAGACTTCCGCTTCGGTAGAAGCCAACTTTACCGTTACCTATGATGAGGACTATGTCTATATCACCTTCACCGATGACGGCAGCGTGATTGAACTTCCGCGCGAGAAGGAGTTCACCCTGACTGTACTCCATTCTCTGGTCGGCATTACGGCCGGAAGTACGGTCGAGATCCCGTATGTCCTTACTGATGCTGATGAGACGGTCATCATAGAGACTATTTCAGAGAACGGATACACCGCGACTGTCGAGAAGACAACCGTGTCTGAAGGCGTCATAAGGGTGACCGCTCCGGATCCTCTGGTTTCAGGGAAAGTCCTTGTATTTGCAGGCAAGGGAGACAAGACCTGTATGAGGGCTCTGTATTTCGAGGAAGGTGAATTCTCGATGGCTACTACGGCATACAATGCCGTTTCAGACGGAGAGAAACTGAAGATAAATTTCAATACCAACTACAGTTATACAGTTGAGGTACCGGCAGAATATCCTTGGATTACGGTATCGCAAACAAAGGCTGCCCAGGCAGATTCTGTTTATGTCTATGTGCTGTACAACGAGACCGGCGAGCGCCGTACCGGACAGGTCAATTTTATAAGGGATGACGGCGAACTGCTTCAGACCGTGACTATATCGCAGGATCCTTGCGAGGCTGAGATGATACGTGCCCTTTTCGGTATACAGCCTACAGTGGAAAATCCATACGGTTTTGATTCAAATGCCAACAGGACAATGGCGGCAGTTGGGGATTATCTGATCCTGAGCAATTCTTCGGATTTTACCAGAATGCCTGTATATGACCGTTATACCGGTGACTGGCTTCCGGATGTACACGTGAATACCACCGGTATCGATGCCAACTGTACCATACACGCGATTGCGAATGACGATGCAGGTCATCTTGTCGCAGTGTCGTATGTAAGTTCTATGCCGGCAGGCCCTACGGAGAGCAGGGATGTAAGAGGATTTGTTTGGCTCAACGGCATTGACCAGGCTCCAAAGAGCATTATATGGGCCAATATGACCGGCTCTACATTTGCCGGGATTCCGGATATAAACGGTTCTGCCGGATTCGATATGTTCAGAACCATTTCCGTATATGGCAACCTTGCATCAGGAGAGGCTGTCATAGGGACTGTTTCAAAGACCAAATACCGTCCTATATTCCTCAAGTTCACAGATGGCGTAATGGAACCTACAGCATTTATCGAGTGGCCGGCAAATGCCCAGGCGTCATTCTGGAATGCGTCAAAGGCTGTGCCTATGAATGCTGATCTGGATGCTCTTGAATATTTTATGTGTTCGGCAAATTACAGGCAGTTCATGACTTATGTGAATGATGGTACCGCAACGACTTTTTCTGTTCCGACATCTCACTGGTGGGCAAACAGTACGCTTGGTATAGATGCAATCGATATCAACGGTACGAGGCTGTTTGCCGTACAGGATGGCCAGGCTCCGTCTACCGGCAATTACTATTTCCGTCTGTATGTGTCTGATCTCGGGTCCGGTGCCCCTGCTGCTGGTTCACTGTCCGGCGGATTCCTGTTCGATTCCCGTGAAGGTTCGGCAGCCGGGACGGCAGATGTCATCGGTTCAGGATATGGTGTAAAAGGTATGACTTCGTATGTTGCGTTTGACGGGGGGCAGATTCTCGATGCAAACGGGAACGAAACCGGTGATGTTATCTTCGCTCCGGGCAAAGACGGCAAGTCCGTTCAGGTCTATATGCTTACTACCGGACAGGGACTTATCGGATACACTATACCTTTCAGCAAACTTCAGTAAAATTTTCTGTATTGTCCTGTGGCGGCAGAACCGCCGCCACAGGATCAATTATCTTTTATATAAGACTGTAATGAAAAATCTTATCGGAACAGCGGCTATCTGCTTCATGCTATTGTCATCGGCAGGATGCGCCGACAGAGAGTATAAGGACGTCAGTGTCATTCCTTATCCACATACGGTTCAGGTATCAGGGGAACCTGTGGCATTGCCTGAGAAGATAGAGATATCTGTCAAGGACAGCATACTTCTGCAGGAGGCGGAATTCCTTGCCGCCGGGTTGGCTTCATCCGGATTTGAGACTTCCGTCTCTGCATCCGGTATGCATGCCGGGATCCATCTTGCAATAGACTGGAGGATTTCCGATGAGGAAGGTTACAGGCTTGAGACTGGAAAGAAGAGGACCGTGATATATGGCGGAACTCCGGCTGGAGTGTTCTACGGAATCCAGACTTTCCTTCAGGAAGTGGCTGGTGGAACTCTATACAAAGGAACAATCGAAGATGCACCCCGATATCGGTGGCGCGGGTTTATGCTTGATGAAGCCCGTCACTTCTCTGGTGCGGAAAGGGTGAAGCAACTGCTGGACATTATGGCCTATTACAAGATGAACCGGTTCCACTGGCACCTTACGGATGCCCAGGGATGGAGAATCGAGATAAAGTCGTATCCTGACCTCGCTCTGGTCGGAGGCCGCGGCAGCCATAGCGATCCGGATGCCGCCGTAAGTTATTACACACAGGACCAGATCCGTGATATCGTGGAATATGCAGCGGCAAGACATATAGAGATAATTCCGGAAATAGATATGCCTGGACATGCCACTGCATCCAACAGGGCATATCCTGAGTTCAACGGAGGAGGTACCGAACAGTTTCCCGATTTTACTTTCAATGTGGGCAAGGAAGGCACGTATGCTTATCTTACATCTGTTCTGAGGGAGGTTGCATCCCTGTTCCCGTCACCGTACATCCATATAGGGGGAGATGAGGTCTATTACGGAATAGAGGCGTGGAAGACGGATCCTTATGTGCAGTCTTTGATGAAAAGGGAGAAGATGACCGATGTACGTGAGGCGGAACGTTATTTCATGCATCGGATGATAGATTCTGTCAGTGTGCTGGGCAAGACAGTCGTCGGATGGGATGAACTTGTAGATCTGAATGCGGACAGAGACCGGAGTATGGTAATGTGGTGGAGGCACGACAAACCGGAATATCTGGACCGTTCTCTGTCTTTGGGATACACTACGGTGATGTGTCCTCGCAGGCCACTTTATTTCGATTTCATTCAGTACGGGGAACACCGGTGGGGGCGTATATGGGACGGATTCTGTCCTATTGAAGATGTATATTCTTTCCCGGATCCTTGGATAGAGGATCTGACCGATGAGCAGAAATCCCATATTGCAGGTATACAGGCCAATCTTTGGTGCGAACTCAACCATACTCCTGAAAGAGTCGATTTCATGATTTTCCCGAGACTGTGCGCACTTGCGGAGTCGGCCTGGTCCATGCCTGAAGTCAAGGACTTCTCTTCGTTCGAGGACAGGCTGGAAGACGCATACGAACTTTTCGATTCGCTGGGAATATATTATTTTGACACAAGAAATCCGGAGCATCATCCGGAACCTGCCGGACCGGAAATCAGGAAGGCCGGTAAACAGAAAATGGATTACAGGGACTGAAACTTATGCTGCCTGAACGAATATACAATGCAGTTCTGTCTACAGGTCTGGCTTTCCTTCTGTGCGTGACCGCTTCTGCCAGAGGAGTGGACTTCGTCCATTCCTGTGCTGGAGAACCTGTTATCCTGGAAAACGGCAGAATGAAACTGACTGTAAACCCTGACGGTTATGCGGAAAGTCTGGTCTGCAAGGCTACCGGAGAAGAGTGTCTTGAAGACGGAGTACGGATACCTTTGTGTGCAGTGTTGCAGGACAGGCCGTATGACAATGAGAATTTCCTGATGTTCCCCGCTAAGCCGCGCATTTTCCCGTCGGAAAAAATAACACGGTCAGGAGATACACTCTATGTGGAATTCAAGGATACGTACGACATAGCCGTGATTGCGGTTGATGTCAAGGATGACTACATAGGTTTCTCCCTTGTGAGGAGAGATTACAGGATCGAAGATTACGGAGTGAAACGCAAGACGGAGATCGATGGCTTTTCCATGATACAACTCCCGGTCAGGTCCAGGGAGCATTTCGGGGAGTGGCTCAATACCGTATGGGATGACAGGGCGGCAGTTGCTGTCATAGGGACGGAGCCGGCATCCATGATAGACACATTCGACGAGACAGGCGGCTATAAGAGAATGTATGCGGGTATGGATGCTGACATAAAACTTTTCGGAGCGGATGCGGCACTGATAGTCTGCCCGCCTGACAGCCTGCTTGACTGCATCGCATCGGTAGAGGAGGATTACGGCATGCCCCGTGGTGTCGAAAGCAGAAGGAGCAGGGAGTATGGATATTCGTACTATGAGTTGAGGGATGTGACTCCGGAGAACATTGATGAACATATCTCCTTTGCCAGGGCTGGAGGATTCAGGACTATGGTTGTGTATTATACCGATTTTGCATCATCGTGCGGACATTATCTGTGGAAAGATTCATTCCCTTGTGGTATCGAAGACCTGAAGAAGATAACGGGGAAAATCGAGGACGCAGGAATGATTCCCGGCCTTCATATCCATTATTCCAAAGTCTCGGTCACTGATCCCTATATGTGCGGCGGCAGGCCTGATCCGAGGATAGGGCACGTGAATCCCATGATGCTTGCCCGCCCTCTCGCGGCTGACGATACCGTCATCCATGTCGAATCGGTGCCTTCCGGTCTGAGAATGGAGGATGGCCGCAGGCTTGTCCATATCGGAGATGAACTCGTTTCATTCGGTTCTGTTGATGGCAATTGTCTGAAAGGCTGTGTCCGCGGTCTATACGGGTCGGTGCCGTCATCGTATTTGCAGGGAACACGTTTTTCACAGGTCGACGTAGATGACTGGTCATATTTTATAAGGATTGACCAGAATACATCCATACAGAAAGAGATTGCGCACCGGCTGGGCGGAATCTACGGGGACGCTGGTTTCCGCTTCGTGTATTTTGACGGAGCAGAGGATGTCCCTGAACCATACTGGTACAACGTATCCCGGTCACAGTCTGCGGTCTATGATGAACTGCAGCCTGCCCCTCTGTTTTCCGAAGGCGCATTGAAGTCGCATTATGGCTGGCATATTCTGACAAGAGGAAACGCATTCGATCATTTCCCTCCGGAAAAGATCCGTCAGGCTATGAAAAGATATACCCTCAGGTGTGCGGAAAAGACTGCGGATGATTTCACGTCAGTCAATTTCGGATGGCTTACCTGTCTTGCCCCGTCAGAAGAGAGCATCGGGATGCAGCCGGATATGTACGAATATGTATGCAGCAAGGCTGTGGCGTGGGATTGTCCGATATCTCTGGTCGGTATTCTGGAACAGATGGAACACCATCCCCGTATGGCAGACAATCTTGAGGTAATCAGGCGCTGGGAGGAAGCGAAACTTTCGGATGCAATCGCTCCGGAACAGAAAGAAATGCTCAAGGACCCTGACAGGGAGTTCATTCTGTTCGGGAACGCCCCGGGAGAATACTGCCTGTATGAATATCATATGTTGACAACGGATTCTCCACAAAGCCGTCTGAGGGCATTCCTCTTTGTCAGGGATGGAAAAAACTGTGTAGTGTACTGGAATCCTGCAGGGGACGGAACCGTCAGTCTTGACCCGCATGGATACGGATTCAGACTGACAGATATGGACGGAAAGAGAGTTCCTTTCGGGAAAGACGGTGACCGCCTTGTCCTGCCGGCCGGGAAAAGGCTTGTCCTGGAGACGGATATGCCTGAAGATATGCTCCGGGACTTGTTTGCGGGAGATGAGGTTGAGTGATATATTGGATAATAATGACAGAAATATGAGAAAATTTTTCACGATTCTGATGATCCTTGGCTTCCTGCCTGTCTTCACGGCGGAAGCGGACAGCACGGGTAATGATATCGTTCTCAGGAACGGGATTGTCGAGCTTGTGTTTTCTTCCGGACCTGACTGGAAATTCAAATCATTTACGAGCAAGGGCCGTGAACTTTTGCCTGAGGGTGGCAGTACAGCATATCCGTGGGCCCTGTCCTATCTTGGTCCTAACGGAGAGACCCCTGCCTTGCAGCCAAGGTTCAGTTATTATGCGGGCGGCAACGTGTCGGAGACTGATGGTGTGCCTACGGCAGTATTCACCTGGGAGACAGTCCTTGAATCCAGCCGCTGGCAGGTCAATGTATATGTGTCCCTTCCTGAAGATTCCGAACTCCCGGAATGGAGAATAGGAGCTGACCTGCCGGAAGGTTGGAAGGTCACTTCAGTCGAATTCCCCCGTATTGCAGTCAGGCGTCCGGACGGAGCGAAATGTATAATGCCTGTCAGTTATGGTACGGAGTACAATGCTCCTTCAGGGGGGCATATCCAGTCCCGTTATCCGTCAAGTACAGGTACAATGCAACTGGTGATGATGCACGATGGCAACAGTACATTCTATTTTTCCGCAAAGGATACTGATGCCTGTAGCAAGATATTGAGAATGACAGGTGAAGGTCGGAATCTTGTCTTTTCGCAGATTGTGGAGACATCATATTCCTGGTCTGAAAACGGCAGATTCTCTCTCCCGTGGAGTACGGTGCTGGGATACAATGATGATACCTGGGAAAATACGGTGATAAAGTGGTACCGTCCCTTTACTTTTACAACCAGATGGGGTGCCAGAACTATAGGGGAAAGGCAGATCGCCGGCTGGATAAAGGATGCCGACATGTGGATCAGACCTTCCGGTGTGACAAGGAAGACCATGGATGCAGTATGCGAGTCTCTGGATTATTATGGCAAAGGCATCGGCATGCACTGGTATTACTGGCATCGTCATCCGTTTGATACCAATTATCCGGAATATTTCCCTGAGCAGGAAGGATTCAAGGATATGATAAGGACCGCCAGAAAACTCGGCGGACATGTCACTCCGTATATCAACGGCAGGCTCTGGGATACGGCCAACCATACATACAAGGAACTGGATGGTGTTCATGCTTCCTGCAGACGTGCGGATGGCACCCTTTATACGGAAGTCTACAGTTCCAAAGTACTGAATACGGTGACATGCCCGTCATCGGAAATATGGAAGGACATACTTTATGATCTGAACAGGAGGATACTTGATAGTCTCGGAACTGACGGAGTGTATATGGACCAGATCGGTTGTGCTCCGAGCGAAGCCTGTTTCTCGGAAAACCACTCACATCCGAAAGGAGCGGGCGGCTGGTGGCCGGCTTCCTACAGGAAGATTCTGACAGATATGAGGGAGGATCTTTATTCCGGAAGACAGGCAATGACTACCGAGGAGAATGTCGAATGCTATATTGATCTTTTCGATATGATGCTTGTTGTCAACTCTCCTCATAACACCTATACCAGGATGGTTCCTCTTTTTCCTGTGGCATATTCCGACAGATGCATATACAGCGGCTTTACATACATACCGTGGAGACTCAATGACGGTTCTCTGAATTATATTTCGATGAAGAGCCTTCTGTGGGGTTCCCAACTCGGTTGGGTGAATCCGGAGCAACTTATGGATCCGGCAAACCGCAGGGAAGCAGGTTTTCTGAAGACCCTTGCAGACTTCAGAAAAGGAAACCACGACATTTTTGTGGGCGGGAGGTTCCTTAAGGAATTCGTCCCCGATGGTGACAATCCTGTGGTCAGTATCCCGAATTATCAGGATTCCAATGTGGTCATGGGGGCGGAATGGATGGATATAAAAGGGAAAAAGGCTTATATTGCCGTCAATATGAGTGATAATGACAGGACTGTGCAAATGCCTGACGGAAGAACGGTCACAGTCAAGGCTTATGGAGTTTTAAGGGTGAATGAATAAACTGTCGGGATATGGAGAAGATAGTATTGATTTTGTCATTGGTTTCGCTGTCTCTGGTTTCCTGTTCTGAAAAGACCGGGAATCCTGAAATGGAAGGAAATGTCACTGCCCCGTCCGATGTCGTTATAGAAAGGACAGGGACAACATCGGTAAGGATGACCTGGAAAGACAACAGCGACAATGAAACGGGATTCGGAATATATTTCTGTCCGGCGTCTGACGTGGATTCCAGAGAACAGATTGCCATCGTAGATCCGGATGTCACTGAATATACGATGGACGATGGTCTTGAAATGGGCAGGAGCTATTATCTCGGTGTCCAGGCAAAGGGCCGGTCGGCGGAATATGATTCGCGTATAATCAACACCCTTTTCAAACTGGAAGAGGAGACGGTGGAGGAAGTCCCTGTGCCGGTGATAGAGTCTGTGGAAAGCAATGATGTATGCATCAGCGTTACATACCGGATAGACAATTTCGTCTCTGGACTGGAGTACGGGTTGTGCTGGAGCAGTGAGGGGTCTCCGGATGTGGATGATATTGTGCAGACAGGACCGGATTATCAGGGAGACGGAACAGTATTTCAGGTAATACCAAATGCCCTTCTCGAATACGGAGAGACCTACAGGATCAGGGCTTACGCTGTCACAGATGATGATACGGCCGTGTATTCCGATGAGGAAGAAGCATCATTGGGTACGGAACCGGAAGCCATAACCCTTCATTGGGAAAGACTTCAATTCAGCGGTCTTCCTTCAGATATAGAGGTATATAAGACGGAGGAACCTCTGAACGGAGACAGTTTCAATGCGTGGTATGCAGTGGCAGATGTCGCATCCGGGAATGTCGAACTCAGGGTCATGGTCCCGTCATCCGCGCAGACGGTCGACAGTCAGGCTGCTGCGGCTGATGACTGTCTTGTCCTTGTCAACGGCGGCTATTTCTATAACGGCCGTCATACCGGTCTGGCAGTAATATCCGGGACTCCGACAGGCACCATACCGGCTGTCAGAGGGTCTCTTTCCTCTTCCGATGCGGAATATAATGTAATGTACAATGTGACAAGGGGCGTTTTCGGAACGGACGCTTCAGGAAAACCTTCCGTTTACTGGGCCGGAACTGATGTATCCGGGAGGCCTTATTATTACAGCCGTCCATTGCCTAGTGTTAAGGGAGAGGCCAGATACCCGGCTCCGGGGGCAGACAATCCGTCACCTGCTGTTGAATGGGCTCCGGACTATGCATTGAGCGCAGGTCCTGTACTTCTCTATGACGGGAAGTGTCCTTTCGATTTTTCCACAACGGCTTCAGGCCCGGAATATTATCTGAGCAATTATGAAATCATACCGGATGATATATTCGGAGCAGGGGTCACCCCGGACAGAACGGCGGTCGGATATACGGCCGATGGAAAAATAATTCTGTTTGTATGTGATGGCAGGATAGCGGAAAGCGGAGGTGCCACTCTGGAGGAACTGGCTGCGATTATGAAAGGTCTCGGATGTGTCGGAGCCGTAAATTTCGATGGCGGTGGTTCTACGGGAATGGCGGTATGCGGGGAACTGTTGAATTACCATGGAGATGAGAACAGACGGGTTGTGTCGACTATAGGATTTTTCGTAAAGAAATAGCATCGGATATGAATAAAGGATTGTTGTTGATGACGGTTTCATCCCTTGTGTCGTTTGTGTCGTGTGAAGACCTGCCGGCAGAGATTCCTGATTACAGGGACTGGATTACCGAAGATGAGACGTCCGAACCTGTGCCGGAAGAGAACCTGTATGAATTCGAGAAGGCACACAAGGACATAACGGCTCCATCGGATCTCGTCCTTATTTATGGGGGCAGTGCCCACAGACAGCCGGTTGACTTCCTTGAATCTTCGGCAATTGACTATGTGTCATACAAGGATAGAAGCGGGGAATCGCACTGGTTGTTTGACGGTATGCTTTTCCTGGAATTCATGGATGCGGGAGGACCGTACGACAACAAGACTTTCGTTACAGGGTACCAGTATAACGGTGAATATCTCCCTTCTGCAGACAAATCCTACTGGGAACGTCTGGCAGATTATTATTTCAAGGAAGGAGTCAATCTGGATGCTGTGGAGTCCGCAATAAGAAAGGTTTCGTCCGCAGTCGGAAATCCCCCTTCAAAACGTAAGATAATCATTGGCATACCGGAGCCGATTACCTGGGAGTATTCGAATACGTCTTCCGGAACGACAGCATATTGGGGGGAACTTGACGGCAGGACACTGGATTTCTCGGTGAATGAGGACAGGGTTGCGGCGTGCAGGTGGTATATTGACAGGATAAGAGCCAATTTCGCTTCCAAGGAGTATGAATACATCGATCTTGTTGGATTCTACTGGGTCGCAGAAAGGGCTTCATATACGGACAAGGTCATGCCTGAGATTGCGGAATATCTCAACAGTATGAATTATTCCTTCAACTGGATTCCGTACTATAATGCCGATGGAAGCACTGCATGGAAATCCTATGGATTCAATTATGCCTATCTCCAGCCTAACTATTTCTTCAATGACGTAGATTATTCAAGGCTCACGAATGCCTGCAATACGGCGGAACTTTACGGAATGGGGATGGAGATGGAGTTTGACGGGAATGCCCTGGCGTCCAACGGCAGGGGATACAAGTTGAGGGACTATATGAAGGCATTCAGAGAGAATGGGGTATGGGAAAACTCTATCCTTGCGTATTATCAGGGGTCTTATGCCCTCAAATGGCTTAAGGACTCCGATATACGGGAAGATGTCGATCTGTATAACGATTTCTGTGAATTCGTCATAACAAGACCTGTAAGAGAAAGAGACTGACCTGATTTTACAATAATTCAAAATGACAACCGATTACACTAAAAGGAATTATTATATTTCACTGGCGATACTTGCCGTGATGTTTTTCATATTCGGCTTTGTATCGTGGGTGAATTCCATTCTTATTCCGTATTTCAGGATTGCCTGCGAACTTACGCATTTTCAGTCATATTTTGTGACATTCGCATTCTATATCGCATATTTTGTGATGGCCGTCCCTTCAGGAATGCTGCTGGAACGTTTCGGTTTCAAGCGCGGTATAATGTACGGGTTTATGTTTATGGCTTTCGGGGCCGCGCTGTTCATCCCTGCCGCCCTGGCAAGGGAATTCTATGTATTTCTTGTGGGGCTGTTCTCCATAGGGACCGGCCTGGCTATCCTGCAGACGGCGGCCAATCCTTATGTCACGATCATAGGACCGATAGACAGCGCCGCCAGAAGGATCAGCATTATGGGAATCTGCAACAAACTCGCAGGTATCATATCACCGCTGGTTTTCGCTGCCTTGATCCTGAAATCCAATGACAGCGAGACGTTTGCCCTGATAGAATCCGGAACCCTTGATCCGGCAACCAGGGAGATGCTGCTTGACGAACTGATACGCCGTGTAATCTGGCCTTATGCCATTCTGTCCGTCATCCTTCTGTCGAGCGGAATAGGCATAAGATATTCTGTACTTCCTGAAATCGATACTGCAAAGAGCAATTCTTCGGAAGAGGATGGGGAACATGACAGGAAAAGCGTGTTCAGTTATCCGTATCTTGTACTTGGGGGGCTGGCTATCTTCTTTCATGTCGGAAGTCAGGTGATTGCAATAGATACGATAATCGGATATGCGGGCAGCATGGGGCTTGACCTTGTTGAGGCAAAGGCATTCCCTTCAATTACGCTGGCCTGCACACTGGTCGGATATGTGCTGGGCATCTTTCTGATACCGAAGTATATTTCCCAGACAAGGGCTCTGGTCGTATGTACCATCCTCGGACTGCTCATATCTTTCGGAGTGGTCCTGGCCGATTTCGATGTGACTATACTTGGACACAGGGCGAACATATCCATTTTCCTGCTTAATCTTCTCGGTCTGCCAAATGCCCTTATATATGCAGGCATATGGCCTCTTTCCATCAGAGGACTCGGCAGGCATACCAAGACAGGATCCTCACTGCTGATTATGGGACTATGCGGCAATGCCATACTTCCTCAGATATATGGATACATAGCGGATGTATCCGGTCTGCGGGCAGGATATTGGATTCTCATACCATGCTTCCTGTATCTTGTGTTCTTCGCCGTGAAAGGGCACAAGATAGAACATTGGAGGAAATGAACCAGTTATTAAGACAAGACAGGTATGGACAGACTGATAATAAAGGGCGGCAAGATGATTCTGCCGGCAGAAATGGCTGAAGGTCTTTCGCTTGTATGCAGAGGCAGACATATAGAAAGTATTGTGCCCGATGCCGATATACTGCCGGAACAGGGAGACTTGGTCATCGATGCATCCGGTAAATATGTGTCGCCGGGTTTCATAGACATTCATCTTCACGGAGGCGGAGGCCACGATTTTATGGACGGTACGGCGGAGGCTTTCCTCGGTGCTGCAAGAATGCATGCCGTACACGGTACAACGGCAATGCTTCCTACTACTCTGACATGTTCTGACCGGGAACTGTTCAGGGTATTTGAAATCTACAGGGATGCTTCGGCAAAGAATACTTCGGGCTCGAAATTTCTCGGATTGCATCTTGAAGGGCCGTATTTCAACCCGTTTCAGGCTGGAGCCCAGGATCCGGAGTATCTGAAACTCCCTCTGCCGGAGAATTATATGCCTTTACTCGATGCTACGGATGATATCGTACGATGGAGTGTGGCTCCGGAACTGGAAGGGGCATTAAGTATGGGTAAGGAACTTGCCGGACGCGGCATACTGGCTTCGGCAGGCCACTCCGATGCTGTATATGAGGATGTCCTGAAAGCATCGGAATCAGGATTCTCTCATATTACCCACCTGTATTCAGCCATGTCGACTGTTACAAGAAAGAATGCCAGACGGTATGCCGGAATGGTGGAGGCCGCCTATCTCATAGACGATCTGACCGTAGAGATAATAGCGGATGGAGTCCATCTCCCGGCTCCTCTTCTGCAGTTTGTCTACCGGTTCAAAGGTCCTGACAAGACAGCCTTGTGTACTGATGCCATGCGTGGTGCGGGAATGCCGGACGGAGAGTATCTTCTCGGCAGCCTGACGGGCGGTCAGAAAGTCATTGTAGAAGAAGGTGTGGCGAAACTTCCTGACAGGTCGGCATTTGCCGGAAGTGTGGCGACAGCGGACAGGCTGGTGAGGACTATGGTGTCTTATGCAGGTGTTCCTCTCTGTGATGCCGTGAAGATGATGACTTCCACTCCGGCTCGTATCATCGGGGTCGATTCCTCCAAGGGTAGCCTGAAGCCGGGTATGGATGCGGATGTGGTAGTCTTTGATGACAATATTGATATATCGGTAACTATAATTGAAGGAAATGTTGTATACAGGAAATAAGCCGGAGTCTTTCAGGAAAGACAGGCTTGAAGTCAGGGTTTTCCCTACGCTTGAAGAAATGGGGGAGGCGGCGGCCAGAGATGCGGCCGATGCCATTTGCGGAATGCTTTCCGTCAGGCGGGAAGTAAATATGATTTTTGCTGCGGCTCCTTCCCAGGAAGAGTTCCTCGGAAGGCTTGTCGCCGACCGGCGCATAGACTGGTCGGGGGTCAATGCTTTCCATATGGATGAATATATAGGCCTTGATCCGGGGGCTCCGCAGAGTTTCGGAAATTTTCTCAGGCAGCGCATATTCGGTAAAGTCCCGTTCAGAAGTGTGAACTACATTGATCCGCAGGCAGGAGATCCTGAGGAGGAATGTCTCCGGTACGCGGCTCTTCTCAGGAAATATCCGGTGGACATAGTATGCCTTGGGATAGGCGAGAACGGTCATATAGCATTCAATGATCCGGGTGTGGCTGACTTCAATGATCCGAAGGATGTAAAGGTTGTGGAGCTCGATCCGATATGCAGACAGCAGCAGGTGAATGAGAAATGTTTCGATACCTTGCAGCAGGTACCTGCAAGAGCCATAACCGTTACGGTTCCTGCACTTCTCAGGGCAGAGAAAATGTTCTGTATCGTTCCTTTTGCAAACAAGGCAAAGGCGGTAAGGGATGCCGTAGAGGGACCTGTCTCTGAAAAATGCCCTGCAAGTGTCCTCAGGACAAGGGATAACGTGACACTTTATATAGACAGCGACAGCGCATCCGAACTTTCGGCTTGAATTGACAGTAACAAACATTATTGACGGTTAGTGCATATGAAAAGAATATTGACGATTATGGCAGCAGTGTTGTCTTTTACCGGCCTGTCTGCCCAGGATATTATCAAAATTGGTATCATAGGTCTGGATACATCGCATTCGACGGCTTTTACGGAATTGCTGAACGGTGATTCGGACGATCCTCTTGTTAAGGAATTCGAAGTAGTGGCAGCATATCCGTATGGCTCCACCACAATCGAGTCCAGTTATGAACGTATACCGGGATATACGGAGACAGTCAAAAGATACGGAGTGAAGATAACGTCTTCCATAAAGGAACTTCTGGATATGGTAGATTGTGTACTGCTGGAGACAAATGACGGAAGACTGCATCTGGACCAGGCTGCTGAAGTGTTCGAGTCAGGGAAGATATGTTACATTGACAAGCCTCTCGGCGCTACTCTGGGGCAGGCGATGGCTATCTGTTCCCTTGCCCGGAAATACAATGCCCCTGTATTTTCATCGTCCGCATTGAGATTCTCTCCGGTGAATGCCGATATCCGGGCAGGCAGGTACGGCAATGTGCTGGGTGCGGACTGTTATTCTCCGCATAAAGTTGAACCCACACATCCGGATTTCGGTTTTTACGGCATACACGGTGTGGAGACTCTGTTTACGGTTATGGGAACAGGATGTGAGGTCGTTTCCAGAATGCCGTCTCCCGGCAAGGCTGATGTGGTGACCGGCAGATGGAAAGATGGAAGAATCGGAACTTTCAGGGCTATAATAGACGGCCCGGCCATTTATGGAGGTACTGTCTTTACGGAAAAAGGAGCGGTTCCTGCCGGGGGATATGAAGGATATATGGTCCTTCTGGAGCAGATTCTGAATTTCTTCAAGACCGGAAAATCTCCGGTACCGGTTGAGGAGACACTGGAGATTTTCGCCTTTATGAAGGCATCGAATATGAGTGTGGAGAGAGGAGGGGAACCTGTAACTTTGGAAGAGGCCTTCAAGGAGGGAAGGAAAGAAGCGGACAAACTTGTAAAGAAATACCGGTAAATGAAAAATTCATTTCTCCCCGCATGTCTTATTTTCCTGACCGCATGCTCCCCGACCGGAGACGGAGGGCAGGTCAGGCTGGCTGTCCTTGATCCTGGACATTTCCACGCGGCACTGGTACAGAAATCCTCTATTGACGGAGTCAGTGATACGGTCAAGGTATATGCTCCTGAAGGTCCTGAACTCCGGCAGTACCTGTCTTTGATAGAGTCTTACAATTCCCGTGACCGGTCTCCTGCATCCTGGTATGAGGATGTGTATGCCGGAGCCGATTATCTGGAGAAGGCTGTAACTGAAAGAAAGGCGGATGCAGTGGTTCTGGCCGGTAACAACAGATTGAAGTCTGAATATATCCTGGAGATGGTCAAGGCCGGATATAACGTTCTGGCAGATAAGCCGATGGCGATAGATACCAATGATTTTGCAATGTTGGAGGAGGCCTACCGTATTGCCGACAGTAGCGGACTTGTCATATACGAACTGATGACTGAACGTTACGATACGCTCAATATGACCGTGCGATCGCTTGTCAATGACAGGGAATGTTTCGGGACAATGTCGGAAGGTACGGAGGACAATCCGTCGGTATATATGAAAAGCGTACATCATTTCTACAAGAACGTATCCGAGGAGCCTCTGACAAGGCCTCAGTGGTATTATGATGTAAGACAGCAGGGAGAAGGGATTGCCGATGTCACGACACATCTTATCGATCTTGTGATGTGGCAGTGCTTTCCTGACAGACCTGTAGATTTCAGAAAGGATGTAAGGATTCTGGATGCAGGACATTATCCGACGAGGATTACTCCGGATCAGTTCCGTCTGTCCACGGGAGCTGACCGGTTCCCGGATTACCTTTCCGGATATGTCCGGGATGGAATACTTGAAGTCTGTTCAAACGGATTTATCCTTTTCCGGATTGACACTCTTACCGTAAGGCTTGAGGTAATCTGGGATTTCGAGGCTCCTGCCGGTACCGGAGATACATTTACGGCCGTATACAGGGGAACTGAAGGTCTTGTAGAGGTTGTCCAGGATGAAAGTACTGATTATGTCAAACAGGTATTCATTACCGGACGGGATGGAGTAAGGAGGATGATTGATATCCCTTGTGGCAGCCGTTCGGGACATGAAGAATATTTCAACAAGGTGACGGAGAAGTTCCTGGAGTATCTGTCGGGGACGGATATGCCGTTGTGGGAAAAAGAGAATACCTTGTCGAAATATATGATTACAACATCGGCGGTGAAGATTGCTTCGGCGGCGGATCGGGCTCCTGGCCGGACAGTGGACAGATGATTCCGGGGCCAGAAAGTTTCATGGTTTTTATTGTGCAGATCGTTATGGGTAAAAAAGAGATCGGAAGGCGGGATTTTCTCAGGGAACTGGGCATTTTTGCAGGTGGTGCGGCCGCCCTGGCATCGGCTCCGTGGCTGGCATCGTGCTCTCCGGACAAGGCGGACAGCGCAGGCAAGGAAAAAGCGAGGATAGCCCTTATAGGGACAGGGTCGAGGGGACAGTATCATATACATAATCTTCTTCAGATCGCAAATGCTGAAATAGTGGCCCTGTGCGATATATATCCTCCTCATCTGGAAGAGGCCTCGTCTTTATGTCCGTCGGCCAGAAGGTATGCCGATTACAGGCGATTGCTGGATGACAAGGAAATAGACGGTGTGATAATAGCGACACCTTTGGGAACACACGCAAAGATCACCCTGGATGCCTTGCAATCCGGAAAGCACGTGTTCTGCGAGAAGGCGATGGCGCTTACCCTCGAAGAATGCAAGGCAGTCTATGATGCATACACACGTTGTGACAATGTCCTTTATTACTGTATGCAGCGTATGTATGATGAAAAATATATTAAGGGGATGCAGTTGATCCGTGACGGTCTGATAGGAGATGTCGTGGGAATGCGGTGCTGCTGGTTCCGGAATGCAGATTGGCGCAGGCCTGTACCTTCTCCTGAATATGAGAGACTTATAAACTGGAGACTGTACAGGGAATCTTCCGGAGGACTTATGACGGAACTTGCCAGCCATCAGCTTGAAGTCTGTAACTGGGCAGCGGGGAGGATGATGCCTTCTTCGGTGACAGGTATGGGAGATATTGTCTATTGGAAAGACGGAAGGGAAGTATATGACAGCGTCAACGTCATCTACAGATATTCTGACGGGCGCAAGATCAGTTATGAATCATTGATATCCAATAAATACAATGGAATGGAGGATCAGATTCTGGGACATCTCGGCACGATGGAACTGGCCAAAGGCATATATTATCTTGAAAACGATAACTCCCATTCCGGAATAGAGCAGCTTCTGGCCCAGATGAAAGACAAGGTGTTCGCTTCCGTTCCTGTGGCGGGACCGAGTTGGAGACCGGAAATACAGGGCCGGTATGTCCCGCATCCTATAATAGACGGGCCGATCCATGTAAACGGCGGACAGAATACCGTCGGTGTTGACAAGGATGGTTCGGATGTGATACTTTCTGCATTCTGCCTGTCTTGCATTACAGGAGAGAGGGCAGAGAATGTCGTTGAGGAAGCCTACTGTGCAACTGTCCTGTGCCTGCTTGCGAACGAGGCTATGGACACGGGTAAAATAGTCACTTTCCCGGATAGATACAAGATACCATATATGAGATTCTGAATTAAAATAGTTGACTTATGACTTCGAGAAGAGATTTCCTCAAGCAGGCTGTGACAGGCGCAGCCGCTTTTTCATTGGGCAGCATTCTGCCTGGATTCGCAATCGCACCCGGCCGCGTCATGGGGGCAAATGACAGGATAAGGATAGGTGTCATAGGGGTAAATTCCAGAGGCAGGGCTTTGGCGTCCGGTTTCGCCAAAATGAAAGGGTGCGAGGTAACATGTCTGTGCGACTGTGATTCCAATGCTCTTGAAAGATGCAGGGAGGATATAGTAAAACTCACAGGTAAGACTCCGGCAGGCTTCAGGGATATCCGCAAGATGATGGAAAGCAAGGACTTCGATGCAGCGGTTATCGCGACTCCGGACCATTGGCACGCCAAGGCGGCCATAATGGCAATGCAGGCAGGCAAGCATGTATATCTTGAAAAACCCACCAGCCACAACCCGGCAGAAAATGAAATGCTGGTAAAGGCTGTAGCCAAATATGGCAGGGTAGTGCAGGTCGGCAATCAGCGTCGTTCCTGGCCTAATGTGATTGCTGCAATGGATGAACTGAAATCCGGCTCGATAGGAAAGGTCAAATATGCCAAATCCTGGTATGTCAACAACAGGCCGTCGATAGGTACGGGCAAGGTAGTGCCTGTCCCGGAATGGCTTGACTGGGATCTTTGGCAGGGCCCGGCACCGCGTGTCCCGGAATATAAGGATAATTTCCTTCACTATAACTGGCACTGGTTCTGGCATTGGGGAACAGGAGAGGCTCTGAACAACGGGACCCATTTTGTCGATCTTCTCAGGTGGGGACTCGGTGTGGATTATCCGGATCTGGTTGCATCTGTAGGGGGAAGATACAGATATCAGGATGACTGGGAAACTCCGGATACGCAGATGATAACTTTCCGGTTCGGTGACAATGCCGCTTTCTCGTGGGAGGGCAGAAGTTGCAACAGTACCCCTGTGGATGGATACGGAGTAGGGACTGCATTCTATGGGGAGACAGGAACCATGTTTATTGGCGGAGGCAATGAATACAGAATAGTCGATCTCCAGGGGAAGACTGTCAAGGATGTCAGAAGCGATCTTAAGTTTGAAGAAGGAAACCTTCTGAATCCGAGCGAACAGTTGGATGCATTCCATTTCCAGAACTGGTTTGATGCCATACGTAAGGGGACAAGACTCAATTCTGGCATTGTCGATGCCTGCATAAGTACCCAACTGGTACAGTTAGGCAATATTTCACAGAGGGTAGGACGTTCTCTGAGGATAGATACTACCAACGGAAGAATACTCGGAGACAGGCAGGCCATGAAACTTTTCAGCCGTGAATATGAAAAAGGCTGGGGCATCGAAATCTGACAGATAAGGTAAACATGACGGTCTGAAATCTGTTGATTTATGTTCGGATTAATATGTGCACTTTCACTGGCTCTGCAATATCTTGCGGAGCCGGCGAATTATGCTTTTGAAAACAGTACGGAACTTGTCGGAGTTTACGCATACAAGGATTTCAATGCTGAGGTCCTGATCCAGAACAACGGGCCGGGTACAATCCAGAAAGTGATAAAAGTCATTCCGAAAGATATTGGGAACAGGAAATGTCCTGCCGTTGTCGTACCGTATTATTTCCCTGAAGCAATGCTGGGAACTGATCTTTCCACGGGAGTGGAGATTTCCGGATATGAGGAAGTGGAGATGATGCTGCATCTTGTAAAGAGAGGCTTTATCTGTATCAGTGCTGAATCATATCATCTGACATATTGTCGGGAATCAGTCAGGGCAAGGGATGATTTTTCAAGATGGAAAGAGGCTTCCGGGGCTCTTTTACGGGATTATCCCCAATGGTGCGGTATCGGGAAAATGGTGGCGGATACGCGGCTGCTGATTGATCTGCTGGAATCGGATTCCCGGGTTAAAAAGAACAGGATCGGGATTGCCGGACATTCATTGGGCGGCAAGATAGCATTTTATACAGGCTGTCTTGATTCCCGTATAAAAGTTATTCTTGCAAGCGATTTCGGTCTGCTTTGGACGCAGTCCAACTGGGAGAGCCAATGGTATTGGGGAACAAAACTTGAAGACCTGGAAACACGGGGATTCGAGAATGTGGATTTGTGGGAATTTTCCGGATTCAGACCTTTTTGCCTGATTGCTGGAGAAAGCGATAACGATGAATCCTACAGGTCGCTGTCGGACAGGATTCGGAAAACCGGAGGATCGTCTTTCCGGAATCTGCAATTTGTAAATCATGCTACAGGCCATCGTCCTCCATGGCATGTTCTTGAGCAAGGATATGTTTTTCTTGAAAAATACCTTAAATGACCGGGATACCGGTATGTGATGAATATTTTAAATTGTTGTAAAATTCAGAGAATGGGAAAAGGGAAATTGCTGTTGCGTTTTTCTGTCGTTGCCTGTATGTTGCTGTGTTTCATATTGTTCGTGCAATGTACCGTACAGGAGGGACAGTATGATGTCCTGATAGTAGGTGGAGGGACGTCAGGTACGACTGCCGCAATACAGGCTGCGAGAAGCGGGGCAAACGTGCTTCTGATAGAGGAACATGAATGGCTCGGAGGTATGCTTACTTCTGCCGGAGTCAGCGCTACGGACGGGTGTTATGCCTTGAGGGGCGGACTGTGGTCCGAGTTCAGGGACAGTCTTGAGTACCGTTATGGTTCCCCGGATTCATTGAAGACAGGGTGGGTGAGCAGTGTCATGTTCGAACCTTCGGTCGGAGCGGAAATATTCAGGAATATGGCATTGCGTGAAAGAAATCTTAAAATGGAGTTCAATACTGTGGCGACGGGATTTGCGAAGTCGGATAAAGGCTGGTCCGTGACCCTTGAGGGTCCGGGCGGTGAAAGAAAGGTCCGGACGAAAATACTTGTAGACGGTACCGAACTTGGAGATGTCGCGAAGGCGATAGGTATTCCTTATGAGGTCGGTATGGATGCCTCTGCGGAGACGGGGGAAGATATGGCACCGGCGGAAAAGAACAATATCGTACAGGATATCACGTATGTGATGATCCTGCAGGATTACGGTCATCCTGTACCTATTCCGGAGCCGGACGATTATGTCCCTTCCGAATTTGCGTGCTGCTGTGAAAACGTGCAGTGTATCCGGCCGAAGGAGCCGGAAAGAATGTGGCCGAAAGAGAAGATGATTACATACGGCAGGCTTCAGAACGGAAAGTACATGATCAACTGGCCTATAGAGGGAAACGATTATTACAGCAATATTATTGATGCTGATCCAGAAGTGAGAGAGCGCGAACTGGAGAAGGCCAAACAGAAGTCGTTGAGGTTCCTGTATTTCCTTCAGAACGAACTGGGATTTGTCAATCTCGGCATTTCGGATGAGTATCCGACAGCGGACGGCTTCCCTTTCATACCGTACCACAGGGAATCCAGGAGGATAGATGGCCGTGTCCGCTTCAACCTGAATGATATCAATGCCCCGTATGATCAGACCAGAAAACTCTACAGGACAGGAGTGGCGGTAGGGGATTATCCGGTTGACCAGCACCATGCCGCATATCATGGCTGGGAAAGTCTGCCTAATCTGTATTTCCATCCGATTCCATCGTGGAGTCTGCCTGTCGGGGTTATGATGCCGAAGAAATACGATGATGTGCTTGTTATAGAGAAGTCCATATCCGTGACCAATCTTGTGAACGGGACGACACGTCTGCAACCGGTGGTCCTGCAGATCGGACAGGCGGCCGGAGTGATAGCGGCGCAGGCAGTCAGAAAAGGTTGCGGAGTCTCTGAAGTCTCGGTAAGGGAAGTGCAGAAGGAACTCCTTGATGCGGGAGCATATCTTGCCCCGCCGCTTGATCTCCCACGGGACAGCAAGTGGTTCAAGACATTGCAACGTATTGCGCTTACCGGTATTATACGGTATTACGGGGTTAATTCCGAATGGTCAAACCAGTCATGGATCTATCCGGACAAAAAAATGCTGTCTTCAGACCTGTTGGAAGGGATGAGAAGTTTCTATCACGGTCTCAAGAGACAGGATGGGACGATGATTGTCTTTGATGAGCCGGAATCGGAGTATGTGGATGCTGAGCAACTTGCAGGATATGTGTCATCGGTGACCGGTAAAAGTACCGTTGATGCGGAAAAGACTGTATTGGATTGTCTGTCAGAAAATTTTGGAAAAGTATTCGCTCCGGATACATTGCTTACACGATTGGAGTGCGCAGTAGTGCTTGATACCGTCCTTGATCCTTTCGGCAGTTATGATGTCGATATCTACGGGAATCTTAGGGATATGCCGTTTTGCTCCTTTTGACATTCATGCGGACAGGTCTGCATGGAAATCGGTTTTTTTAGTGCGGATAAAGCAGTTATGTTTAGTAAGGTGAAAGGTAAATATTAAAATCGTTATCATAAAATTGTGAAATATTAAATTTATTTATTAATATTGGGTTTTAATTTAATATTGCCATGAAAAGATATCTGTATTTTCTGGTAGTGGCTGCCATTTCGTGCGTGTCGCTGTCGTCGTGTTCTCCGGAACCGGGTTCTTCCGGCAGTACAGATATTACGGATGACGGAGGTGAAGGGCAGACCGCACCTCTTGATGAAAGCCTGATAATGGATATCGTTTTCGCGCAGGACGGTTCCGCCCGGGACAGGTCGGCAAATGCCAATACGGTAAGAAGCAGTCTTGGCAACACCGTGCTTGTCTATTACAATTCCGCTTTCGGGGGGTATGTCCCGAGGTTCATCAATCCTGTAGGCGAGGATATATCAAGCGGTATGTACAGGGCGGAATATCTTGCAGACAGGACATTCAAGGCGGAAGTCCTGGATGGCTTCACTGTCGAGACCATGTTTATGTTGGATTGTGAGCCGCAGGGGGAGAGGATGTCGATCTTTTCATCTGTAGAAGACGGGGGTTTTGGCTTGGGCATCGCTTCGGCAGTGCTTGGCAATGAAATAGTCTTTGAGATGAGTTTCGGAACGGAAGGGTCATCACGGATTGTGACCCTGAGAAGCGGTATCGTTCCTGAAAGAGGGAAGGTTTACCATGTTGTGGGAGTATGGAACAGGGACGACGCGACTGCCTTTCTGTATGTGAACGGTGAATGTGCGGCTGTTTTCGGTACAGACGGAGATCTGGTCTTGCCAGGGAATCCTGCTGATCAGTGGTTCGGCATCGGATGTGATGCCGGCAAGTCCGCAACCGGCCAGTTCCCGATGCGCGGAGACGTCTATGTCGCACGGATCTATTCCGAACCTGCTGAAGCAGGTCAGGTTGCGGAGTTATGGAAGGAGGCTGACAAGGATCTGGAATCATCATACATTCCTGTGGAGGATGTGATGATGTTTCCTGTGTGTGAGGTGTGTCCGGGATTCCGGTATATGATACTGGGTTCCGGATTCAGGCAGGGCGATGTGATAAGGATGGTTCCGTCTTCTGATCCTTCGGAACCGCTGGAACTGGAGGCGGAAGTATATGACGGTCATGTCACTGTGACGCTTCCGGACGGTATCGCTGACAGAACATACGGCTTTTTTGTCGTCAGGAACGGATTCGAGTCTCCTCTGGGGGCTTCAAGATTCATTCTTTCCGATGCACCGCGGCCGTTGTCCGCCCCGGGAGTTGTCGCGCACAGGGGCTATCATACTGTATCCGGTTCGGCGGAAAATTCCATTGCGGCCCTGCGGGCGAGTCAGGAACTGGGCGTGTACGGCTGCGAGATAGATGTCTGGACGACAGTTGACGGTGTCATCGTTGTCCATCATGACGGGGCGATGGGCGGCAAGGTGTTCCAGGACTGCACGTATGATGATATCCGGGATCTGAAACTTTCCAACGGCGAAAGCCTGCCTCTCTTTACGGACATGCTTCAGGCGCTCGGGGAAAGTTCCGCGACGAAACTCATTATAGAAATCAAGGAGCACAGTACTGCGGAGAGGAATAATGCGGTGACGGACGAGGTTCTGAGGCTTGTGGCCGGAGCGGGGATGGAAGATATGGTCGAATACATCTGCTTTGACAGGGACGTGTGCGGGAGGATAGCGGCATCTGTGCCTGATGCCACGGTGGGGTATCTTGGAGGGGATGTGGAACCGGATGTCCTTGCGGCCGAAGGGATCGGATGCATGGATTATCCGTTCTCGACACTGAACACTTACCGCAATATGGTAAGTACCGCGCATGATCTGGGCATGAAGGTCAATATATGGACCGTCAATACGGATGATGATATTCTTGCATCGATAGCGCTGGGAGTGGATTACATCACTACTGACCATCCGGACAGGGTTATGGAGATATGTTCCCTGATGAAGGAATAGGACACCCTATTCCTTCATTTCCGAAATGATGATTGCCGTGACTACCGGGCGTTCGATGACGGTCGGGCTGTCTCCCGTGTCGCTCGGACGGTTAAGTACCGTGCCGTCATGGCCGACAATGGCGGAAGAACCGCCGCCATCCAGGTTGATGGCATCAGTCACTCCAAGCGATATGAACTTGTCCGCCAGTTCGGACAGAGTGAACCCTGTACTCCCGTTCATTCCTCTTCCGTCACATACGATCATGACAAGGACGTTCTCTTCCGTCACTCCGATTGCCGTCCGTGGCTGTCTGGACAGTCCTGCGGTTCCTCCGCTGTCGAAGACTTCGGCCCAATAGCTTTCCACCGCTACGTTGGCTCCGTCCCTGACCAGTCTCGGTCCTCCTCCGATTGCATCTACCGGATCCCAAATCTGCCCTCCCGGAGTCTCTGTGGTCGGAGGTGCGTTCATGAATGTGGCGGTCCGTTCGTCGTTGTCAAGGGCGGAAGGGAAGGAATAGTATTCCCTGAAGGATTCCCTGACGCAGTAGACCCACTGAGCCTCGAATGTCCCGTCCTGCATCCGGCCGAAGGCTGATCTTACCGGGTAGACCGTATGACTTGGATTCTCGTCGTTGGGCCAGTTCATCTTCATGATATTGTGACATTGGAAGTTGCCTCCGGAAATGGCCAGGCTTACGGATGCGCTTCCTGAGAAATATCCTCCGTTGATTACCAGGCTCGGCTTGCCCTTCTTCTGGTTGAATCTTTCGTAGAACTCGCTTGGAGCAAGTCTGTATCCTCCTCCATATCCGATGTTGAATCTCAGTTTGTCGTTGGAGGAGAAATCGACTGTTGCGATGAATCCGCTGCATTTCCCGCCGTCTCCGAGGTCATCTGTAAACGGGGTCACGGATACTCCGTCCGGGTAGGTCTTGTCCGGGGTTTCTTCCGGGTCCTGTCCTTCATCAGGGTCGTCCGGGACGGTCTGTTCCGTTCCGGGATTATCCGCCGTTATCCGGCTGCAGCAGGCAAGAGAGAAAGGAATCAGGACTGCTGCCGCTATGATTGTAATCTTTTT
>CALVAE010000126.1 GCA_944325465.1 uncultured Bacteroidales bacterium | reverse complement strand
TATTCCTGCTCAAGGGCAGGCTGATTTCCGATGGCAAAAATAATATCAAGGGCCTGTCTCACTGTAAACGTTTTTACAGACAATACGACCATTTTTACATGGATGCCCGTTCCGCTTCCCCAAGATATGCGGATACCGCGGTACGGTAGGCTATCTCCGCATCTACAAGGGCATCCGCGCTTTGCCTGAGGGAAGTCTGGGCTTCAAGAAGTTCAGACAGGGAGACAAGGCCGGCACGGTAATGATCCTCCATCTGCCGGACAACCGCCTCCGCCGCCATGACGCTCTCCCGCGCGACCTCGGTCTGTTCCCAGTTCACGGTAAGATCCAGCCACTGCTGCCTGACCTGCAGCAGCAACTGTTTCTCCAGATATTCCTTCCGGTTCTGTTCTTTCTGCACCTGATAGTCATAACGCCGAAGTTTTCTGGAATACTTGCCCCAGTCGGTAATGGGAATCTGCAGGGTGGCATACACCGCCCCGTTGAATCTGGCATCATCGAACATCATGTCGTTGTACCCGTAGGAAGCCCCTACCCCGATCTGCGGGAGTACTTCCCCGAGAGCCATCCTCTTCTCCTCTTCCTTTGCCTTCACAGAGATTTCCAGCAGCCGGGACTCCTCCCTTGACGCCACTATCTCCCGTTCGTCCTTCCAGTAAGCCTCGGGACTCTGAAGGCCGGAAAGGTCATCAGCGAATGATATGTCGTCAATATAAGGAAGGGAATCGGTCCCGGCCGTCCTGTACGGAGAATAGCCGACCCCTATCGAATTGCAAAGATTCATCTTGGCCAGACGAATTCCGCCATTCAGTTTCAGCCTGTTGGCTTTCAATTCATTCTGTTTCAGCCTGAGTTGAAGGCTGTCGGTCCCGGGGACAAGGCCAGCCTCAACTGCCGCCTGCACGTCCTTTTCCAGATTGTCCAGCATTTCCTGCACGCTGCTGAGAGTCTTCATCTTCTCTTCCAGCGACACTACCTGCCAGTACTGCTGTTCCACCTCCTCCACGCTCTTGCGCCTTTGCAATGAATTCTGCAGGCCCGCAGCCTCCACTCCAAGAGCGGCCAGACGGTTGCCTGCAACGATCCGCCCTCCGGCAAATACCGGCTGGATGACAGATACGGTGGCGCTATAACCCTGTTTCATGGTCGAATATACCGGATCTATCCCGTAAAGAGGGGCATTCTGCATAATCCAACTGTTGATGTTGTTGGCCATATCCGAATCCCCCAGAATATCCTTCACCCCTATCTCAAGCATCGGATCGAAAGCATAGTAGCCGAACGCATTGACGGATACTTTAGGAAAATATTCCGCAAGCGCCTCTCCTTTCTGCGCCCTTGCCGCAAGGACATCAAGCCCTGCATTCCGGACATTGACATTGTTCTGCATGGCAAGAGAGCGGCATTCATCAAGAGTCAGCACCATCTTCTCCGGGCCGGAATCCCCCTCCCGGACCGTTTGGCCGCCGGCTTCCGGAACCGCAGCGGCAGCCAGGCAGAAAAGCGCCGCGGCCGCCATGAAATATCTTTTATTTCCTTTCATTTTCTTCATCACCGATTTTGTCAGGAAGCACCGCTTCCTTTGAATGTCTGAAAATCTGCCAGTACGATACAGGCATTATCAGCACGATAAGGAAAATCGACAGCATCGTCCCGAAACAGATGACTATACCCATCGGCATCCACAACGCATCCCTGCTTATAATCATCGGAAGCACTCCGAGAGCAGTCGTGCAGGATGTCAGGAATATCGGTCTCATCCTGCGTTTCCCGGCCTCTTCCGCAGCCTCCTTCACCGGCAGTCCTCCCCGGAACCTGAGTTCTTCCGCATACTCGAACATTATTATCCCGTTCCTTACTATGATACCTACCAGACTGATCAGTCCGAGGACAGAGGTTATCCCGAAATCAAGTCCATAGATCCACAGGCCGAAGAAGGCTCCGAACAGACACAGAAGACTGAGCACGAGGGTCAGCACGGCTATGGATATTTTCTTGAAATGGAACAGCAGGAAAAAGAACAGTACGGCCACGGCGCAGATGAAACTCAACAGGATTTCAGGGATGACAGAGTCATTGACCCCGGAAAGTCCTCCATATTCGACCGTCACGCCTTCCGGGAGAGACGGGGCAAGGACATTGTCGATATATTCCTCTATCCTTTCCATCGCTTCCGGCTGGCTCCTGCCCATCATCATATCTGCATACACCGAAACCGTCTGTTTCCCGCCGATATGGGGTATCGATTCCGGCTCCCAGCCTGGAGAGACATCAGCCACCTGACGGAGAGGAACGGAAACACCCGGAACCGAAGTGGCGACCATCTGATTGCCTACAACGTCATAGCCCATATCGTCTGATACGGCATCGCTGTAGAGGGTGACGGGAATTGCGGTATCGCCCTCCCACACGGAAGCGATCGTCTGCCCGTTGAATATCCCTGACAAAGACAGGGAAAGCATGGTCCTGTTGATGCCGAGTCTGGCCGATTCATCCGGATCCAGATTGATTTCAACGGTAGAGACATATTCGTCAAAATCACTGTGTACCCATTTCATCAGATCCGTCTGGGCAGCCATGTATTTTTTCAGCGAATCCGAATACGGCTTCATTTCCTCTATTGTCCCGCCCTTGAACGTCACCGTCACCGGAGCGGTCACTCCCTGATAGTCCATCTGCTTGAAGCGGATCTGGGCTTCCGGGAAATAATGATCGTACCTTGTGCCGTACTCCCTCAGGACTTCTTCCGCTCCAGCGGATGTCTTCGTGTTCACGATAAACTGGGCGAAATTCTCCCCCGGAAGTTTCGGGGCGTATGTGGCATGGAAACGAGGGGAACCTGTTCCCACGAACGCCGTCACGGATGATACCCGCGGATCGGCCAGCAGGATATGCTGGAGAGAATCGCTTACCTCCCGGGTCTTGTCCAGTCCCGAATTGGCATCCAGATATATCTCCACCGCAAAACAGTTCCGTTCAGCCATCGGCATCATCTGCACGTTCAACTGCAGGAACATAAGGATACCCAGGACCACAGCCGCAACTCCTGACCCTATCGTAATGTACGGATGCCTGAAACAGACTTTCTGCATCTTTTCATAACCGTTCTGCAGGCCGGTAAAGAACCTGTTCTGCGCCCTGACGAACCAGTTGTCTCCGGTAGCCCTGGCCGAGGCGATATATCGCACTTCGAGGGACGGTACCACAGTCACCGCATATATCAGGGAGGCTCCGAGAGAAAAAGCCACCACCCACGGGAAACTCTGGACGAAATCCCCGAGATACCCGGTAATGATTCCGGTCATCGGGAAAAACATCAGTCCTATGGCGGAAGTGGCTAGAAGCATCGGAGTGACAAGTTCCTTGGCGCTGGCACAGGCCGCATCTTCCCTGCCCATGCCGCTCCCGAGTTTGTCCATGTATCCGTCCATAGTGATGATGGAATCATCCACGATCATTCCGAGGACAACTATCAGGGCGGCGAGTGTAACGGTATTCAGATCCATGCCGGCCACAAACATGATCGCTATGGCCACGGCCGTACAGACTGGGACTCCGGAACTTGCGATCAGGGCAGAGCGCACAGGGAACAGCATCAGCATGACGAAGATGACAACCAGCATGGAAATCACGAGGTCCCTCAGGAAGGACCATACGGATGTCCCGACAATGCCGGGCTGGTCCGTCACTTTAGTCACCTCCACACTTTCAGGCAGATCCGACCTGAAATCCTCAAGCACTTCGTCCACCTTTTTTCCGAATGCGACTATATCGTTTTCGGGGCGCATCTCCACGGAAACCAGAATGGCGGCATTCCCGTTATAATTGACCAGGGACGAAGGTTCACGGTAGCGCCTTTCTATCGCGGCTATATCCTTGAGTCTGATAACGTTGCCCTGTCTGTCCGCATAAACTATCTTTTCCGCCACCTCATGCCCGCTTGCCGTCAGGCTGTTCACATGCACCGGGGACCTGACATATCCGGTCTTGAACTGTCCGCTTGAGGTCTGGAGCCCGGAAGTCTGATAGTCGAACATCAGCATTGAAGGACTGATACCGTATGCGGACAGTTTCTCCATATCAAGATGAACGGCTATTTCCTCTTCCTGAGTCCCGTAGACGGTAGCCTTTGAAAGTTCGGGAATCTCATGGAGCCTGTCGCACAGGGCATCCACATATTCTTCCAGTTCCACATAACTCTTATCAGCGGACTCCACGGCAAGGAGGACGGAAGTAATGGAACTGAAATCATCCATGACCGCCACCGCAAGGACTCCGGGAGGAAGGGTCTGCTTTTTCTGGTTCAGACTGTGGCGGATCTTCGACCAGACCTCGTCTTTCTTGCTCGCCGGAGAATTGAGCATCACGTAGATATAGCACATCCCATCCTGCGAATAGGAATATGTCGAACGGTCGACTTCCGAAAACGAAAACAGAAGGTCTTCCAACGGCTTGGTCAACTGCTCCTCAACTTCCTGAGCGGATGCCCCCGGATAGACCCCGACCACAAGACCCTCCTTGATTTCAAAGGTAGGGAACTCGTCCTTGTTTATCCTCAAAAGGCCGTATATGCCGACTGCCACCAACAGGAACAGTATCAGATATACGATTCTCTTGTATCTGATTGTCCCTCTTATAAATC
>CALVAE010000125.1 GCA_944325465.1 uncultured Bacteroidales bacterium | reverse complement strand
TATTGTCTGCACCATTCCCTTACGCCGCATTCCGTGCATTTGGGTTTCCTTGCAGTGCATACGTATCTTCCGTGAAGGATCAGCCAGTGGTGCGCCCTGGCACGGAGTCCGGCAGGGATGGATTGCGTCAGGTCTTTCTCGACCTTCTCCACTGTCTCTCCGTCAGAGAGCCCTATCCTTCTTGAAACCCTGAATACGTGGGTGTCGACTGCAATGACCGGCTTGTCATAGACTACGGAGGCAATCACGTTGGCGGTCTTCCTTCCCACGCCCGGCAGTCTTACCAGTTCATCGGGATCCGAAGGGACCGTACCTCCGAAATCATCCAGCAGGGTCCTGGCCATCCCGATAAGATGCCTGGCCTTGTTGTTAGGGAAGGTGATGGACTTTATCAGGCCGTACACCTCGTCAAAACATGCTTCGGCGAGGGACTGCGGGTCAGGAAACCTTGCGAATATCCGTGGGGTGTACATGTTGACCCTCCGGTCCGTACACTGGGCCGACAGGATTACGGCTATCAGCAGGTGGAACGGTGAGTCATACTGCAGTTCGGTCTCGGCCACAGGCATATTGGCGCTGAACCAGCCGATGATGCCAGCATATCTTTCGTCTCTTTCCATAATGCGTATAAATATTGACGGACGGGCTGTGCAATGCCTCCGGAGATTTTAGATACTGATGTCGAGTTCGCCGAAAGAAAGGTCGATCACCTCGTCATCGGTCCTTTCGGTACAGGTTTCGTCCTTGCAAACCAGCAGCCTGCCCTTGTATTTCTGGCAGATGTTCATGTTGTGCGTCACCATGACCACTGCCGTCCCGTTTTCGGAGTTGATCCGTCTGAGCAGTTGCATGATACCGTCCGCCGTTTCCGGATCAAGGTTTCCGGTCGGCTCGTCGGCGATGATGACTTCCGGCCTGTTGAGTATCGATCTTGCGATGGCGATCCTCTGCTGTTCCCCTCCGGAAAGCTGGTGAGGCATCTTGTGCGCCTTGTGGGTCATCCCTACGGCTGCAAGTACGTCATCTATCCTGCCGTAGAATTCCGCCCCTTCCTTCCATCCCGTGGCTTTCAGCACGAAAGCGAGATTCTCCTCCACGCTTCTGTCCATGAGCAACTGGAAATCCTGGAATACCACCCCGAGCCTGCGCCTCAGATATGGAATATCCTTAGGCTTCATGGCCCTGAGGTCATGGCCGCATACCCGGCCTTCTCCCTTGACAAGCGGATTCTCTGCGATGATGGTCCGGATGATGGATGTCTTCCCTGTTCCTACCTTGCCGACGATGTAGACGAAATCGCCCGGATAGACAGCCATGTCAAGACCGTATATGACGCAATTCTCGCCGTTGAATATGTCGGCGCCCCTGAATTCTATTACCGGTGTCTTCTCTTCCATTTCCTGAATACATACAAAACATACAAAAATACGGAAAAAAACGCATATCCGGACTTTGTGTACGGTAAAATAAGGTTTTAGTCAATTTTTTTCTACTTTTGTGGAAATTTTAAACGGTTTCTTGATGATGTTGGGACTGAATATTATGGTTTCAGCCATTTCAGCCGTTCTGCTGCTTTGCGGATCCGGTATGTCCGGATTGCAGGGACAGACGGAAGGACATGACGGGGATTTTGAGTATGCCATAGATCTGTATGGCAGAGGATTGTATGAGCAGGCGGAGAAAGTCCTGAAATCCATCCCTGAGGATGAGAGGAATGCCCGGACCGAAGGCTATGCCGTCCTTTGTGCCGCCAGACTCGGACGTCCAGGATACGGTACGATGATGGACAGTTATATAGCCCGTTATCCGTATTCCGGACTTATACCGCAGATGCGTTACTGCCGTGCCGTAAACCTCTTCGATGAGGAAGATTACAAAGGCGCTTCCGAAGAACTTGAAATCCTTTCCCGTCATCAGCTGTACCGGAGCCAGGTCACTGAATTCCTTTTCAGGAAAGCATACTGTGATTTCGAGAACGGATTGTCCGACAGGGCTCTGACCCGTTTCAACGAAGTGCTTTCCAGAAAGGCGTCTGACTATACGGCGCCTTCACAGTATTTTTCAGGCTATATCCTTTACCGGAAGGAACGTTTTGCGGAAGCGGCCGCCAGGTTTGCCGAATCGGCATCCGACCCGCGTTTTTCCGACATTTCCAATTATTATATCCTTGAGTGCAGATTCATGGACAAGGATTACGGATATGTGGTGGAAAACGGTCCGGGCATGATGGATTCCGTCCCTGAAGAACGCAAGGCCCAACTGGCACGTCTGGTCTCGGAGTCCTATCTCGTACTCGGGGATGCCGAAACGGCAAGAAAGTATTTTGACAGGAATGCCGTTCCCGACAGCGAGAAGACCAGGACGGATTATTTTTACGCAGGGTCATTGCTCTATGCGGTCAGGGACTGGGCCGGGGCTGCTGAAAATTTTTCCAGAATCACCGACAGGACCGATTCCATCGGCCAGATCGCCAGTTATCAGATGGCCTACAGCCTTATCCAATTGAAGAACAAGGTTGCGGCGATGGAGGCTTTCCGGGAGGCTTCCGTGCCTCAATACAATCCGGAAATGGCGGAGGACGCATATTACAATTATGCCAAACTGGCCTTTGACCTGAACAATGACATTACCGGCTTTGACGGGTATCTCGCGAAATATTCGGACCGGAAGCGCGGGGACAGGGTTTATTCGTATATAGCGGTGGGGGCCCTGCGGAACAGGGATTATGCCGCGGCCGTAGAGGCATACGACAAGGTGGAGCACCTGGATCCGGTGATGAAGACCAATTATATGAAAGCGAATTACCTGAGGGCGGAAGAACTGATAGCCGACGGATCATGGAGGGCTGCCATTCCGTGCCTGAGGACTGCCGCATATTATTCCGACAGGAGGGAGATGTTCAACCAACTGTCCAGATTCTGGCTGGGGGAGGCATATTTCCGTGACGGACAGTATGACAAATCCATGGAGACATTCAAGGAACTGTACAATACGTCCGCTCTCTTCGGAATGGAGGAATCCCGCCTTATCCCGTACAGCATCGGGTACTCATATTTCCAGAAAGAGGATTATCCACTTGCGGCAGAATGGTTTACCGAATATCTGGGGACGGGATCGTCCGTTTTCAGGAAGGAGGCCCTTCTGCGCAGGGCGGACTGCCGGTTCCGGATGCGTGACTACAGATCGGCCTATACGGGCTACAAGGATGTGATTGAAGACTATTTTGACGTCAATGATATCTATCCGTATTATTATGCAGGTCTTTCGTCAGGTCTTGCAGGAGACAATGCTGCCAAGATAAACTGCCTGTCTCCGGTAGTCAAGGCGGATCCTTCTTCCCCCTATTATGCGGATGCCACCCTTGAACTTGGCCGGGCGTATGCGGCTGCCGGGAAAACGGACGAGGCTTCAGGATGTTTCAACAGGGTGCTTGACAAGGTGAAGGACAGTACCTATATGGCAGTGGCAATGATAGAACTCGGTACCCTTGCGAGGAACGGCAAGGATATGGACAAGGCTCTCGGGTATTACAGGAAGGTCGTGGAGACAATGCCGTTGTCAGGATACACTGAGGATGCCCTTGCGGCCATAGAGAGCATTTACCGCTCCAAAAACGATCCGCAGAGTTATCTTGCATATATAGATTCTATCGGGATGTCGTCTCTCAAGACCGAGGAGGAGAAGGAGGAGATGATTTTCAGCGCGGCCGAGCAGATTTTCCTTTCAGGAAACTACGAGAAGGCCATATCTTCCCTTACTTCTTATATGAAGGCCTATCCTTCAGGGGCGGATATCCCGTCGGCGGAATTCTATCTTGGCGAATCCTGCAGGGAACTAGGACGCAAGGAACAGGCTTGTGACCACTATTATGCAGTGATGCAGTCCGGCAGCGGATCCTATCTGGAACTTGCCGCCCTCAGATATTCCGAACTTGCCTATTCTCTCCAGAGGTATGCCGATTCCTACAAGGGATATGCTTTCCTGCTGGACAATGCCGGAATGGAAGAGAATGTTTCGGCTGCACGGACAGGCATGATGCGTGCCGCATATTCCGGAAAGATGTATGCGGAGGCCGTGGACAATGCGTCTGCTGTCGCTGCTGACAGCCGCAGGACCGATGAGGTAAGGACGGAGGCAAGGTATATAATGGCCAAGTCCTACATGGCGATGAGCCAGAGGGACAAGGCTTTGCCGATACTGACCGAACTGTCTTCGAGACCTGACACCGGCTACGGGGCGGAAGCGGCCTACCTGCTGATCCAGGACAGTTATGACAGGGGGGATTTCGGAGACGTGGAGACAAAGGTATATGCGTTTTCAGAGTCGGACAACCCGCAGCAGTACTGGCTGGCCAAGGCTTTTGTGGTACTTGGTGATGCCTTTGCGGAGAGAGGGGACTATGAGCAGGCTCTTGCAACGTTTGAGAGTGTGAGGGACGGTTACGAGCCGGAGCATCCGGATGATGTCAAGGAAAACCTGGATCTGAGGATCAGCAAACTGCAGGAACTGATATCTTCCGGAACGGAGGCCGCCGTTACGGAGACCGATACACTCTGAACAGGGGACGGCAGTCTGGATATGAATTCAATAATGCGATTATGAAACCGGGATATATAATTACAGGAATCGTTACGGCGTGCCTTGCGGGGATGTCGCCGGCAGCCTATTCTCAGGACGTGAACCCTACCGTTGAGGTGTCAAGGGCATACAGGGCCGGGCATGTTACGGCCGACAAGCCCTTGATGGATATGGAAGTGCCGGATTCGGTGATGCGATTCGACATTGATGTTGACTATACCGTAAATGCGGCCCCATACCGGGGGGCCTATGAATTCCGTCCGTATATTCTGGATGTCAGGCCGGAAAAGGCGGAGAATGATGCCCGTACCTTCTTCCTGAGGCTCGGTGCAGGCTATTCCCTGCATCCCGTGGCGGATTTCGTGTATTCCCCGAAACTGAAGTCCGGAAACTTCTCCGTCAGCCTTTACGGTACCCACAGGTCTTATTTCGGCAAGTACAGGACAATATCCCTTGGAAATCCTTCCGGAGGGAGACAGCCCCTTTCCTGGGACAGGAGTACGAAAGGGAAGTATTCCGGCTATGATTCCTATACTTCGGCAGGAGTGTCCGGAAGGGCGGACTGGAAGACAGGATGTTTTTCCTTTGATCTCGGCTATACGGGCAACGCACGCAAGGATACATTGATGACAAGAGGGTTCGATGCCTTCAGGGCCGATTTCCGGGTGGCATCCCGCAATCCTGCGGACAGGTATTTCCTCTATGACATAAGACTCTCGTACCTTTACGGTGAAGACAAGGTCAGGACTTCCGGTCCAGCATACCTGACGGAGCATGATTTCTCACTGTATGCGACCCTGGGTCCCGTTTTTTCAAGAGAATCCCGGGCTGTCGTTGACATTGCGGCGGAGGTGTCCGACTACGGCTCCTGGCTTTCGTCAGGTTCGGGGAGGTTCAGCCTCACTCCACGATATGTCCTTGACCGGGGCAGATGGTATCTTGATCTGGGAGTGGAGGTATCCGTGCTTCTCGGCAGTGACGTTACGGCGTGGTCCCTGCCGGGCCTTGCCTTGCCGACCTGGCAGGTCAATCCTGTCCGGATGCATACGTCAAGGGGACAGTATGTATATCCGGATATCGAAATAGGCTTCGATGCGGTAAAGAATTATCTGAACATATATTTCAAGGCGGACGGAGGCGACAGCATCAACAGATATTCGGAGATACTTGGAAGAAACGGAACTTTCAGCCTGCTTTCAGCCCACAGCCAGTACGGCCTGCCTCTGATGGACAATACTTCGGAAAGGGTGAACGCCCGTCTGGGATTCCGCGGGAATATCGGATCGAGATTCACCTACGATCTCAACGGAGGACATGCGATATACAGGAATTTCCTTGCCGATGCGATGGTTGTGGTGTCTCCCGGGATTTTCGGCCCTGATGCAGGCCGGACAGGTGCCGGAATGCCTATTTCGGTTTCCCCGGCCCTGATGCCTGCCGTATCATATGCCGGCTGCAGGTTCTGGTACATTGATTTCAGCATGGGATGGCATTCGGAAGATGTGACGGCGGACGCCCGGTTCACCTATCTGGATTCCGACATGCTCCGCAGGATGCGTACGGGTTTCGCCCCGGCTCCTTTCACTGCTGATGCGGATATCGTGTACAACTGGAAGAAAAGGATATATGCCGGGCTGCACTGCAATGCCGCACTTGCCCGCACGGGATACGTCTGTGACCTGTATGCGGCAGTCCCTGAATCCGGTACGACGGAACACGTGATGGTGAAGCAATCGGATTCTCCAGTCCGGATCCCCGGATATGTGGATCTCGGGATATCCGTCGAATACAGGTTCAACCGCAAGGCTTCCTTCTGGCTTTACGGCGGGAACCTGCTTGATATGACCATCCAGCGTTCTCCGCTTTATTGCGAGAGCGGCATCCATTTCACGGCCGGCATTACGGTTTCACTGTAAGCCAGTCCGAGGCATCAGAAAAATTTTCATAAACCGGCAAAAATTCATATCTTTGTCCGTTTGTAAATTGTTTATGAAATATGGCCGAAAACGAAGAGAGAATTGATGCGGAAGCCCAGTATTCCGCGAACAGTATCCAGGTGCTTGAAGGGCTTGAGGCTGTGAGAAAGAGGCCTTCGATGTATATCGGTGACATCGGGGTGAGGGGTCTGCATCATCTTGTGTACGAGGTGGTGGACAACAGTATAGATGAAGCGCTTGCGGGATTCTGTACCCATATAGAGGTTACTGTCAACGAGGATAATTCGATTACGGTAAGGGATAACGGACGAGGTATCCCGACGGGGATGCACGAGAAGGAGCACCGTTCCGCGCTGGAAGTGGTCCTGACCGTACTTCATGCCGGAGGAAAGTTCAGCAAGGACAGTTACAAGGTGTCCGGAGGTCTGCACGGAGTCGGCGTGTCCTGCGTGAACGCCCTGTCCGACTATCTGAAGGCCGAAATTCACAGGGAAGGCAAGGTGTTCGTCCAGGAATATTCCAAGGGCAAGCCTCTTGCAGACGTGAAGGTTGTCGGAGAGGCATCCGATACGGGGACAACGATAACCTTCCATCCGGATCCGGAGATCTTCACGGTTACGACAGTATATGATTACAATACCCTTGCTGCAAGGCTCAGGGAACTTGCTTACCTTAATAAAGGTATTACACTTACGCTTACGGACATGAGGTCGAAGGTTCGACCGGAGGACGACGAAAGTGCTTCAGAGGGAGAGTACAGGAAGGATGTATTCTACTCGAAGGAAGGTCTGAAGGAGTTCGTCGAATACCTGGATGCAGGGGCGGAAAAACTTATCGAGGCTCCTATCTGTCTTGAAACGGACAAGATCATCCCTATCGAGGTTGCCCTGCAGTACAATACCGGATTCAGCGAGAAGATATATTCGTACGTCAACAATATCAATACTATAGAAGGCGGTACCCATCTCCAGGGTTTCAAGATGGGCCTTACCAGGACCCTCAAGTCGTATGCCGAGAAGAACGGATTGCTTTCAAAACTGAAGTTCGACCTTGCGGCTGACGATTTCAGGGAAGGACTGACGGCTGTCATATCGGTCAAGGTGGCGGAACCTCAGTTCGAAGGACAGACCAAGACCAAACTCGGTAACCAGGAGGTGGTGTCGGCCGTATCACAGGCCACGGCATCCGCAATGGAGACCTATCTGGAAGAGAATCCGAGAGACGCCAGGTCGATTGTCGAGAAGGTGATCCTGGCCGCAACAGCCCGCCATGCGGCCCGCAAGGCCCGTGAGATGGTGCAGCGCAAGACCGTGATGTCAGGGGCTGGAATGCCGGGCAAACTTGCCGACTGTTCCGAGAGGGATCCTGAAAAATGCGAACTTTTCCTTGTCGAGGGAGATTCCGCAGGCGGTACCGCAAAGCAGGGCCGTGACCGTGCGACCCAGGCCATCCTTCCGTTGAGGGGTAAGATCCTTAATGTGGAGAAGGCCATGGACCACAGGGTATTCGAGAGCGAAGAGATCCGCAATATCTATACTGCGCTAGGAGTTACCGTCGGGACCGAAGAGGACAGCAAGGCTCTGAATCTTTCCAAACTGCGTTACCATAAGGTGATAATAATGACGGATGCCGATGTGGACGGAAGCCATATCGCTACCCTTATCCTTACCTTCTTCTTCCGTTATATGTTTGATCTGATCCGTAACGGCTATGTGTATCTGGCCACTCCGCCTCTCTATCTCGTCAAGAAGGGCAAGGAGGAGATATACTGCTGGACCGAGGCCCAGCGCAAGGAGGCCACGATGCAGCTCGGCAAGGGTACGGACAAGGGTGTGACGGTGCAGAGGTACAAAGGTCTGGGAGAGATGAGTGCGGAACAGCTCAGGGATACCACGATGGATCCGGGCCGCCGTCTTCTCCGCCAGATCACGATAGACAATGCCGCAGAGGCCGAGCGCACCTTCTCCATGCTGATGGGGGACGACGTGCCGCCGAGAAGGGAGTTTATCGAGCAGAATGCCCATTATGCCAACATAGACGCATAGGGATATCATAAGAAGTAAATCAATATAATTGAATTTATTATGGATATTTTTGAGAGAATAGCAAAAGATTCGGGGGGTCCTCTGGGACAATACAGGAAGAAGGCTTTCGGATATTACATGTACCCGAAACTGGAGGGGGAACTCGGCCCGCACATGAAGTTCAACGGCAAGGATGTGCTGTGCTGGAGCCTCAACAACTATCTCGGTCTTGCAAATCATCCTGAAGTCAGGAAGGCTGATGCGGAAGCCGCCGCAAAATGGGGCCTTGCCTATCCTATGGGCAGCCGCATGATGTCCGGACATACTTCCCTGCATGAGAAATTCGAAAGGGAACTGGCTGATTTTGAAAGGAAGGAGGATGCTTTCCTGTTCAATTTCGGATATCAGGGGATAGTCTCCACCATCGATGCCCTGATGGACCGTCACGATGTGATCGTATATGATTCAGAAGCACATGCCTGCCTGATAGACGGTGCCCGTCTGCATATGGGCAAGAGGATGGCATACCGTCACAACGACTATGAAAGTTGCGAGACGACTCTCAAGCGTGCCACAAAACTCTGCGAGGAGACCGGCGGTGGAATCCTGCTTATCACCGAGGGAGTCTACGGCATGACTGGTGCTCTCGGATTCCTTGACAAGATAGTGGAACTGAAGAAGAAGTACAAGTTCAGAATCCTCATCGACGATGCCCACGGATTCGGGTGTATGGGACCTACCGGACGCGGTACTTCCGAGCATTTCGGTGTGATGGACGACATAGATCTCTATATCGGGGCATACGCCAAGTCAATGGCTTCCATCGGAGGTTTCGTGGCAGGACCGAAGGTCATCATCGACTATCTCCGCTATAATCTCCGCTCACAGATCTATGCGAAATCCCTTCCGATGGCCTTTGTGGAGGGTGGTCTGAAGAGACTGGAAATCATCCGCAGCAAGGAAGGTGACGAACTCCGCAAGAAACTCTTTACGGTTACCCGTGCCCTCCAGCAGGGATTCCGTGACCTCGGTTTCGATATAGGACCTGCCGAGGCCTGCGTGACACCTGTCGCCATCAAGGGCGGTGTGGGCCAGGCTACAAAGATGGCTGTCGACCTTCGCGAGAACTACGGTATCTTCTGCTCGATAGTCGTATATCCTGTCATTCCTAAGGGTATGATCATATTCAGGATAATCCCTACTGCAGCCCATTCGATGGAAGATGTGGAGTACACCCTCAAGACCTTTGCGGAGGTACGTGCAAAACTCGACAGAGGAGAGTACGACGGAGACGAAATAGTGGACCGCGGAATGGCGGAATAGATTCTTTGCTATGAAAAAGGATTTTTTCAGAGGCAAGGTTATGATAATAACAGGAGCCAGCTCAGGAATTGGGTTGGCTTCTGCCAGATTATTCGCCTCCCTCGGCGCCAGGCTGAGCCTTGCCGCAAGATCGATTGACAGGCTCCGGGAAGAGACGGCCGGAATCGCCCCTGAAGAGGATATACTCTGCGTCAGGACGGATGTCTCGCAGGAGGCTGACTGCCGCAATCTGATAGAAAGGACGGTGGAGAAATTCGGCCGTATAGATATCCTGGTCAACAATGCCGGGGTTTCGATGCGTGCTATGTTCAGGGACCTGGACCTTGGAGTGATAAAGACCTTGATGGACGTCAATTTCTGGGGGACTGTCTATTGTACCAAATTCGCCCTTCCTTATCTCCTTGAAAGCAAGGGCTCGGTGGTCGGCGTCATATCCATTGCAGGCTATGCCGGACTTCCCGGCAGGACGGGCTATTCTTCGTCCAAATATGCCATCAGGGGATTCCTGGATACGTTGAGGATAGAGCATCTTTATGACGGACTGCATGTGATGGTATTCGCTCCGGGATTTACGGCTTCCAATGTGCGCAATGCCGCCCTGACGGCTGACGGGTCCACCCAGGGAAAGACTCCCCGGGATGAAGGCAGGATGATGACGGCGGAGAAGGTGGCCTGGTACATGGCAAAGGGACTTGCCGGAAGGAAGTCGGAAATGATACTGACGCCCATAGGCAAGTTGACCGTATTCATGCACAAGATCCTTCCGCGTCTGACTGACCGTCTTGAATTCAGTTATATGGCAAAGGAACCGGACAGTCCTTTCGGCAAAAAGTGATTCCGTTTCCGGCGCTTTCCCGGGAAGGTGTAAAATGAACTGATATGCAAAAGGTAAGATTTCCAAGAGGGTACAAGGTTTACATACCTCTCGTCATTCTTTTTATTCTCCTGCTTCTGCTGATGCCGCGCACCGGCAATTTCAATTATGATTATCGGAAAGGTTCGCCGTGGATGTACGAGACTCTGATGGCCCAGTTCGATTTTCCGATTCTCAAGACAGAGGCGCAGTTGCAGGAAGAAAGGGAATCAGCCGGCTCGGGAATCATCCCATATTACAAATATTCCGAAGATGTCGCCTATGAGAGTATCAGGGCCGTGGAAACGGCCGGTCTCGGCAAGTTCGATACTCTCAAGACCCGGTTTCAGGAGATTCTTTCCTCGATTTATTCCAGAGGGGTCATCTCGGATATAGATGCCTCCTCGAATACGGGGTCGATAATCTATATCCAGAGGGACAAGAGGGCATCCAAGTATCCGGTTTCCGAAATATATACGGTTACGGAAGCGAGGGCGGAACTGGCTGCGGGATTGAGACATGCGGGTCTCAAATGCGATATAGACTCCCTATGCAGGTACAGCGGACTGTACAGTATCATCGTCCCGAACCTTCTTTTTGACCAGCAGACTACCGATCTGGTGCATGACGAGGCGGTTGACTATATCTCCCCCACATCCGGGGTGGTGAATGCAGGCCAACTGATTGTCTCACACGGTGAGATAGTTACGGCTGAAGTGGAGCAGTTGCTGGATTCGTACAAGGCCGAGTATGAAACAAGTATAGGCTATGGCGGTCCCCGGATTCTCCAGTGGTGCGGCAATGCCATGCTGGCCCTGCTGCTGGTGATCATCATTTTCTTTACAATCTACTATACCAGTCCCGGAATCTTTTCCGAATTCAACAGGTACTGTTATCTTCTGCTTGTATTCTTCCTGTCCGCCTGCGTGACTTTCGTGGTGGAGAGGACCGGACATGAGAACATGTACCTTGTGCCCTATACTCTGATTGCCCTGTATCTCCTTGCCTTTTTCAAGACCAAGGTTGTCTATCCGGTATATGTCGTATCACTGCTTCCGTTGCTGATATTCGCGCACAACGGGGTGGAACTGTTCGTGATGTTTCTCAATGCGGGCATAGTGGCAATAGTTTCCTTCGGATATTTCAATAAGGGATGGCAGCAGTTCGTTACCGCCCTGTTCGTGTTCCTTTCCCTGATGGTGACTTTCATCGCTTTCAATATCATGGATGGGATGCGGGAGATAATAGGATACCGGACAATCCTTTACATGGCCCTCGGGTCGCTTTTCTCGGTTGCCGGATACCCTCTCGTATATCTTTTCGAAAGGATTTTCATGCTGGTCTCCAATTCGAGGCTTGTGGAATTGAGCGATACCAACAACAGACTGCTCAGGGAACTGGCGCACAAGGCTCCTGGAACTTTCCAGCACTGCCTGCAGGTAATGAATATGGCGGATGCGGCGGCGAGAGCCATGGATGCGAATGTCCAGTTGGTGCGGTGCGGTGCCCTTTACCACGACATAGGAAAGATCGCCAATCCTTTGTGTTTCATCGAGAACGAGGCTCCTGGAACCAACTATCACGAGGGACTGTCACCGATTGAAAGCGCAAGGGAGATAATCAAGCATGTATCCGACGGGCTTGCGATAGCGGACAAGGCCGGACTGCCGGTCGTGATCAGGGATTTTATCCAGACCCATCACGGCACGACATGCACCGCGTATTTCTACAGCAAGTACCTCCAGGCGGGAGGGGATCCTTCTAAGGCGGACGATTTTTATTATAAGGGAAAGAAACCGTCCACCAAGGAACAGAGTATCCTTATGCTGTGCGATTCCATAGAGGCGGCTTCCAGAAGCCTCAAGGATTTCTCCCAGCAGAGCATTTCCGATTTCGTGGACAGGATATTCAATTCCAAGATAAAGGACGGACAGTTTGAGGAGGCTGATATTTCCCTCAAGGAACTTCATATCCTCAAGAACGTGCTCAAGGACTATCTCCAGCAGGTACATCATGCCAGGGTTGCCTATCCGAAACGTCCTTTGAGACGCGGTTGAAGCATTGTCCGGCCCATGTACTTCCCGAGGATTTTGGAATTTACGGCAATATGATTAAATTTGCAGGCTTTTCCCGTGTCGGACGGAAGAGAAGACCTTGATTTGAAAATTAAAATTCACGAGATATGGATATAAAAGAGAACAGGACAGATGACCTTAATATAGAGGTTACCCTTACCATTTCAAAGGACGATTACGCAGACAGGAAGAAGAAAAGGCTCAATGACTACAGGAGAAAGGCCGAAATCAAGGGATTCCGTAAGGGAATGGTCCCTATGTCCCTGATAGAAAGGATCTACGGACAGTCTGCCCTTGTGGATTCGGTGAATGACTCCATTTCCGAAGCCCTGAACAAATACATTACCGACAATCAGTTGCATGTAATGGGCGAGCCTCTTCCGGCAGAAAGCCAGCCGGAGACAGAATGGAAGGACGGCAATGATTTTACCTTCCTTTTCGACATCGCCCTCACTCCTGACGTGAACCTTACCCTTTCCAAGGAAGACAGAATTCCTTATTACGGGATCAAGGTTTCCGACGAGGCGAAGAAGGAGATGAAGAGCAATCTTCTCAGGCAGTACGGTTCTCTTGAAGACGGGGAGGCTGCCGCCGAGGATGATTTCCTTATTGCCGACTTCGAGCAGGGTGATATGAAGATAGAAGGTACCTATGTCGCCCTCCGCAATGTGGATGAGCAGGTAAGGCCTTCCTTTGTAGGTCTGAAGCCTGGTGACAGCCTGGATGTGGATGTAAACAAGGCTTTCACCAACGAGACTGACAGGGCGTCCCTGCTGAAAGTGAAGAAAGAGGAACTTGCGGGAATAGAGCCTCTTTTCAAGATGACTGTAAAGACCGTCAAGACATTCAAGCCTGCGGAACTCTGCCAGGATACCTATGACAAGATATTCGGTGAAGGCGTAGTGAAGAGCGAGGAGGAGTTCGACGGCAAGATAGAGGACAGGCTCACGGCAGAGTATGCCCAGGAGTCGGAGTTCCGTTTCTCCAAGGACGCGAAGGCGTATCTGGTTGACAAGGCAGGTATCTCCCTTCCGGAAAAATTCCTCAAGAGGTGGATTACCGTCACTAACGAAGGCAAGTTCACCCAGGAGGAAATCGACAGGGAGTTCCCTGGATTCCTTAATGATTTCCGCTGGCAGATGGTGCGCGGGTTCCTTGCTGAAAAATATGCGGTAAAGGTGGAGGATGCTGACATGTTCTCTGCAGCCAAGGCTTTCGCTGCATACCAGTTCGCTATGTACGGTCTGGCCAATGTGCCTGACGAGCAGCTTGAAACCTATGCGAAATCGGTTCTGGCCAACGACAAGGAGAGGGGACGTATCTATGAGCAGGTAGAGGAACAGAAGGTCCTCAATTCGGTACGTGCTGATGTGACTCTCGATAACAGGCAGGTTTCCGTCGAGGAATTCCGCGAACTGGCATAGTGATACGATTAACCGGAATATCAGGGTATTATGGACAGGGAATTTGAAAGATACGCAAGGTCGGAATTCGGCATTAGCCCGATGACGATGCACCGGTACAGTTCATTCTATGATGCATACATCAATCCGACCATATTGGAGGAGAGAAGACTGAATGTGGCCGCGATGGATGTATTCAGCGGCGTTATGATGGACAGGATAGTATTTCTCGGAGTGCCTATCGATGATGATGTGGCGAACATAGTGCAGGCGCAGTTGCTGTTTCTTGCCTCCCAGGAGAGTTCTCTCGATATTTCCCTGTATCTCAATACTCCGGGCGGTTCTGTCTCATCCGGTCTTGGAATATACGACACCATGCAGTTGATAGAGCCTGACGTTGCGACAATCTGTACGGGGATGTCCGCTTCCATGGGCGCGATTCTGCTGTGTGCCGGGACCAAAGGGAAAAGATCGGCGCTCAAGCATTCCCGAATAATGATTCACCAGCCTCTCGGAGGGGCGAACGGCCAGGCATCCGATATTGAGATTGCGGCGAGGGAAATCGTGAAGGTCAAGGCGGAACTGTATTCCATACTGTCCGAACATACCGGCAAGACGGTAGCGCAGATTACCGCAGATGCGGACAGAGACTACTGGATGTCTTCCTCCGAGGCCAAGGAATACGGAATAATCGATGAGGTTCTGGTCAAAAGGAAAAAATAATAATGGCAGACAAGATAGACAATCAAGAAGAAGAATACTGCATGTTCTGCGGCAGGGGAGAGGATGAAGTCCCTCTCCTGCACGGAATAGAATCCTGCATATGCATAGACTGCGTCCGGAGATGCAATGAATACATCCTGGAGGCAGGGCTTGTGCCTTCCCCGAAACACGGAAAGATAGAGAAACTCCTTAAACCGAAGGAGATACACGACTATCTCGACCAGTATGTCATAGGGCAGGAGAGAGCGAAGAAACTTCTCTCCGTGGCTGTCTATAACCATTACAAAAGGATAAACTACAACGTCGAGTCAAAGGACAGCGATATCGACATCGAGAAGTCCAATATCCTGATGGTTGGTCCGACAGGTACAGGAAAGACCCTGATGGCCAAGACCATTGCCAGACTTCTGGATGTGCCTTTCACAATTGTGGATGCCACCGTCCTCACCGAGGCCGGTTATGTCGGGGAAGATGTGGAAAGCATCCTATCCAGGCTGCTTCAGGAGGCTGACTATGATGTGGACCTTGCCGAGAGGGGGATAGTCTTCATCGATGAGATAGACAAGATCGCCCGCAAAAGCGACAATCCTTCCATCACCAGGGATGTTTCCGGAGAGGGAGTGCAGCAGGCCCTTCTGAAACTTCTGGAAGGCAGTGTGGTCAATGTGCCGCCCAAGGGAGGCCGCAAGCATCCGGAGCAGGATTTCATCAAGGTGAATACCCAGAATATCCTTTTCATCTGCGGCGGTGCCTTTGAAGGTATAGAGAGAAGGATTGCCTCGCGTCTCAATACCCAGGTGATAGGTTACGGAACGGTCAACAGTAAGAAAGTCGACAAGGAGAATCTTCTCCAGTATGTCTCGGCCCAGGACCTGAGGGCTTACGGGCTTATTCCCGAGATCATCGGTCGTCTTCCAGTGATTACCTATCTTGACAATCTCGACAGGAACGCCTTGCTGAGAATCCTTACGGAACCGAAGAATGCGATAATAAGGCAGTACAGGAAACTTTTCGAGATAGACGGTATCAAACTGAACATATCCAAGGGTGTCCTGGAACTGATAGTGGACACCGCTATAAAGAATAGGCTCGGGGCCCGCGGACTCAGGTCGATCTGCGAAAAACTGATGACCGATGCCATGTATGACGCCCCGTCTTCGGATTCGAAGACATTCAATCTCACTCTGTCCTATGCCAAATCCAAACTGGCTGAGGATGAAGAGATGAACAAATGATGATTAATTTGGATGGCAGTCCGCACAAACTGCCGGATATGAATTTTATTGTTAGATTATGATGAAAAGATTTTTAACTGTTATGATGGCGGTATCTGCCATTGTATCAATCTCGTCCTGCCAGAAGAACGGGCCGGAGAACGGTCAGGAGAACGGCGGGGGACAGGAAACTCCGGCACCGGAGATAGTATGGGAGTCCAATCCTGATTTTGAAACAGTCAATATAGATGACAATCTGGATGCCTCCCTTTCAATCGTTGCTCCCGGTAAAATCAAGAGTCTTGTAGTAGATATCGATTCTGATCTGCTTGAACCTATCCTTTCGGGGATGCAGGTACCTTCCGAATTTGACCTTGTAACCGATACCCAGGTGGGAACCATCCTTGACGGTCTGACTCAGGGAGCCCTTCCGACAGGAGAGGACCTTCTGGACAAGGAAGAGGTGGAGTTCAATATCACTGCACTCGTTAAACTTATCGCAGGAATCGCAACCGAGACAGGAGACCACAGTTTCAGTATAAAGGTAACCGACGGTAATGACAAGTCCGTTTCTGCTGTCTGCACCTTCCGTTATCTTCAAGTTTCTGCCACTGTAGAGGTAAAGGATATCAATCTGTGGACCAATACCGCTACGGTTGCAGTTGCGTCCGAGAATGCTACGGAACTGTCCGTATGGTTCGGGGAGAAGGGTTCTGAACTCCGGCAACTGGAAGGCACTGACGGTTCATACCCGATTGCAGCGGAATATACCGAGGGCACCAATGATGCAGGTCTCAAGATCTACACTCCTGTAGCCGGTACCGGTGTATATGCAGCCACTACATACGTGGTTGAGGTCCGTAACGGCGAGACCGTCATCGGAGAGAAAGAGTTCACGACCG
>CALVAE010000124.1 GCA_944325465.1 uncultured Bacteroidales bacterium | reverse complement strand
AAAGAGATATGTCAATGTTCAAACAGGGAGAGAAGAAGACAGTCCCGGCAATGTCGACAGGTTCGACCTCTGATATCGTGTTTATGTTCCTGTTCTTCTTTATGGTCTGCTCCCAGTTGCGTTCAACTGAAAGTAAGGTCCAGGTAACACCACCTGAAGCTACTGAAGTCGTGAAACTGGAAAGGAAGGATCTCACTTCATACATCAATATCGGTCCGCCGGTAAAACATCTGCAGACCCAGTACGGAACAGATGCCCGAATCCAGTTGAATGACTCGTTCAAGACGGTAGATGAAATCCGTGACTTCATTGCTGCAGAACGCGATGCAATGAGCGAATCAGACAGGCAGTTCATGACTGTCGCCATCAAGGCTGACCAGAACGTCAGGATGGGTATCATCACTGATGTCAAGCAGGAACTGCGCAGATGCTCTGCCCTTAAAATCATGTACACTGCCAGAAAACCTGCAGTTGACTGATTTTATGTAAAATATATTCAGGGGTTGTCCGGATCAGTCGGGCAACCCCTTTTTATTAGGATATGTCAGGAATATCCTGCATGAATAAATTCACAGAAACAGAAAAGATCATGTCAAGACTCAAGAAAACCCTTTTGTACGTATCCGCAGCCATTGTTGCACTGGCGGCAGTCGGAGCAATTTTCAAGGATGACGCTACGGCAAAGGCCAGGAAAAAAGAAAAGCCGGCAAAATATATTTTCGTCATGATTGGTGACGGAATGGGAGCGACACAGGTAGCGGCCGCCGAATCCTATCTTTCCTACAAGGCCGGAAAATTAGGAGGAGAACAGGTCACATTCACCAGATTCCCGGTGCTCGGACTCTGCACGACATTCTCTGCCAACAGCAACATAACGGATTCTGCCGCTTCAGGAACAGCGATAGCGACAGGAAACAAGACAAACAACCACTTCCTTGGGGTAGCGCCGGACGGGACTCCTCTCAAAAGCATGGCATACGCTATGCACGAAAAGGGATACAATGTCGGAATAATGTCTTCCGTCCCTGTCAATCATGCCACTCCTGGAGCCTTCTACGCCCACAGGAAAGACAGGAATGACTACTATGAAATCAGCCTCGAGATTCCAGAGAGCAATTTCGAATTCTTTGCAGGCAGCGGCATTCTTGACTTCAACGGGAAGAAGGGCAATCTTGAAGATATTGACAAGGTACTGGAAAGCAAAGGATATGATGTATGTTACGGCCTTGGGGAACTGGCGGAAAGCGATGACGAATCAGGCGTCGTCGTAATACCTGCAAGCCAGAAAAAGGAGGCCGCACTCAACTACGAAATCGAACATGACGAAGATCCTGCAGAGGAAGACAGGCTGGGAGAAGTCCTCGAAGCCGCAATAGATTACCTCGGTGATGACGAACCTTTCTTTATAATGTGCGAAGGAGGTGAAATAGACTGGGCGGCACATGACAACAACATAACGGAGATGATCGATGCCATTTCCAGATTCGATGAAGCCGTTGCGGTTGCCTATGAATTCTATCTGGAACACCCGGACGAAACACTTATAGTCGTAACGGCAGACCATGAGACAGGCGGAATAACAATCGGATCGGACAAGGGCTACATGGTCGACTGGAACGGTATTGAAAACGATTCTCTGCCAGCCGACAAAGACATGAACGAGAAGGAACGGAACAGGGCATTCAGCGTCGCGCACAACATAGGCTGGACCACCTTTGACCATACAGGCGCCCCGGTGCCAGTTTACGCGATAGGCAAAGGCGCTGAAAAGTTTGCAGGAAGAATAGACAACACCGACATTTACGGAAAAGTTGTGTGTGAATAAAAGCAAATACACTATATTTGCACGTTTGATAAAAAGTTATTGAAATGGGAAAAGTAATAAGGACCAAGGTCAAGGATTTGCTGAAGCTCACTCCGGGACAGGAGGTGCTCGCCAAAGGATGGGTAAGGACAAAGCGGGGGAACAAGAATGTAGCCTTCATAGCACTGAACGACGGTTCGACGATAAACAATATCCAGGTAGTCGCCGACGTAGCCGGATTTGACGAAGAAACGCTTAAGAGAATCACTACCGGAGCATGCATAGCGGTCAGAGGAGATCTGGTGGAATCGCTCGGAGGCGGACAGTCAGTGGAAATACAGGCAAGATCCATTGAAATATACGGAGAAGCCGATCCCAATACGTATCCTCTGCAGAAAAAGGGACACACTCTCGAATTCCTCAGGACAATAGCCCACCTGAGACCGAGGACAAATACTTTCGGAGCCGTATTGAGGATACGGCACGCCATGGCTTTTGCCATCCACAAATATTTCAATGACAAGGGATTCGTATATCTTCACACACCTATAATCACTGCATCTGATTGTGAGGGCGCGGGAGAGATGTTCCAGGTCACTACCCTTGACCTGAACAACCCTCCGCGCCTGGAAAACGGAGGAATCGACTATGCCCAGGACTTCTTCGGCAGACAGACCAGTCTGACGGTAAGCGGACAGCTTGAAGGGGAACTCGGTGCAATGGCCCTCGGGGAAATCTATACTTTCGGACCTACTTTCAGGGCCGAGAACTCCAATACTCCGCGGCATCTTGCCGAATTCTGGATGATCGAGCCTGAAATGGCCTTCTACGAAATCGAGGACAACATGGACCTGGCAGAGGATTTCATAAAATCCCTGGTAAGATATGCCCTTGAAAACTGCATGGACGACCTGAAATTCCTGAACGACATGTTCGACAAGGAACTTATAGCAAGGCTTGAAAGCGTGGTCAAGACCGAATTCGTCAGACTCACCTACACTGAAGGAATCAGGATACTTGAAAATTCAGGAGAGAAATTCGAATTCCCGGTAGGCTGGGGAGTCGACCTGCAGAGCGAGCACGAACGGTATCTGGTGGAAAAGCATTTCGGAAGGCCTGTCATCATGACCGACTATCCGAAAGACATCAAGGCATTCTACATGAAGCAGAATGAGGATGGAAAGACTGTCCGCGGAATGGATGTGCTCTTCCCTAAGATCGGCGAAATCATCGGAGGTTCCGAGAGGGAATCGTCTCTTGAAAAACTTGAAGCCCGGATCAACGAACTCGGCATGAGCCACGAGACCCTGGAATGGTATCTTGATACAAGAAGGTTCGGTTCCGCCCCTCACAGCGGTTTCGGTCTCGGATTCGAAAGGCTTCTGCTGTTTGTCACTGGAATGGGTAACATCAGAGATGTGATACCTTTCCCTCGCACCCCTAAGAACGCTGAATTTTAACGATTGCGGATATGCTGATAATAGGAATAGCAGGAGGGTCAGGCTCCGGAAAGACAACCGTAGTAAAAGCCATCACCGAAAGGCTAAAGGAAAGGGTTGTCGTCATTCCCCAGGACTCATACTACAAGGATTCGAGCCATCTGAGCGATGAGGAAAAGAAATACATGAATTTCGATCATCCGGACTCGATAGATTTTGATCTGCTCAACAGACATCTGTCGATGCTGAGGGAAGGCAAAAGCATAGAACAGCCTGTCTATTCCTATATCACCTGTTCACGGTCTAGGACGGAAACGGTAACGGTACATCCTGCGGAAGTCATCATCATAGAAGGAATCCTGATATTCACCTGCGAACGTCTGCGTAACCAGATGGATATCAAGATTTTCGTGGATGCCGATGACGATGACAGGCTGATGAGGGTCATGGCAAGGGATATTCTTGAAAGAGGGAAAACGGTTGAAACCGTCATTGAAAGATACACCAAGACGGTCAAGCCGATGTACCTGCAGTTCATCGAGCCGAGCAAGAGATATGCAGACGTGATAATCCCGCAGGGAGGCCACAATAAGGTTGCAATTGACGTCCTGACCGCCACTATCGAAAAGGCCATAGCATCGGGAGAGAAAGTACAGAGAAACACACAGGCGTGAATATTCATAAAATATACGAAAGACTGACATCGGCCGACAAGGCAGGACTCTATATCACCGTGATATTCCATCTCACGGTGATTATTGTCTTGGCCGTATCGCAACTGGCCACCATTGCAGTCAAAGACACGGGATTCCTGATGGACTTTTCCGCACAGGAAGAAAAGGAAAGGCTGGAGCAGGAAGAGACATTCAAACGGGAGATCAGCAGACATCTTGACGAACTGCTCGGGTACACTACCGCACAGCCCGCTGAAGAAATCAGGAATATAGCAGTCGATGCGTCTGAAACACTGAAAGACGACAGGGGTACGGACGCCAGACAACTGTATGAAGACGCCGAAAGACTTCAGAAAGAATTATCATCAGGTACAAGGGCGGCAATCGAAGAAGAGGCTTCGGAAGAGACCGTAGACCTTGGCCTATTCGAAAAGAAGACAAAAGAGAACAAAACGGAATATAAAGGTCCGTCGGTCATATCATACACTCTGGACGGAAGAAAAGCCAGCAGACTGTCAATTCCTGCATACAGATGCATGGGAGGAGGTGATGTTACCGTAATAATCACCGTTGACCCGCAGGGGAACGTCATCAATGCAAGAATCTACGATGAAGTCTCATCCGATGACCGGTGTCTCAGGGATTTCGCGATAAGGGCCGCCCGTCTGTCAAGGTTTTCAGTCCTTTCTCCGGATAAAATCAGGACCATGTCCAGACAGACAGGCGAAATCGTCTATAGATTCATTCCTCAGCAGTGACCTCGCCCGGACTGTTAACTGCCGCGAGAATCGTATCGTCAATCTCCATATAAAACCTGTAGAAGGCTTCATCTTCAAGTTTGGAGAATCTCCCTACCAACGCATAGAGTTGAGGCATAATATACGGCTCTGTCTTCTTCCACTCTGAATCAGACGGAACGATACCGTCACGCGAAACGAAAGACAGGAACTTTCTGTCCAAAGACATGCCGTCAAGCACGTTCTTGAGTTCATCAAAATCTTCTATACCGGAAATGGTGTCACGGTATCTGTCAAATATCCAGGATGCAAAACGCATCTGTTCAGCCTTTTTGTTGCACTGGATATAGAAACCTGTTGCCCTGGTAGTGTCAATAGGGACGAAAATGTCAGGTACGATGCCGCCGCCGCCATATACCTTCCGGCCAGCCCTGGTATGATATACCACGCTGGTATCCACCTTCATGCTGTCGGCATCCGTCATTTCTCCATGAGCGTACCTTTCAAATATGTCATAGTCATAATCTGCCGAATAGGGTTTCTGGATACAGCGGCCTGACGGAGTATGGAATCTGGCCACGGTAAGCCTTACTCCGGAACCGTCGGTAAAATTGATAGGTTCCTGGACAAGCCCCTTTCCAAACGAACGGCGGCCCACTATCACTCCCCTGTCATTATCCTGCATTGCTCCGGAAAAGATTTCGCTGGAAGATGCGGATGACTCATTGATAATGACGGTAAGCCCTATGTCCTGCAGGCTCCCCTGGCCGTCAGCCTTGAATTCCTCCTTCGGCCTGTGCAGCCCTTCCATATACACGATCAGGTCCCCTTTATTCAGGAATTCATTGCTCAGCAGAAGGGCCTGGTCAAGATATCCGCCCGTATTGTCCCTCAGATCGAAGATGAGCCGGTTCATGCCTTCGGACAACAGTTTTTCAGCAGCCCTGTGGAATTCGGTATATGTCGTACGTGAAAACTTGGAAAGACGGATATATCCGGTCGTATCATTTACCATGAAAGCGGCATCGACGCTGTTGACAGGAATCTTTCCCCTTTCTATCTCAAACGGAATCTCAGTACCGTCTCTGGAAACTGTCACGCTCACTTTTGTCCCGGCAGGACCTTTCATCAACCTGACCATACTGTCCTGCGGGGTCTTCACTCCCGCAATGGTCTTGTCATCAACCTTCAGAATCCGGTCACCCTGCATAAGCCCCGCCTTTTCGGACGGCCCTCCGGAAATGACATTCAGCACGATGGCGGTATCGTTCGGAACATTGAACTGGATTCCTATCCCTTCAAAATTGCCTGCAAGTTCAGTTTCGGATTCCTTCAGTTCGACAGGAGGGAGATACACCGAATGCGGGTCAAGTTTATGCAGTGCCGCCTCTACAGCGGCATCAGTCATGGTCCTGACATCTATCGTATCGACATAATTCTGTTCTATCTGCTGGAGAATCAGATTCAGTTTTCTCCATTGGGAATAATCCCCGTCGAATTTCCTTTCATCGGAAAAACGCGAATAGACAAGAGCGGCACAGATTCCGATGACAACTCCAAGAAGCGCCGCGATCAAAGCATTTCCCTTATTCATTTCAATCTACCTTTTCCACTGCTATACCCGCCTTGCGCAACAGATCAATGCCATCCGTAAGACGGTACTCATCCCGATATACAACTCTCCTGATTCCGGCCTGGATAATCAGTTTTGAACATTCTATGCATGGCGCAGCCGTTACGTAGAGCGTCGCTCCGTCGCTGCTGTTGCCCGACTTTGCGACCTTGGTTATGGCATTTGCCTCTGCATGAAGAACATACGGCTTTGTAACCCCATTTTCGTCCTCGCAGATATTCTCAAAGCCAGACGGCGTCCCGTTATAGCCGTCGGATATGATCATCCTGTCCTTGACTATAAGAGCCCCCACCTGCCTGCGCTTGCAATATGAATTCCTCGCCCATATCGCGGCCATCTCAATATAACTGTTATCGAACTTTTCCATCACCGATTTAATTCCTCTGATAGAGGTATCTTTTGATACTCCTCTTGGGAGTACGTTCGAAATCTTCCGGAAGTATCTCTATCTTCTTGATTCTGGCATAATTAGGCAACTGCCTGTTAAGTTCCGGCAACTGGCCTTCGATATATTTTCCAAGCGCCTCGCTATCCATTCCATCGACTTCTCCCTGATGGAAATCCGGGTAGATGAGCGCGGTAAGTCCTCCGTTATCCTCTATGACAAGAGAATCCACGACATACTGCATGTTGTTGACCACGCATTCTATCTCTTCCGGATAGATGTTCTGGCCTGACGGTCCCAGAATCATACACTTCGACCTTCCCCTGAGATAGAGATAACCGTCCTTGTCCATCACTCCCATATCACCCGTGCGGAACCAACCGTCGCCTGTGAAGGCGGCCTGCGTGGCCTCTTCATTCTTGTAATAGCCGAGAAATACATTCATTCCACGTACAAGCACCTCTCCAGCCACATTGACGGGATCCTCCGAATCTATCCTGATCTCCATATTCGGCGCAGCCTTGCCGCAGGAATACTGTCTGGCATATTTCCAGTCCTCGTATGAAATTATAGGGGCACACTCGGTCATGCCATATCCGACTGTAAACGGAAAGCCTATCTTCTTCATGAAGTCTTCCACTTCCTTGTTGAATGCGGCCCCTCCAATTATCACTTCCTCGAATCTGCCGCCGAACGCCTTCACCAGTTCCTCCCTTATCTTCTTCTGGATAATGTGGTTGAGTACAGGCAGTTTCATTGCGAAACGGATTCCTTCCTTCTCAAGCAGAGGCTTGAGTTTGCTCTTGTACACCTTCTCGATAATGAGAGGAACGGCAATCACGACATCCGGCCGGATTTCGGCGAGAGCCTGCATGATGATCTTCGGGCTCGGTACCCTTGTCAGGAAATGCACATGCGCTCCGATTGTAAGTTCGAAAAGCAGTTCGAACATCATTCCGTACATGTGCGCGGATGGAAGCATCGCAACGACATTGGAATGGCTGTCCAGCATCGGAAGCACCTCCCGGGCGAAAAAGATATTTGAAAACAGAGCCCTGTACGGGATCATCACCCCTTTGGAAAAACCTGATGTCCCGGATGTATAATTGATAAGGGCCAGTTCATCCGCTCCATCCTCGTAATAACAGATGTCATCCGGAGTGAAATTCATCGGGTATTTCTTCCCGAAAAGTTCGTTCAGGTGGGCCCTGGTCTCCGTTATGTCCTTGTCACGGGCAAAAAGCAACTGGAAATTGTTGATCCGCACCACTGCCTGCAGGGAAGGCATCTCGGTCTCGGTAAGACCTTCCCATACAACATCATCCACAAAGAGGATCTTCGCCTCGGAATGATTTACCAGATGATGGATGTTACCAGGCTTGAACTCATGCAGTATAGGGACAGGGACTGCTCCGTATGTCAGTGCAGACAGGAAGGATACTCCCCAGTTGGCCTGGTTGCGGGAACAGATGGCGACCTTATCCCCTTTGACAAGACCGCAATGCTCATACATTATGTGCATCTTCGCTATCCTTCGGGCCATATCCCTGTAATGCAGGGTCACACCCTGATAGTTCGAGAGCGCCGGTCTGTCCCAGTTCTCCCTGAAACTCTTTTCATAGAGTTTGTTCACTGATTGAAATTCCATAATCTTTCGGTTTAGTTAAAAATCTATTCTATCTCTATCGTTACCTTTCTTCCGTCGTACCTTGTAACCTCGACTCCTCCCTTGACCGGAATCACTTCACTGTCCGGCCTTATCATCCTGTCACCTTCGAATACGGTCACCGGATCCCCTCCATAGAAAGGGAATATCAGGGTCTGGATAGATGTCCGGACGACCCACCACGTCCTGCCGTTCACCTTCAATGGTTCCGGAAGGTTTCTGATAGTCTGATCCGAGGTGATGCCCTTCCAGGAAGCCGGCTTTTTACCTTGCAGATTGTACATTTCCACGGTATTGTCCTTATGCAGGATCATCACATTATACTGTCTTCTGCCGTTGAAATCATAGACATCCGGCCCGAGAAGCACATCCTTGCCAAGTTCGACAGGGAAAGGACTGACCTTCCGACCCAACCTGTCAAGCAGATGGAGTTTCGAACCCGAAGCAAAGATAATCTGCAACTTGCCGTTCCGGAAATAATCCACAGTGGTGGCACGCCCGCATATCGGAGTGGAAAATTCCGCTCCCCACAAGCCCTTGCCGTTTTCGTCATTAAGACAAAGATAGTGATTGTCGTTCTGATAGAAGGTATTCATCTTTCCGGTCCCCGAATTCTTCACCTTGAAGGGGCCCTTAGGTATAACGACAACTGTATCCCGCTCAAATTCAGGAGCCTTCGTCCTGACATCGGAAATTCTGAAAATATCGGCATAAAGCCTTTCGGAACCTTTCTCCGTCATTATCCTGAAAACCGCCGGAGCATAGGCGGTCCCTTCATACGAAGATTCCGCCACGGCAGCATATTCCGGTCTCAACACCCTCTCCAGAACCCGCTGATCTTCCGTAAAGGAAAAATACCCGATGAAATGGCACTCTCCGGCAGACTTCCTGTCCTTTCCGGCATCCGCCAGATATGACGACAACGTATAATCCAACGCCCTGCCGCTTGCATATTCCTCCAAAGCATTCCTGCTCCCTGCAACAAGCCAGTCTCCAAGATACAGACAATGGCTTTCATCTTCAACGGAAAACAGAGAACCGAACAATGCAGATGCAAAATCCTTATACCTGTATTCCGTAATCTGCATTCCTGTCTTCTCCCCATCAGCCCCGGCCGTATCAGGTAATCCTTTCCCTCCGGTCCTTACAAGCAACAGGCTTTCCAGCGAACTGCCGACATAGAAAGAGGCCACAGCCACTTCCCTTATTTCCATATTCTCCGCCCACTCCTGAGGAGAGATGCCCGTCCTGGCAGACAACTCCTTCAGTCTGGAATCATATCGTGAATGCCCGAGCCTCACGGAAGCAAAATCCTTATAGGCCTGGATATATCCGGCCACGTTTCTTACCGGAACGGAAAAGAAAGACACCGTATATGACGGGAGCACTTCCGCCACTGCCGGCTCTCCGCCGGACGTATTCCTGAATACATTCAGGAACTTATCCGGGCCCTGGCCGGAAATGCCTGTCCCGGAAATGGAAAAATGATCTCCGGACATCATATCGACCGAAAATGCCGTCCAGTCTGCAAAACGTCTGAAAAAATCCGAATAGCGTCTGTAGGCCGAAGTAAAGAGTTCTTCAACGATACGACCCGAAGATGTATTGGATATCAGGATATTGCCTGCAGATCCACGGACAGTTTCCGCCGCCCTGACAAATCCGGCATCCTCCAATACGGAAATCCCGTTCATTATATGGCGTTCCGAAGAATTGACAAGGACATCCGAGGTAGAGACCAGGAGAATTTTCCTGGAGGCGATATACGTCCCTTCAGGAGCAATGGAGCCACAGTCTTCCAAAGACACGAACAGCCCTGACTTGCCGGCAAGTTCAGCCAGCGAACCGGCTTCATCCGAATCGGAAGCCCCGGATTTCCCTGCATCGATGGCCAGAAGAGGTTCCAGCCCGCCGACATAATGAAAAGACAAGGTAATGTCCGATGACTTAAGACAGCCGGAGCGGAAGGCTTCGTGAAGGAAGCCGCTGAACTTGCCTTCGGGGAAAATGCCGAAAGAAGCCTGAGGCTTCCCGAATGCTTCGAGAAAAGCATCAAATCTGTCAAAATGAATGACAGCGGCCGCATCTGACGGCACGACCTGATAACACCCGTACTCCGGATTACCGGCATCCGGAGCCTCCCTGCCGTCATCGACCCCGGAATACAGGAAAAATACGGCAACCGCCACCCCTGCAAGCAGGACGGCAATTGCCGCTATACATACGATAATGGTTTTTCTATTCATCTGCAAGCAAGTCTACCTGACTGCTACAGCCTCTATCTCCACCTTCACTCCCATAGGCAGGGCAGCAACCTGATAGCAGGCACGCGCCGGTTTGTCACCGGTAAAGAATTCCGCATAAATTCCGTTCATGGCCTTGAAATTGGCTATATCATCCAAAAGCACGGTAGTCTTTACGACATTGCCATAGTCCATGCCGGCCTCGGCAAGAATGGCGCCTATATTCTTCAGGGACTGCCGTGTCTGCTCTTCAATGCTGTCCGGAACACTTCCATCGGCCGGAACAACCGGAATCTGGCCTGATATATACAAAGTACCGTCTACCTCTATCGCCTGTGAATAAGGACCCACTGCCTTTGGGGCATTTTCTGTTGCTATTACCTTTTTCATATCTGTAAATCTTGATAAATCATGCAAATATACGCAGAAACCGAGAGCAATGCAAGTTTACTTGCAAATTGTCCGGAAATGCAACAAAAAACCAACCCCTTTGATTTCAGGAGTTGGCTTTTTGGTAGTCCCGAGCAGAATCGAACTGCTATCTAAAGTTTAGGAAACTTCCATTCTATCCGTTGAACTACGGGACCATTTCATTGGGAAGATCACCTGCTACTGGGCTTTCTTCTCGATAATCTGACGACCTCTGTAATATCCGCATTCAGGACAAACCCTGTGATAAAGCACAGTCGCTCCACAATTTGAGCATGTCGCAAGAGTCGGAACTACAGCAAAATCGTGTGTTCTTCTTTTGTCACGTCTCTGCTTTGAGACTTTTCGTTTCGGATGTGCCATTTCTATTTCAATTTTAATACATTCAATCCAACATCTTCTTAAGCACGGCAAACGGACTTTCCTTCTCCTCATCCGGATTCATGTCAGACTGGACTGCAATCCCGATATGCCCTATGACAGAACCGTCACATTTCCCGACCTCATGCACCCGGTGCATCGGCAAGGCCAGACAGGCATAGTCGTAGATAATCTGCGACATATCCAGAACGGCTTCATCCGGAGCCAGACTTATGACCTCCCCCCCGTCTTCCTCAGCATTCCCGGCACCTTCATGCCTTACACTGAGGCGGACATGCGGGGCAATCCGGATCTGCAGGTCGGCCAGACACCTGTCGCACTGCACTGTCAGCACCCCTTCCATGTCACAGTCGACATTGATGCGGGTCCCTGACTTTTCCGCTGTTGCCCTGACGGAAAGATCAGCATCAAGCACTTCCGTATTACCGAACTCTTCAAAGAACTCTTTCCCGACACTCCAGCCGAACTCCGTCCGTCCGGATGCCAATCCATTTACGGGTATCGTATATTCGTTTGTCATAACCACGATAAACAGATTTGAGCGTGCAAAGATAGGAATTTATTTTTACAAAACAACACTATTCGCCACTTTTTCTTTTCCTTTCTATTTCGCTGAGAATTATTTTCCTCATTCTCATGGATTTAGGAGTCACCTCAACAAGTTCGTCTTCCTGGATATATTCCAGAGCCACCTCAAGGGAAAACTTGATAGGAGGAGGAAGCATCACCTTGTCATCGCTTCCGGAGGCCCTCATATTGGTAAGTTTCTTTGTCTTGCATATATTGATATTGAGGTCCCGCTCCCTTGTATGCTCGCCGACTACCTGCCCCGCATAGATCTCATCCCCGGGATCAACGAAGAAACGGCCTCTGTCCTGCAGTTTGTCCATTGAATACGCTACGGCCACACCTGTTTCAAGTGATACCAGAGAACCGTTCGTCCTGCGCTCGATCTCTCCCTTGTACGGTTCGTAATCCTTGAAACGATGGGCAATGACCGCCTCTCCCTGGGACGCTGTCAGAAGGTTGCTTCTCAATCCCATAAGGCCGCGTGCAGGGATATCGAATTCCAGATGTGTCCGGTCTCCCCTGCTCTCCATGTGTATCAGGGCCGCCTTGCGTCTGGTCGATATCTCGATGGCCTTACCGACGAATTCCTCAGGGACATCTATGGTAAGGTTCTCGATAGGTTCGCACCTCTGCCCGTTAATGGTCTTGTCAAGCACCTTAGGCTGGCCGACCTGAAGTTCGAACCCCTCTCGTCTCATCGTCTCTATAAGAACGGACAGATGGAGCACTCCCCTGCCATACACTATGAACGAATCAGCATTGGGGCCCGGCTTTACCCTGAGGGCGAGGTTCTTCTCCAGTTCCTTCTCCAGCCTCTCCTTCAGATGTCTCGAAGTAACGAACTTGCCCTCCCGTCCGAAGAAAGGAGAATCGTTTATGCAGAAGAGCATGCTCATTGTCGGTTCATCCACGGAAATCGGAGGAAGCGGTTCCGGATTCTCGAAATCCGCTACCGTATCGCCGATCTCGAAACCTTCAAGCCCGACCACCGCACAGATGTCACCGCACACCACAGAGTCGACCTTTGTCTTTTCAAGACCGTCAAATACCATAAGGTCCTTGATCTTCTGCTTCTCCACAATATCGTATCTCTTGCACAGGCTTATGTTCATTCCGGCCTTGAGTTCGCCCCTGGTCACCCTTCCGATAGCGATACGACCGACATATGGGGAGTATTCCAGAGAAGATATGAGCATCTGGGGTGTACCAGGATTGTGTTCAGGCGAAGGTATCACCTCAAGTATCACATCCAGCAGTGCCGTAATATCCGTAGTCGGCTTTCTCCAGTCCAGAGACATCCATCCCTGCTTTGCGCTACCGTACACGGTACGGAAATCCAACTGGTCCTCCGTGGCGTTAAGGGAAAACATCAGGTCAAAGACCTCCTCCTGGACCTCTTCGGGACGGCAGTTCGGTTTGTCCACCTTGTTTATCACCACTATCGGCTTCTTTCCCATCTCGATGGCCTTCTGGAGGACAAACCTCGTCTGCGGCATACAGCCTTCAAAGGCGTCAACCAAAAGGAGCACGCCGTCCGCCATATTCAGCACCCTCTCAACCTCTCCGCCGAAATCACTGTGGCCCGGAGTGTCGATGATATTGATTTTTACTCCTTTATATGTTACAGAGACATTCTTTGCCAGAATGGTGATGCCTCTCTCCCTTTCGAGATCATTATTGTCAAGGATCAGTTCTCCCAACTTCTCCTGTTCTCTCGCCTGACGAGACTGGTAGATCATCCTGTCTACCAGGGTCGTCTTGCCGTGGTCTACATGGGCGATAATCGCAATATTCCTGATATCCTGCATACTACTAATTATAAACGGCGGAAAGAGGTCGGAATGCCTTCCTGTTCCGCGGGTGCAAAATTAACAACTTCTGGAAAACTTCACAAGAAAATAAAGTTTTTGTGTCCAAAGTCCAAACTGTTTCGTACTTTTGCGGACAGTAAACTTTGCATGAATTTCAAATATGACAGAAAAAATCCTGATCATCGATTTCGGTTCCCAGGTCACTCAACTGATAGGCAGGCGATTGAGGGAACTCAATGTCTACTGTGAAATCCATCCTTTCAACAAGGTCCCACAGATTGACGGAAGTGTCAAAGGCGTGATACTGAGTGGAAGTCCCTGTTCAGTACGTGATGCCGGGGCCCCGCAGATCCGTCTGGAAGGGATAAAGGGACATATGCCTCTGCTCGGCATCTGCTACGGCGCACAGTACCTTGCACACAAGTTCGGAGGAGAGGTGGCCGCATCAGCCGCCAGAGAATACGGAAGGGCCATACTGACCGTCAAAGGCAGTTCAAGACTGTTCAAGGACATGCCGGAAAAATCCCAGGTATGGATGTCACACGGAGATACCATAACAAGACTGCCGGAAGGCGGGGAAGTGATAGCCTCAACGGAAGATGTCGTCAACGCAGCCTACCATATAAAGGGAGAAGACACGTATGCCGTACAGTTCCATCCGGAAGTGTTCCATACCGTTGAAGGAAGCAGGATACTGGCCAATTTCGCGCTCGGGATATGCGGATGCAAAGGAGACTGGACACCGGCCTCCTTCATTGACACCACCGTAGCGGACCTGAAAGCCCGTATCGGATCCGACAAGGTCATCCTCGGGCTTAGCGGCGGAGTGGACTCCACGGTCGCTGCCGTACTGCTGCACAAGGCAATAGGTCACCAGTTGGCCTGCATATTCGTCAACAACGGGCTGCTCCGCAAGAACGAATTCGAAGACGTGCTGGCCTCATACAAGGATATGGGACTGAACGTTATCGGTGCGGATGCATCGTCAGACTTCATTTCAGCCCTTTCCGGAGTGACAGACCCGGAGGCCAAGAGGAAAATAATCGGAAGGCTGTTTGTCGAGACATTCGACAGTTACGCACAGAAAATCGAGAATGCCCGCTGGCTCGCCCAGGGCACGATCTACCCGGATGTGATCGAATCCGCTTCCGTCAACGGGACAGCAGCCAAGATCAAGTCTCACCACAATGTGGGCGGGCTGCCCGAGAAAATGAATCTCAAGATCATCGAGCCGTTGAAACTCCTGTTCAAGGACGAGGTTCGCCGTGTAGGAAGGGCTCTCGGCATCAAGGACGAGCTTATCGGAAGGCATCCTTTCCCGGGTCCGTCCCTGGGTATCAGGATACTCGGCGACATTACCGAAGAGAAACTGGCTGTCCTTCGCGAGGCTGACGATATTTTCATCAGAGGGTTGAAATCATATACGCTTGAAGGGAACAGGCCTGCCGTCGAGGCTCTTGCCGGTCCCGGAGCGGATTATGTACGGTCTGCATCAGACCCGTCCATCAAGGCAAGGACTCTGTACGATGCCATCTGGCAGGCCGGTGTGATACTGCTGCCTGTCCGCAGCGTCGGAGTGATGGGAGACGAAAGGACATACGAAAATACAGTGGCTCTACGCGCGGTGATATCGACCGACGGCATGACTGCAGACTGGGTACACCTCCCTTATGACTTCCTTGCCAAGATCAGCAATGATATCATCAACCGTGTACGCGGAGTCAACAGGGTAGTCTATGACATCTCCTCAAAACCGCCTGCAACAATCGAGTGGGAATAGTGGACGCCCCCGCTGTCATTCTGAACGAAGTGAAGAATCTGTCCCCCAACATATAAATGAACAAGACACTGATATGATAATAAAGGAACTTAACGGAAAGGTCCCCTCCACAGGCGAAGGGACCTTTGTCGCCGAAAACGCATCCCTCATCGGCGATGTACAGACAGGACGCAACTGCAGCATCTGGTATGGGGCGGTCCTGAGGGGTGACGTAGGCCCTATCCGGCTTGGCGACAATGTCAATATCCAGGACTGCGCCGTCCTGCATGCGACAACGGATGTATCCGAAGTCATCATCGGAAACAACGTATCCGTAGGACACAATGCCATTGTCCATGGAGCAAGGATAGGCAACGATGTACTTATCGGAATGGGAGCGATAGTGATGGACAATGCAGTGATACCTGACGGCACTGTCATAGCCGCCGGGGCGGTCGTCCTGGAGAACAAGGTCCTCGAACCGGGAATCTGGGCCGGAGTTCCGGCGAAGAAGGTCAAGGATGCTTCGGACCGCATTACCTCCATGGCACATGACAACGCCATGCACTACATAGAATATAAGGAGTGGTATAGATAATCAGAGATGCGGATGTCGGACGATCAGGACGAAAGATTCATGCGTGAAGCGCTGAAGGAGGCAGGATACGCAGCAGCGGAAGACGAAGTGCCTGTCGGGGCGGTTGTCGTATGCAGAGGCAGGATAATCGGGCGAGGTCACAATATGACCGAAAACCTGCATGACCCGACTGCACATGCGGAAATGATCGCAATCACTGCAGCCACGGAAGCAATGGGAGGAAAATATCTCAACGACTGCACCATCTATGTGACAGTCGAACCCTGCCCGATGTGTGCGGGAGCCCTTGCCTGGGCTCAGATAGGCCGGGTAGTGTATGGAGCGATTGACCCTAAACGTGGATTCTCCCTGTACTCCCCCACCCTGCTTCATCCCAAGACAGAAACAACTGCCGGAGTCCTTGCCAGGGAATGCGGGGAAACAGTCTCCGATTTCTTCAGGAAAAAACGTAAATGACACCGGCATCGGTCGGCTAACAGGAGGCTATCATGTTTGGACTGGAAAATCTCGGACTGCTCGGACTCTTCATCGGGACATTTCTTGCCGCGACCATATTCCCTTTCAGTTCTGATGTACTGTATATGGCTATCCTTGCCGCCACCGGAAATCCTGTCGGATGCCTCATCGTCGGAACACTTGGCAACTGGCTCGGAAGCGTACTGACCTATTGGATAGGCTGGATAGGGAAATGGGAATGGATTGAGAAATGGTTCAAGGTAAAACCGGAGACCCTCAACAGGCAGAAGACATACATAGACCGGTACGGAGTATGGCTCGCCCTGGTCTGCTGGGTACCTTTTGTAGGGGACGTCATAGCCATAGCCCTTGGATTCTACAAGACCAGACCACTGTGGACAATCATCCTGCTCCTCATCGGCAAATTCGCGAGATTTCTGGTATGGAATCTGCTATACGGACTGCTCTGATATGGGCACAGGAAGCCCGACATCCCGGCCAGACTCATTTAAACAATTAATTATCAAAGGAATGAAAAAGTTACTGTCAATCTTTGCCATTATATGTCTGGGCATTATAATGTCCGGATGTGATAACGAAGGCGGCTATACCTCAATTTCATGGGAGGAATGCGCGGTATCATATTCCATCCTCAACTATTTTCCGACGTACGACGGAGATATCGAAAATGCCGCATATTTCGATGACAACGATGGAGAGAGCGTAATGTTCTGTGACTTCGATGTCAAGAGGGACAATGTAGATACATTCAGAAGCAGGCTCTCATCCGCCGGCTTCATTGCGGAGGAAACCTCCAACACACAAACCGTCTATACAAGCATTACCGGCACATACAACCTAAGGGTCATCATAGATGACTTCGAAACATACGTCATAATCGAACTCACGGTTATGGCATAACGTATTTTTGCAAAGTAACGAAAATAATCGTACCTTTGCATCCGGAATTGAGATATGGTGTAATGGTAGCACTACAGATTTTGGTTCTGTCTGTCCAAGTTCGAATCTTGGTATCTCAACAATTCATACCGCTTTTCAATTATTTATCATAAAAGGGACTTAATAAAGGACCTATTCGCTAAAAAGTCCTGATACACTGCTGCCGGATTCAGCGCGGACGCGACAACTTTATATCTTCATAAAACCAAAAAACACATCATAAAAAAGGAAAAGACTGTAAAAAAGAGAAAAATCATGTCATGATTCGTATAAATCCGTT
>CALVAE010000123.1 GCA_944325465.1 uncultured Bacteroidales bacterium | reverse complement strand
GCCAGCCAAGATAGCCTGCAGAGACATCCAGGGTGTTGTCACTGAACGGGATTGCTGCCGCGTTGGAGAACGATGCGTATGAAATATCTGATGTCCTTGTCACTGATGTCCCTCCCATTGCCAGAGAGACAGGGTCACGTGTGATACGGGTGAAGGGCAGTGCTTCATTTCCGGGCTCGGCTTCCGCCACAGCCGGTGATAGAATTACCGCAATGGCAGCCCCGATGATTCTTATATTGTTTTTCATTGTTCTATGTCTTTCTTTATGATTCTATAGTTTCACTACGCTACGCACGTGCTCCTTTCCGTTGAATGTCACCGCTACAGTATAGCGCCCTGGGGCGCATTCCCTCATGTCAATCCGTACCGGAGCGAAAGCGCTTACGGCAGACAACCCTTTATAGACGGTCCTTCCTGCGGCATCGTACACCTTGATATCCGCATCAGTGTCCTCCCCTGTGCGTACATTTAGATAGTCGGTCACAGGGTTGGGATACAGGTCGAATGGATAGGTTCCATCCCTGACCACAATCTCAAATGAAGCCGACACGCTGTCCCCGCTCGCATCCTGAACGATAATTATCACCGAAGTGCTTCCGACTGACTCTCCTGTAAAAGTCGCAGTCCCGTTCAGATATGAAAATCCGGCTATGCCCTCTACGGACATGGATGCCGTCACCGCAAGGCTTTCTCCGTCAGGATCCGTGAAATAGTCCTGGATTTCCAGGGAGGCTGTGCCACCTATGCCGGTGACCACCAAAGAAGGTATCTCGGCAGTCTGCATAGGAGGGAGATTCTCCAGAATCCTGTACTTTATTTCAAGTTCGGATGAAGCCCCGAATTCGTCTGTTGCAGTCACCACACATGAATATGAGCCGGGAGCGGACTTCCTGGCGTTGATGGAGATGGTTCCCTCTGACCTGGAAACCGGAGTGTAGATGGCGGCATCGTTGCCTTTATTGTCAAACGAGACTGTAAAGGCATGTCCGTCTTCTTCGGTCACAGACACCTGGAGCGTCCGCGTCTCGAAAGCTTTCATATCGAATTCCGTTTCCCCGGAGACATTTATTGCCGGAGGCCTGTTCTCTCCGGTTACGGCCGAGTGTATTTCTGAAAGTCCGGATTCGTTTCCAGCGAGGTCCTCTGCAGAAACGGCATACCAGTACTCCGTGCCGAACTCCAGCCCCTGCAGGCTGAAAGTCTTCCTGTTTTCACCCGCATCAGTGAGGGATTCTATATCGAATCTGGCTGACTCCACCGATGCCAGGTCTGGCTGGCTGAATTGCCCCGTACTGTAATATACATTATAATAATAAGCGCTGCCATCATCCTTATCTGCCGGGATATCAGCTGTAAAGATCAGGGCGTTGGACTTTGTCGAAATCTCGAGTCCCGTGACATTTTCTGGAGCGTCCGTACTGAAATATGCAAAAGCCCTTACTGCATTGATCATGCCCTTGCCCAGCATTCCTTCCATGTCCGCGTTGTAACTGTAGATCGAAGGATCCGAGGATTCGACTATCGCCTCGTAAAGGTCTTCGCATGTAAATCCCTCTCCCCCTTTGGAGGCAAGGATGAGTGCGGCCAGACCGGACACGTGAGGACAGGCCATGGACGTGCCCTGCTGTACCCCGTATCCGGACGGGATTGTGCTCAGGACTCCGCCGTATATTGCCGCGTCGGTGTCTCCCCCGGGAGCGCAGACATCGACCCACGGCCCGTAGTTGGTGTAATATGCATATTTTCCGTAAGGCCCTACGGCCGCTACGGAAAGGACCGGTTCGTATGCTGCCGGATAACTCATGTCCCGGCTTTCATTCCCTGCGGCGAACACTACCAGACCTCCCTTCATCGGGCTTCCCGGCAGCTGGTTCCCGTTTTCATCACATCCGGCATTTTTGATAAAATAGTCAATGGCTACCTTGTCGCTCAAAGGAATGTCCTCCATTGCATCTTCGTAGCCCCAGCTGTTCTGCGCTATGACTGCACCGTTGTCAGCAGCATACTGGAACACCCTCTCGATATATACTCCTTTCTTGGGATATCTGTCATCCATTATCTGTAGGCACATGAGCCGGGCTCCTTTGTCGGGATAACGGCCTCCGGCGACACCGCAGACCCCTGTCCCGTTGTCATTGACAGCCGCTACCGTCCCGGCCACATGCGTACCGTGGGACTCAGGAGTGATGTCATTGTCCATTGTGACAAAATTGAATCCATAGATGTCATCGGCATACCCGTTCCCGTCGTCATCTGCGTCCTGGGCTCCGTTCAGTTCAGTTTCGTTTACCCAGATGTTTCCGTTCAGATCCTCATGCCGGAAGTCTACGCCGGCATCGATTATTGCGACTACGACATCAGGGCTGCCGAACACTCCGTATCTGTCCCACGCCTGCTGGAGTCTTATGTCGATACCCGGCCTCAAGTCGTGCTGCCCGGTGTTGTAATAATGCCATTGCCCGCTGTACTGCGGGTCATTCATCGATACGGACATTTCCCTGATCTTCCGTACCGGCTGCGTGTATTCGACACCGTCGATGTATGAAAGGCCTGATGCTGCTTTCGTGAGGGATGCGCCTTCCTCAAAGTTTACTGTGAACCACCTGTGCAGACCGGCTTTCCTCTGGCGGGCTTCGTATTTCCCTCCTATGGAAAAAGTTGTACGGACATCTCGAATATTGATTCCGTCTATGGCCAGTCCAGCATCCGCGAAGTCTTCCACCATGCCCGATCTGTCAGCCGACGCGAGCAGTCTTCCGGCCAGGTCTTCAGTGACCATGATCTTCATGACTCCGGGGACAATGCTGTTTTCAGATATTTGCTCTCCCGGGATGTCCGGATTCTCGTGCCGGGCAAATTCCTGGGCTTCTTTCTGGCAGCCGGAAACCGCAGCCGTCGATGCCAGCACGGTATATAAGAAATTTCTTAATCTCATTATGGACTTTATTTCTTAATTTGTAAAAGGGTGGCACACAGCCGCCAAGCGGCGATGTCTGTACCACCCTTTTATCCAAGTTATAATGTCAGTATCAGTTCTTTGTCAGAGTAAATTGATCATAGATTTCAACAAGACCTCCGGCAGAAGGTGAGAAGACTGCATACATAGGAAAGTCAATGGTGCTTCCATCTTCACTGAATGTGATTACATATTTATCATCGGAATAGAAACCCTCATCTGTAACTTCTGCCACAGGGAAGAGGAATGCCACTGGTGACAAATAGATGTTTACATAACCTGATTCATCAGGAAGGAATGTTACTGTTCTGTTGTCCAGATCCACCTGACCTACACCGACGTTATTGCTGCCTTTATTATAATTGACATTTTGAACAGCCCAAGGATCCATGTCGGTGATATATAGAGTTTTAAAATCTTCTGAAAACTCGAGTTCCACCACATGCTCATAGGATGTTCCTGAACCGTACTGCTCTGCAGTTACCGTTCCTGCGTATCTTTTCCCTACCTTATAATACCACGGGATGTCCGGCACCTCGACAGTAAGTTTCTCCGAATATGCAGCCCCGCCTGTTGTCGCGGCCATTGCCATGATATAGTTTGTCATACCTGGAGTGACCGTCACATCACAGGTGTAGGTCCCGTCAGCTGGATTCTCTATCAGGACCGCCCTCCCGGAGTCCGTAGTCAACGTCATGGACGGGTCGGTGGAAGACAGGAACCCTATCTCCAGAGAGTCCATGTCCGCTGATACACCGGAAAAAGTCGCTGTAACGGTAGCCGTGCCTGCATACTCGTCCACCACGACGTTCGGGTCTATTGTCACGCTTGGTACGGCCTCCTTTGCGGTGAAGTCCGCTTCGACTTCATCTTTTTCCAGCACCTTGCTGCATGCAGCGAAGGCCAGCACCATAATTGCAAACGGCAAATATTTGAAAATAGCTTTCATATCAATCTCCTTTTAAATTAAAGCTCGTTCTGAGGATATTTCGCAAGTTCCGGATTCTGTTCAAGTTCCCTTGTAGGGATCTGGTATCTCCATCTGGTGTCATGCGCAGGGACATCAATCTGTCCCTCTGCAGGATGGTTGGTGCCTTCATACGACCGTATTGAACCTAGTCCGTTCCTCCTGAGGTCATAGAATTCAAATCCTTCACCCCAGAGTTCGATTCTCCTCTGCAGAAGAATGTCATCAACGGAAGCACCGCCTGCCCATGCTGGGTCGCGCATAGCCATAAAGTCTGCCATCACGGAAGAGGCGTTTCCGTCTCCTAGTCTTGCATATGATTCAGCTTCAATAAGATACATTTCAGCTGCCCTCATGTATATATAATCTTGGAGCCACTGGCTGTCATATCCGAATTTTCTGGAGGCATATCCTCTCTTCGCTCCAGCCATCTCTGCTGACGGATCACCGTCAGGGCCGTTGAACAGGGATTTCCTGTAGTCGGAATTCGGAATCTGGTCATAAAGGCTCCGGTCTATGCACTTGGATGGCTGGTCAAGTCCTGCATAGCCTTCACAGTCGTTACTCATGTTTGAGAAGAATGACGCATAGGCAGTCTGTGTTTCCGTCGTCTGGTTGAATCCCCACATGACCTCAGCATCTTCGATCTCCATAAATCCGGCTTTAAGTCTTGTCTGGTCCATCAGGGCGTATCCTTGACGCGCGGCATTTGCTGCGGCTGCCGCCTTGTCCCACTGGCGTGTCAGAAGATAGTACCTTGCTGCGATACCCTGGGCTACACTGTAGTCAATCTCGTTCTTGGTGGCTCTCTGGTATCCTTCCAGAAGTTTCAGAGATTCTTCTATGTTGAACTCGATATGCTCCATTACCGTCGCCATAGTGTTGCGTCCGGAACGTACATTGGCCGTTTCCGTATCGACACCGTCCCTTATTGCATATGAGATAGGGACAGTAAGGCCTTCGGTATTAAGCTGCCCATCAGATGTAACAGGGTCCTGGAAGAGCTGGAGCAGATATGTGTAGCACATGGCCCTCATTGCGTATGCCTGCCCGAGGTATCCCCTCAGGGTAATGTCCTCGGGATCCTGTCCGGTCTCGAAGAAGTTGATGATCTCGTTAGAGTTGTTGATGAGGGTGAAATAATTGGCCCACTGCTGGTAGCACCTTACATAGTCAGCCCCGTTGTACTGATAGGTATAGTCAAACCAGCCCCAGTTCTGGGATCCTGCCAGAACTATGTCATGGCACATGAAATCGGTCACCATAGTGCATGACAGGAAACCGAAGTTGTCGTGACCGTCATAGTTGTAGTTGCCGTATGTCACCATATAGGAATACAGTCCCTGGATATATGAATTCAGGAATGCGGGATCCTCTTCGACAAGGTTGGCAGCCTGGCTTCCGGAAAAGTTCCCTGTATCCTCTACATTGAAACTTTCCTGGCAGGAAACGGCTGAAAGAAGAGCCGCGGTGATGAATATTATCTTAGTCTTTTTCATTTCTGTCTCATTTGTTTAGAAAGTTACACTGATGCCACCGGAAACTGTACGGAGAGCAGAGTATGTGAAACCTGTTGTTCCGCTGAATGACTGGCGGACATCAAGCCCCCTCCTCTTGGAAGTATACCACAGGTTGTCGGCTGCCACAAAAATCCTGAGACTCTGCATGGCAATCTTGTCAGTTATCCTCTTAGGGAAGGTGTAGCCGATGGTGAGGTTCCTGAGGCTAAGGTATGAAGCCTTGGTCAGGAATCTTGTGGAAGTCTGGGAAGCCTCGAGATATCCGTTCTGTACACGTGGAACATCCGTATCCGTGTTCTGCGGGGTCCATCTTTTGAAGATATCCTTATGCCAGTTTGTTCCCGGTGAGCCGGCCGACATGAGGGACTGATAGTTGGAGTCCAGAGTCCATCCGCCTATCTGGTATGCGAAGGAAGCACTCAGGTCAAATCCGTACAATGTCAGATATGTAGAGAATCCTCCGTACAGGTCAGGTATGGATGCTTTCCCGGTTTTTATTCTTGTCGCGTCTGTCGTGGTATTGACCAGGGTCATGTTTCCGTCGTCATCATAGTGGGCGTATTGAGGCAGGCCTGTTGCCGGATCTACACCTTTCCATTCATACAGGTAGAAAGTGTACAGGGGCTGTCCCTCTTCCCTGAAATAATCGCCAGTGGCATATCCCTCGTCAGGAATGTCGGAAGGTAGTCTGGTGACTTTGTTCTTGTAATGTGTACCGTTGATGCTAAGTGACCAGAGCACATTTTCTGTTTTTACAAGGTCTGCATTGATTTCGAATTCTATACCGGTGTTCCTCATGTCCATGTCATTCACGAGTTGGGAATTCGGTTCTCCCTGGGACGGTGCGAGCGGCCGGTAGTATATCATGTCCTTCGTATCCTTGATGAAGAAATCGGCATTTACTGACAGCCTGTCGAAGAGTCTGGTCTCGAATCCGGCATTGAAGTTATTGGATTTCTCCCATGTAACGTCAGGAGCGGCCCTGAATGTCTTGACAATGGAAGCCTCACCGTCTACCCTGTCTATACGGTACAGATCTTCGTAGACTTTATTCACGCCTATGTTGTCATTACCCTGTGTACCGTAACTTGCCTTGATCCTGAGGGCGTTGACTGCAGAGGTGCCAACAAGGAAGTTTTCCTGTTTCATGTTCCATGATGCGCCTACTGACCAGAAACTTCCCCATCTCTTGTCAGGAGCGAAACGCGAAGATCCGTCCATCCTGTATGAAGCGGAAACGATGTACCTGTTGGCATAGCTATACTCGGCTCTTCCGAATACACCTTCAAGGAAATATTCACCTGTATGGGAAGTCATATTCTGGTAAACCACTGCATTCGCGAAGTCTGATACATCCGGGTCAACGAAATTTGTCATCTGTCCGCCGAAGTAGTAGCTGTTGTCCTTTTTGGTTTCGTGCCCCAGGAGAATGTTCAGGGAATGGTCTCCGAATGTCGGTGTATAGTTGATGAGCTGGTTGACGTTCAGTGCGGAATAACGTGTTGACTCCTGGGTGCCACGACCATTGACCACGGCAGCGTCTCCTCCGACAGGTGTACCATAGTAATCGTATTTGTTAAGGAACACATCGAAGGCAACATTCGCGGTCACTTTCAAGTCCTTGAGAATCTGAACCTCGATATATCCCCTTGAAGATATGTTGTCCGAGATGATTTCGTTTTTTGAAGTAAGGAGCTGTCCGTAAGGGTTTGAATTTGCTCCATAGGTCCTGGACTCGCCCCAGTCATAGAGATCCTCTCCGTCAGGTCCGTACTGCCTTTCTCCTGTAGTAAGGTCATATCTGTAGATAGGATAGATAGGGGCAATCATCTGGCCGAAGTAAAACAAATTGCTGTACTGTCCCTGGGATTCTGTCTGGGAGTAGGTGCTCTGCGTAGTATTCGAATATGCCACATTGATACCCGTTCTTATGAACTTGCCTATGGAATGGTCCACTTTTGCACGCACAGACAGGCGGTCAAACCCTGAATTCGGCACATATCCCTCGTCGTTAAGATATGAAACGGACATGTATGCCTGGGTGCGGTCGGAGCCGCCGCTTGCTGTGAGGTTGTACTCCTGGCGGATGCCTGACTTGAAGATGTCCTTGTTCCAGTTGTCTGTCCACTTTAGGTTTCCGGCCCCTGCCGCAAGCTTGCCGGTGGCAGGATCCACCACCGCGTTGTTAGCGATGTCCTTATACACGTTATATCCTCCGAGATAGCCGTCTACAAGGTAGCCGGAAGCATATGCATTAGCTTGTGCAAGCCCCATCTGTCCATTATAGTATACGGAGTTCCTAAGTGATTCCCAGGCCATTTCATAGTAGTCCCCGGGATTGGTTATGACGTCATACGTAGGGACTCCGCGCGAGTTGAACCCCACCTTTGCATCGAAAGTCACATTGATTTTGCCTGCATGTCCTCTCTTGGTCGTCACCATGATGACACCATTGGAACCGCGGGCTCCATACATGGAATTCGCCGCAGCGTCCTTAAGGACGGTAAGGGATTCTATGTCATTGGCGTTTATCGAGTTTAGGCTTCCTTCATATGGTACACCGTCAACCACAATAAGAGGGTTCTGCGAAGCGGAAACCGATCCCAGTCCTCTGATAATGATATTCGAAGATGAACCCGGCGTGCCGCTGGAACTTGATGTCTGCAGTCCTGCAACCGCACCCTCCAGAGATTTGGAGATGTTTGTCACCTGCATGGTTTCCAGTTTGTCGCCGCTGAGTTGGGAAGCCGATCCTGTAAACGAGGATTTCTTCTGCACCCCGTAAGCGACTACAATGGTCTCGTCAAGATGCTCGGAGTCGGAATGGAGTTCCACATTGATGGCGGTGCGTCCGCCTACTTCAATCTCCTGGCTCTGATACCCAATAGAAGAGAAAATGAGTGTCGCATCGCTGCTGACAAGGATGGAGTAATTGCCGTCCGCATCGGTGCTTCCTCCGTCCAGGGTTCCTTTAATCTGGATGGATGCGAAAGGCACGGGCTCACCGGTCGATGAGTCCACAACTTTTCCGGTGACTGTGACATCCTGGGCCATAGCGGCGGCGGAGGCCAGCAGCACCATCATTGCTGTGAAAAACAACTTCATTTTTTTCATAAGCAAAATGAACTTAGTTAAACATAAATATTGATACAC
>CALVAE010000122.1 GCA_944325465.1 uncultured Bacteroidales bacterium | reverse complement strand
GGAAGTTTCCTGACGATTTCGTCCAGAAGGTCTCCTGTCCCGCCTCCGTTTGCGGATGATATGCAGAACAGGTTTTCTCCCAGCCCCAGCGAATAGAACTGGTATGCGTCGAAGATCCTGTCGCCGGTATCGACCTTGTTCACGGCTACGATGACAGGCTTTCCGCTGCGTCTCAGGATATCGGCGATTTCGGCATCATAGTCGGTAATGCCCGTCTGGGCCTCGACCATGAAAAGGACGAGGTCCGATTCTTCGATTGCCAGAATGACCTGTTTGCGGATTTCGCTCTCGAATACATCGTCCGAATTACTGGTGAAACCTCCGGTGTCCACTACCGAGAATTCGTGTCCGCACCATTCGCATTTGCCGTAATGCCTGTCGCGCGTAACGCCTGCGGTTTCGTCCACTATGGCCTGGCGCATTCCTACAAGACGGTTGAAAAGAGTGGACTTGCCGACATTAGGGCGTCCTACTATTGCTACAAGACTCATGTTGATGTCGCGTTTTTCCCGAAAGACGGTGTTGTCAGTTCTTATTGTCGTGGATTTCGCATCCGGCGCAGTCACTGCATCCGAGATCGCTGCAGGTCGGATGCCCTTTCCGGTTCTTCCGGCCCCAGAGCCGCAATTCTTCTTCCTTTGCGCAGATGATCCCGCGCTTGCGCATCTCCTTGTTCCTGCTTATCTCAGTCTCGGGGAAATGCCCGTTCTTCCGGAATATGATGTTGAAACACAGTCCGATCACGCACAGTCCGACAAGGACCAGGGCAGCAAGAAGAATTTCCCACATATCTTGAGTGATGTCAGCCGGCGACTCAGTTTATGAAACTGTCGCTTATCGGTTCGTAATTGTAAACCTTTTCGATTATGTCAGCGAATGTCTCTGCCATCGAAAGGACAGTCAGTTTGCTCTTGTCCTTCTCAGGGTCGGAAGAGAGAGGAATGGTATCCGTGACGATGACTTCCTCCAGGGCTGACGCCGCGATTTTCTCGTATGCGTTTCCGGAGAAGACTGCATGTGTCGCGCAAGCCTTAACGCTGAGTGCTCCCATGTCTTTCAGGACGTTCGCCGCCTTGGTGAGCGTGCCAGCGGTGTCGATCATGTCGTCCACGATGATGACGTTCTTGCCTGCCACGTCTCCGATTGCAGTGATGGAACCCACTACATTGGCTTTCTCACGGGATTTGTGGCAGATGATCACCGGACACTGGAGGTAGCGGGCATACGCATTGGCCCTCTTCGCTCCGCCCATATCAGGGGCTGCGATAGCCAGGTTTTCGATATGCATGTCCCTCAGGTATGGGAGAAATACGGTGCTTGCATAGATATGGTCCACAGGGAAGTCGAAGAATCCCTGTATCTGGTCTGCGTGGAGGTCGCAGGTCATCACCCTGTCGCATCCTGCCGCATGAAGCAGGTTGGCCACCAGTTTCGCTCCTATCGGAACTCTCGGCTTGTCCTTGCGGTCCTGTCTCGCCCAGCCGAAATAAGGCATTACCGCAATGACGGTGTGGGCTGACGCTCTTTTGGCTGCATCTATCATAAGCAGCAGTTCAAAAAGATTGTCCACAGGAGGGAACGTAGACTGGACAATGAATACGGTCGCCCCTCTGACGCTTTCGTTGAGAGACGGCTGGAATTCCCCGTCACTGAATGTAAGGACATCCGACTCTCCGAGGCTTATCCCCAGGGATTTGACTATTTTTTCTGCGAAAGGCCTGGAACTCCTGCAGGCGAAAATCTTCAGTTTGTGCTCGTTATGCATTTCAGTATATTAGTTTAGTCCTTTTCTGAATCAAGGATACTGTCTATATAGTCCAGTATATCGTCTTTTCCGAGTCCGGTTTCCGATGAACTCTCGAATACAGGAGGCAGTTCTTCCCATTTCCCGCGCAGCAGTTCCATATTCCTTTCGATCTGCTGCTGCCTTGCTACCGGGCCGAGTTTGTCCCCTTTCGTGAATATGATGGCAAAAGGGATATCGCTGGTCCCCAGTTCATCCAGAAAGTCCATGTCGGTCTTCATCATGTCGTGCCGGCAGTCAATCAGGACGAAAAGAAGCCTCATCTCCCGGGAAAAGTTGAGGTAGTTGCGGATGACTTCCTCCAGTCTTTTCCTCCCGCTTGCGGACATTTTCGCGTACCCGTAGCCGGGAAGGTCCACCAGATACCATTTCCGGTTGATAAGGAAGTGGTTTACAAGCCGCGTCTTGCCGGGCTGACTCGAGGTCATGGCAAGTTTCCTGTTGCCGCACAGCATGTTGATGAGAGAAGACTTCCCGACATTGGACCTCCCGATAAAAGCGAATTCGGGCAGTTTCTGTCCGGGTTTCCCTGATACTGAAGAACTGCTGCCGGCAAATATTGCTTCCGTAATTTTCATCAGTCTTGTAGAACCATTTCCAATCGGGGGCAAAGATAATCAAAAATCCTCTGTGCCGTAAAATTATTGAAAAATATTCGTATTTTTGTGGATGTTCAGAACCACAGGCTCTCCCCCCCCTCTCCAGCCCGTGGCCGATGCAGTGGCTGGCATGTGTCTGTGGTCGAATCCTTGGAAGTGAAGTTCAACGGACGGACTTGGCAGGACACGGACTGCGGATATGAAGAGGAACTATAAAATGATTTACGAAGGCGATTCCTGGCTGTTGCCCTACAAGGAAGCGATAGATGCCAGGCATCGGCATATTCTGGAAGAGAAGGAGCGGCTTTCCGTGGACGGTTCTCTTTCCAAAGGCATAAACAACCATTTCTACTACGGGCTGCATCGCAATGCGGAAGGGGACTGGGTCTTCCGGGAGTGGGCCCCGAATGCCACGAAGATCTATCTGATCGGCGAATTCAACAATTGGAAAAAGTCGGAAATCTACGCCCTGCACCCGGTGGGGAACGGGAATTGGGAAATCACCGTGCCGTCGATGTTCATGTCACACGGTACCTTGTACAAACTCTACATTGAATGGCCCGGCGGAGGCGGCGAACGGCTTCCCGCGTATGTCACCAGGGTGGTCCAGGATCCCGATACCAAGACGTTCAGCGCACAGGTATGGGACCCGCCCAAGCCGTACCGGTGGAAGCATCGTAAAGCGGGGAAGAGACCGCATCCGCTTATCTATGAGTGCCATATAGGCATGAGTTCCGAGAAGGAAAAGGTCGCTACATTCGATGAATTCAGACGCGATGTCCTTCCTCATGTCAAGGATCTCGGCTATGACACTATCCAGATAATGGCGTTGCAGGAACATCCATATTACGGTTCTTTCGGCTACCAGGTCTCAAATTTCTTTGCCCTGAGTTCCCGGTTCGGCACTCCGGAAGAATTCAAGCGGCTTGTGGACGAGGCCCACGGAGCAGGCATAGCCGTCGTGATGGACATAGTGCATTCCCATTCGGTGGACAATGAGGTCGAAGGGCTTGGCCGGTTTGACGGTCACGAGGACCTGTATTTCTACAAGGGCCCCCAGGGACGTCATCCGGCATGGGGTTCGCGCTGTTTCGACTACGGCAAGGATGAGACGAAGTATTTTCTTCTGTCCAACTGCAAATACTGGCTGGAAGAGTATCATCTTGACGGTTTCCGCTTTGACGGCGTGACCAGCATGCTGTATTGGAATCATGGACTGGGAGTGGATTTTACCGGATATGATATATATTTCAACAAGGGAGTTGACGAAAATGCCGTTACCTATCTCGCCCTGGCGAATATGCTTGTCAAGGAAATAAATCCGGATGCATTCACCATAGCCGAGGATGTGAGCGGGATGGCGGGTCTGGCGGCTCCGTTCGAGGCCGGCGGAATCGGCTTTGATTTCAGGATGAGCATGGGGGTGGCGGACAACTGGATCAAATGGATCAAGGAACTGCCTGACGAGAAGTGGAGCATGGGGGAGATGTGGTGGCAGTTGACCAACAAGAGGGCGGACGAAAAAACCATCAGTTACGTTGAGTGCCATGACCAGGCTATGGTCGGCGACAAGACAATCATTTTCAGGTTGATGGACAAGGAAATGTACACGTCCATGAATACCGGGTCGAAGTCTCCTGTAGTGGACAGGGGGATAGCCCTGCACAAGATGATAAGGCTCGTGACTATGGCTACGGCCGGGGACGGGTATCTGACCTTCATGGGAAACGAGTTCGGCCATCCGGAATGGATAGATTTCCCGCGCGAGGGGAACGGCTGGTCCTACAAGTATGCCAGGCGGCAGTGGTCACTGATGGAGCCTGACTATTTGAGATACAGGTATCTTAATGATTTCGACCGGGCGATGGTATCCCTTTGCCGGCATGAGGGGCTGTTTTCAGGCAGGCCGGAACTTCTTGTGCAGGATGAAGAGAAAAAAATTCTCATTTTCAAAAGAATAAATTGTATCTTTGCGCTCAATTTCAATCCGTCTTCATCTTTTTCGGATTATGCCTTTGCCGCTCCGGCGGGGAAATATACCGTGATCCTTGATACGGATGAGAAAGAGTTTGACGGCTTCTCCCGCCTCAAGGAGGGTGAGACTCATCTTACGGTGCACAGGCGCTCCAAGAACGGCAACCAGGCTTTCGATGATTCCCTGATTCTTTATCTGCCGAGTCGCTGTGCATTGGTACTCAAGAAAATAGATTAATGTTAACCTAAATTAAATTATAGCAAGTATGGCTTTTCTAAAATTCAACAAGTCCGAACTTGTCAACCTTGAATATTCGCTGAAAAGGGAGATAATCCTGGCGAATGAGACAGGGGCATATTGCAACACGTCCCTCGTGGACTGCAATACGCGACGCTATCACGGACTTCTGGCCGTTCCTGTGGATAATTTCGGCGGAGGAAAGTATATGCTTCTCTCTTCCGTCGACGAGAGTCTTGTCACGGGCGGCAAGCAGTTTAATCTCGGCATTCATTGCTACGGTGATATATATGAGCCAAGGGGGCACAAATATATCATTGATTTCGATGCTGATCCTGTGCCGGAACTCGTCTATAAGGTAGGCGATATCCTGTTCAGCAAATCCGTCATCATGGTCCCTGACAATGATCAGGTGCTCATCAGGTACACCCTTGTCGAGGCTCCGCAGAAGGTTGAACTGAAACTGAAACCGTTCCTGGCATTCAGGAATGTACACAGCCTGACCCATCAGAACGGTGAGGCGAATACCGAGGGAAGGGATATCCCCGGTGGAGTGGCCTACAGGATGTATGAAGGGTTTCCGGATCTCAATCTCCAGTTAAGCGGCAAGGCTGTTTTCAAGAAAATGCCGTACTGGTACAACGGTATCACCTATTCCGACGAATACAGACGTGGATTCGACTGCACCGAGGACCTGTTCGTCCCGGGAGAATTCATTACCGAACTGAAGCCGGGTGAATCCGTTGTCCTTTCCGCTTCCGTAACCGAAGCCGCCGTGAGAGGTCTGAAACGGAAATTTGACGACATCGTGTCAAAGATGGACCCTATCCATAATTACCATGACCTGCTCGTCCACAATGCTGACATGCTGAAATGCAAGCATGGCGGCAAGGAGCAGATAAACGCTGGGCTTTCATGGCTTCAGACAGGTCTGCTGAGGGAGACTATCGAGTCTCTGCCAGGCCTGACTATATATGCCGACGGCAATGCCGCCGAATTCGAAAAGATACTGGACACCCTGATTTCCGATGAACAGGACCGCCTTTTCCACAGGACAACCCAGGTGGAATCACCGTTGAGGCTGACGGATACGATCCAGCAGTATATCGAGTTCACCGGTGAGGAGAAAAAGGTCTGGAAAAAGTACGGGGCGACTCTCAAGGGCATTATCGAAAGTTATGCGCCGGGACGCAGGCGTGAGGTCACCATGCATCCGAACGGCCTGCTCTGGGCACAGATGGACTGGACGGCGCTTTCATGGATGAACACCTACATTTCAGGACATCCCGTAAACGAGAGGGCAGGTTATCAGGTAGAGACCAACGCATTCTGGTACAACGCCCTGTGTTTCGCCATAGATATGGAGACCAAATACGGCCCGAAGAAAAACAACGGGTTCGTCGCCCAGTGGACTCCGGTCCGGGATCTGGTGCAGCAGAACTTCCAGCGTGTGTTCTGGAATGCGGAGCACGGCTATCTCGCGGATTATGTGGATGATAACGGACAGAATCTCGATGTCCGCCCGAACCAGATGTTCGCCGTCTATTTGAGGTATTCTCCTGTTGACGACGAGGTCAAGTCTGAGGTCATGTCCGTCATTTCCAATGAACTTGTGACAAGACGCGGTATCAGGACGCTGTCTCCGCGCAATATAAAATATAAAGGAGTGTACGAAGGCTCCCAGTCAGACCGTGACCTTGCATACCATAACGGCTGTGCCTTCCCGTCCCTGCTGGCTCCGTATGTGGAAATCAGTTTCAATATGATGGGCCCTGCCTTCTACAAGAAGGCAGGATGGCTTACCGAAGGATTCTATGAGGATATCAACAAGCATGGAGTCGGGGTATTTGCGGAACTGTATGACGGAGATCCTCCTCACGAGCCGCATGGGGCCATTGCCTGTGCCTGCAGTACCGCAGCGTTGCTCAAGATAGATTATCTGATGAACAAATACAAGGAGGACAAGAAATGAAGGTACTGATGTTCGGGTGGGAGTTCCCCCCTCATATTGCGGGAGGACTCGGTACCGCATGTTATGGAATGACCAAGGGCCTGGCCGCCAACGGTGTCGAAGTGCTTTTCGTGATGCCGTCCGCTTCAGGAGACGAGGACCAGAGCGCGGTAAGGATTATCAATGCAAGCGATGTCCCTGTGGATACGATGTCCACAACGGTGGATGAGTTCCTCGGCAAGGTCCAGTTCGTGCATATCGGTTCCAATATGATACCATACGTTGATCCTCAGGATTTCACGACGATGGTTGAAGAGGAACGCAAGCGCCAGGTAAAGAATTTCAGGGTCCAGTACGGACAGAAATACAAGTTTTCCGGCAAATACGGCTCGAATCTTATGGAGGAAGTGGCGCGTTATGCCATGGTGGGGGCAACGATAGCCCTGCAGCACAAGGACGAGATAGATGTCATCCATGCGCATGACTGGCTGACATATCTGGCCGGAATCGGAGCGAAACAACTGACCGGAAAGCCTCTTGTAGTGCATGTCCATGCAACGTCTTTCGACAGGGCCAGCGACGACAAGATCGATACCAGGGTCTATGACCTGGAGAAGAAGGGAATGGAAGCGGCAGACAAGGTCATCGCCGTCAGCGATCTTACAAGGAATATAGTCATCAACAAATACGGCATTTCTCCGGACAAGGTGGTTACTGTCCATAATGCCGTGGATTTCAGCGGAAGGGAAAATCTTGAGGTAGAGAGGGGAGTCAGGGACAAGGTGGTCACCTTCCTCGGAAGGGTCACATACCAGAAGGGGCCTGAATATTTCATCGAGGCTGCGGCCAAGGTCCTCAAGCGCTGCCCTCATGTCAGGTTCGTGATGGCCGGCAACGGGGACATGCTCAACAGATGTATCCGTCACGTGGCCCGTCTCGGAATTTCCGACAGATTCCACTTCACCGGCTTCCTTCGCGGGAAGGAGGTGCAGAAGATGTTCGCCCTGTCGGACGTGTACGTGATGCCTTCTATTTCCGAGCCTTTCGGAATCTCTCCGCTCGAAGCGATGCAGACATACGTGCCATCCATCATTTCCAAGCAGTCAGGATGTGCCGAGGTGCTGAAATATGCACTGAAAGTCGACTTCTGGGATGTGGATGCCATGGCGGATGCCATCTACGGGCTTATAAACTATCCGGCGATAGCCGCCCTCGCGTCACGCTGCGGACATGACGAGGTCAACGCCCTGAAATGGAACAATGCGGCAGCAAAAGTAAGGAATGTATATGAATCAGTGATAAATAAATAATTACTTAAACCTACCTACAAGTTATGAAAAAAAGTATTTGCCTATATTTTCAGGTCCATCAGCCATGCAGATTGAGACTGTACAGGTTCTTCGACATAGGAAAGGATTCGCATTATTACGATGACTTTGCGAACAGGACCATTCTCCGCAGGGTTGCCCAGAAATGCTATCTTCCTATGAATGAACTTCTTCTTGAACTGATCAAGGCCTACAAGGGAGAATTCAAGGTCGCATTTTCCATTTCCGGCTCCGTTCTCGAGCAGTTTGACAGATATGCTCCCGAGGTCATTGACAGTTTCCGCAAACTGGCTGAAACCGGAAACGTGGAATTCCTGTCCGAGACATATTACCATTCTCTGGCATCCCTGACATCACCGGAGGAATTCAGGCATCAGGTCGAAAAGCACAGGGAGGCTATCAGACATTATTTCGGAGTCACTCCTGCCGCTTTCAGAAACACCGAACTCATCTATTCCGATACTATCGGGGAGATGGTGTACGATATGGGATTCAAGACAATGCTTACCGAGGGTGCCAAGCATGTCCTGGGATGGAAGAGCCCTAATTACGTATATTCGGGAGCGAAAGCACCCGGACTGAGCCTGCTTCTGAAGAATTCTTCCCTGAGCGATGATATCGCCTTCCGTTTCTCCGACCGTAACTGGTCCGACTGGCCTCTGACAGGGGACAAATATCTTGCCTGGATCAAGGAGGCGGCAAGGAAAGATGAGATAGTCAATCTTTTCATGGATTACGAGACATTCGGAGAGCATCAGAGCGCGCAGAGCGGAATTTTCGATTTCATGAGATATTTCCCTGAAGTTGTCATCGGGGATGGAGAGTTTGAATTCGTGACCCCGTCGGAGGCGGCTGCAAAGCACAAGCCTGTCGCCCAACTCGATGTTCCGGATCCTATCTCCTGGGCGGACGAGGAAAGGGATGTTACGGCATGGCTCGGCAATGAACTCCAGAACGAGGCCTGCAAGAAACTGTATGCGCAGGAGGAGAAACTGGCCCTTCTCGACAACGAGGATCTGCAGGCAGACTACGGGCACCTTCAGGAGAGCGACCATTTCTATTATATGTGTACCAAGTTCTTCTCGGACGGAGCGGTACATAAATATTTCAACCCGTATGATACTCCGTATGAGGCATTTATAAATTATATGAATGTCCTGAGCGATTTTATTTTGAGGGTTGATGATGCAATTTCGATTTCTGATGCTAACTTTGCCGCCCCGAAAAAGGAGACTGCGGCAAAAAAGGCAGGCAAGCCGGCCGCAAAGACAGTCAGGAAGGCTACGGTGAAGGCGGCCGCCAAAACCGGGGACAAGCCGGCGCCGAAAAAGGCTGCGAAGACGGCAACCGCCAAGACCGCCAAGACCGCCGGGACCACCGCGAAGACTGCTGCAAAGGCTGCCTCAAAGACAACAAAGAAGACAAAGTAAATGAGCAAAGAATTGATCAGACCTGACTATCTGTTTGAAGTAAGTTGGGAGGTCTGCAACAAAGTGGGCGGTATATATACTGTCCTTGCGACCAAGTCTCTGTATCTCAAGACAGATCTTAAGAGACATCATATTCTGGTAGGACCGGACGTGTGGATGGATACGGTGAGCAATCCGGATTTCATCGAGGATCCGCTCCTTTACAGGGATTGGAAGGCCCAGGCTGCGACTGAAGGATTAAGACTTCGCGTAGGAAGATGGAACATTCACGGGCAGCCGACGGCTATCCTGGTGGATTTCAAGCAGTTCCTGACGGACCAGAATAATATCCTTACCGAATACTGGACGAAATTCGGAGTGGATTCCCTGACAGGAAACTGGGACTACAAGGAGTCTGCCCTGTTCGGATATGCGGCAGGAAAGGTGATAGAAAGTTTCTACAGGTACAATCTGTCACCTGCCGACAAGGTGGTTGCCCAGTTCCATGAATGGATGACCGGCGCCGGACTTCTGTACATCAAGGGGACGCAACTTCCGATAGCAACCGTATTCACTACCCATGCCACAGTGGTAGGGCGGTGTCTTGCCGGGAACAATCTTCCTCTGTATGATT
>CALVAE010000121.1 GCA_944325465.1 uncultured Bacteroidales bacterium | reverse complement strand
ATCCCGAAAGAGCCGAACGCGAGCTGGTTGCCCCTCTGGGCCATCCCCTTCATACGGCCTTTCTGCTGCCTTCTGAATTTTGTTTTCTTTGGTTGTAACATTGTTCTATCACTTAATGATTAATCTTTTCGTCCCCTAAACGTTTGGGTATCAGTTGGTTGGGTATACTTACCCCAAAATCAGGGACTGCAAAGATAGTAAAAATTCCTGAAACGCAAACTTTTTTCAAGAAATTAATCAATATTTTTGACGCAGTTTTTTTAACATTAAAATACGGATAATCATCCGGTTGCAAGACTTGATAAAAAAAATATCCCGTCACTTTCGACCGGACGGCAAGGCAATATCCGGAACAAAAGACTATATTTGTCGCGTGAAAGAATTCCAGACCAATAGAGACATCGGAATGAAAGCCATCCGGAACGCACACATCCGCAGAGTGGCGGCATGTCTCGTATCATTCTCCCTCGTAGCGGCCGCCGGGATGCAGGCCCAGACCAGGAAAGACGGAAGACTGACTCCGCAACAGCATCAGGAAAACCTCATGGAATACAAGGTGGAAGGGCAGGACACGGTCTATGTCGGGGAACTTCCTGCCGCGAAGGTGTACAGCAGGCTTCCGCGCCAGAAGGGCAGGGACTGGAGAAAATACTACCGGCTGGTGTATAATTTCAGCAAGGTCTATCCATACGCGAAAGTCGCAAGGCATCTGGTCGAGGAAGCGGACAGCACGATCGCCGCGGATAACCTCAGAAGAGGGAAAAGGGAAAGATACATCGATTCGGTCCAGAAAGAACTCTTCGAAGCATTCGAGAAACCGATGAGAAGCCTTACAGTCAGCCAGGGCGCCCTGCTGATGAAACTCATAGACAGGGAGGTCGGGAAATCATCCTACCTTATAATAAAGGACTACAAGAACAGGATGGCAGCCGGATTCTGGCAGGGGATAGCAAAACTTTTCGGCTCGGACCTGAAAGCCCCGTACGATCCCGAAGGGGAAGACAGACAGACCGAGGAACTGGTCAGGCTGTGGGAAAGGGGGGAATTCGAGGGACTTTACTTCTCACTGTTCTGGGAATACCCCAAACTGCCGGAAATACCGTCGAAATATATGTAATTGGAAGCATCCAGCCAGTCATCCAGCACAAGCAGGCGGGCTCCTCCAGGCAGGATCATATCCACATGGGTATGATAATGTCCGAATATGAAACAGTCGACATGGCGGGAAGCGGAAAATTCTTCGGCGAACCTGTACAGGGGCTCTTCCTTTCCCTTAAAGACATATTTCTCCCTGCGTGCAAGCCTGTTGTTCTTCGACCAGCCCTTCCCGAAACGGAAGGCCAGCCACGGATGAAGAAGGCTGAAAAGGAACTGGAGCACCCGGCTATGGAATGCCCGACGAAGGAAAAGGTATCCGCGAGGCACCGGCCCCAGCCCGTCTCCGTGCCCGAGACAGAAGGTCCTGCCCGCTATTTCCACCAGAGCAGGCTGCTCAAGTTTCCTCATTCCGAGTTCCTCGAAATAATGATAGGTCCAGACATCATGGTTTCCCTGGAAGAACCAAACCTTCACACCCGCGTCAATCATATCCTGGATAGCGGCGAACACCCTTGCGTAACCTTTCGGAACGACATCCCGGTATTCGTACCAGAAATCGAAAATGTCTCCCAGCAGATACAGGGATTCGGTTCTGCGGACATCGACTGACCTGAGGAAAGAGACAAAACGGGCCTCCCGCTCCGCCGGATCATTAACGTCAAGTCCCAGGTGAACGTCAGCGACAAAATATGTCAGATACCTTTCCTGCATCAGGAAACCCTATACCGTCTACATGAAAATGAACACCAGAACAGCGACAATCGCGCAGTAAAGGGAGAACCACCCGAGTTTTGCCTTCTTGACAAGGGCGATCATCACCTTGCAGGCAAACAGTCCGGACACAAATGCGGAAATGAATCCCAGAAGCAGAGGAAGCCAGCCGACCGAAGACCGCGCCACCTCTCCGCCCAGCAGATCCAGGAAAGAACTTCCGAGAATAGGCACCAGTACCATCAGGAAAGAAAACTGCGCCATCACATCCCTTCTTACCCCGCATATAAGGCCAGTCGCTATCGTAGTTCCGGAACGGGACAGACCAGGAGTCACGGCAAAGGCCTGGCCGAGACCGACCACGAAAGCCTGCCAGTATGAAATCCCATTTCTGTATGCCTTGGGAGACGGAAGACGGACATCCTTGTACTGTCTGCCGGAAACAAGATCGGAAAAGAACAGGAGCACGGCCGTCACCAGAAGCGCCGCGGCAACCCCATGTACAGAACCGAACAGTCCCTCGACGAAATCCCTGAAAAACATGCCCACGACAAACACCGGTATCATCGAGACGCATATCTTCAGGATATAATCCGTTTCGTCATTATACCTGAACCGGAAAAGCCCCTTGAGCAGATCCCAGATCTGATGTCTGAATACGATGATGGTACTCAGCACGGTGGCTGCATGTACGGTGGTCTCGAACACGAGATCATCAGGCGCGTCCAGACCGAGCACTTCCCTGCCCAGTACAAGATGACCGCTGCTGCTCACGGGAAGGAATTCGGTAAGCCCCTGTATAAGGCCCAGAATTATAGCGTCAAACCACTCCATATAAGATTCCTATTTGAATTTCCCCATTATCGCCACAATCTCTATGACAATCCCTGCCAGTATCACAAGCGGGGCAGCCACCAGCCTCCTGAAATCAAACATAGCATAATTGAACACCTGAGGATCATCACTGCCGCCTCCGGTCATCAGGATATAGCCCGAAACCATCACGATCAGGCCGGCAAGGAGCATTCTGAGCCCTTTGGGAGTAATCGCCATCTTATCCATAATCTAGAAATATAATTCATCCTTTTTCAAGGATACCAGTTTATTCACTACAAACCAAGTACTTGCCACGCAGATCAGCACTCCGGTCACCACTACTATCCCCATGACGACAAGCAGCAGGTCAAGCCTGAATATCTCGAAAAGCTGCGCGAATTCGTTCCTGATGAAAAACAGGATAGCCAGAAGCATGATGATGGCCACCATCGCGGAAAAGATTCCCTGAAAGACAGCCTGCACGATAAAAGGCCACCTGATGAAGGACCTGGTCGCTCCGACAAGCCGCATCGTATGTATGGTAAAGCGTCTGGCATAGACATTCAGACGTACCGTATTGTTGATCAGCACGAACGAAATGAAAAGCAAAAGAGCGATAAACACGGCCAGGACCACGGAAATCCTGCTGAGATTGGCATTCAGCGCATCCACAAGCGAAGGCTGGTACACCACTTCATCCACTTCCCTGAACCGGGACAGCCTGGCCTTCACCACCTCGAGGCTGTCCGATGACACATAGTCGGCCATCAGCGTGATGTCGACCGATGCCGGAATCGGAGAAGTCTCGAAGACATCAAGGAAATCCTCTCCGAGCATTGACTCCATCTCCTGAGCTCCCTGTTCCTTCGATATGTAGACACTGTTCCTGATAAACGGCATCCCGTCTATCTTCTTCCTGAAGGACAAGGCATCCACTTCCGAAACTTCCGGCTTGAGGAGAACGGACACCTGCATGTTTTCCTTGAAATAGTCGGAAACGCTCCTTGCGTTGACAAGAAGCAGACTTGCCACCCCCACAAGCAGCAGTACCAGGCTTATACTTATCACCGATGAAAGATATGCATTCACCAGCCTTCTGCCTATTATCCTGTTTTCTCCGCTCATCATACTCAAAACCGTATCAAACGCCAAAGATAGTGAAATATCAAAAATATTTCTTATCTTTGTTGAGATTTTGTCTTAATTTTAATTATATGGGAGATTCTGTCAAAAGAGTACTGTTCGTCAATTCGGAGATATTCCCATATCTGCCGGAGTCCGGAATTTCCTTAATCGGAAGGTATCTTCCGCAAGGCATCCAGGAAAGGAAAAAGGAAATCAGGTCGTTTATGCCGAGATTCGGTTGCATCAACGAGAGGAAGAACCAGCTTCACGAGGTTATCCGCCTCTCGGGCATGAACATCATAATAAACGACGTGGACAGACCTCTCGTAATAAAGGTCGCTTCCATTTCCGCAGCCAGGATGCAGGTCTATTTCATAGACAATGAAGACTATTTTCACAGGAAACAGATATATTGCGACGACAACGGCAGATTCTTCCCTGACAACGGAGAGCGGGCAATCTTCTTTGCGAGAGGCGTTCTTGAAACGGTCAAGAAATTGAGATGGGCTCCGGACATAATCCACTGCCACGGATGGATATCCCACCTGCTGCCGCTTTATCTGAAGAAATCATATATCGAAGATCCCATATTTTCAGAAAGCAAGGTCGTCCTGTCATTGTATGACGATATCCCGGAAGAAAACTTTGCAGACAATTTCAGGGAGCAGGCAATGTACAACGGTGTCCGGGACCAGGATCTGGAACTGCTCTCAAAGCCGGACGGCATAAATCTTGCGAAACTGGCCGTCCGTTATTCCGACGGAGTCATACTGGGCTCCGGCGGCATACCTGATGAGGTCAGGGAAGCATGCGGCGGCCTGCCGCTGCTTGACTATGACGAAGCCGCCGTCAAGGACGGCACTTATGTCGGAGAATACGATAATTTTTACAGCCAGATTAAAGAGAAATGACTTTCAGTACATTAAAGAAGGCAATAATTGTGGGAGCGGCTCTGTCATGTGCCGCTTCATGCGTGTATGTAGATGATAACCTCGGACAGAACTTCATTCCGTCCAACCAGATATACGATGTAAACACCGCGACGTTCGATCTGCACGGAATCAGGATGGGATACTCGGACAGTCTGTCCGCATACAGTTCCTCCAGGATAACGGTCGGGGCGATCAAGGATGCCGGATTCGGACTTACGACACGGAGCAGCGCGTTCACGGTAGTACCTGTCCTTGACACTATCGACGTCGGAGAGAACCCTGAGGTCATCCAGTTTCATTTCACCTCCGTCAAGGATACCGTATCCGTTGAAGACGAGGGCCAGAAGAACATCCTTCAGAACATCTACGTACACAAGTTGAAACATGTTCTGGATTCCACTTATCTTTACGCCAGTGACCTGAAAGACGAAGACTTCGCCGGTGAGGATCTCATTACCAAAGGGATGGTCGTCTATGACGGAGGGGACTCCCTGTCATTCGACTTTTCCGACAGCTTTGCTCGCGAAGTGTTGGCAGTCTTCCAGGAAGACCCTGACATACAGATGGATATGGATGAATACCTGGCAAAGGTTCCCGGTATATATCTCCATACCGACGAACCTGTCTCCGAAGGTGGAAGGATAAACATGTTCGGCTGCGGAATCGCGATATCCGACTCATACTACGTGACCGGAAACTATGCCGAACTGAAAATCAGGACGGACTACGGCAGCCGGAAGGACGTCGACACGTCGTTCCTTTTCTACTTCGGTCCCGAAGAAAGGACCTACAACACGTCCCAGTACGCCTTCAACGTATGCAGCAGCAGGACGGACGGGTCATTGCAACTGATCGAAGATACGGAAAACAAGACGAAATCAAAACTATACAGCGCAGCGGACGGCAAGATATACGTGGAAGGCGGCGGCGGACTCAAGCCTGTCATCAGCGCGATGGAGATCAGGGATCTGATTTCAGGACATCTTGCAGCCGAAGGTCTTGATCCGGAGACCGTGATAATCAACAAGGCGACCCTCGTCCTTCCATTCGATGAATACGTCAACAGCGGAGAATACGATTACGACCGGAACGGGCTGCTGCCGGACATCCTTAGCCCGACCTGCAAGTTCTCCTATATGACGGACATGAAACGTGAAGGTTCTGCGGAAAACATCAGATACGTTACATACGCAGGACTGACCGATGCCAGCGTGGATTCCGAAGACCAGGGGGACGCCAACCTGTCCCTCTCCGAATATACTCCGGACATAAGCCACCATGTACAGGAAATCATCAAGGCTCCGACAGATTCCCTTGCCACCGGAAGGTATGACATCTGGCTGCTTGTCATGGTGAACGAAGTCATCACCACCACGGACGAGCAACAGCAGGAAATGAGCCAATACTATCAGAATCTTGCATACGCCTCCTACTACAACAACCTCTACGGAGGGTACGGATACGGTTACGGATACGGCTATGGATACGGTTACAACAGTTACTACAACAACTACTACAACTACATGCTTGCCGCCCAGTACGCATCGGCATCCGCCGTACAGGAAGAAACGGTGACCCAGCTCGACAAGGACAGATACTACCGTCTGGTAATCAACGGCCCGGCAGAAGAAGGCGTACCGGAGAGCGCCGGAGCGAGACACCCGCAACTGTTTGTAGTGTACTCATATATCCCGCAAGACCACGCCTCCGAAGAAGCCGAATAAATAATGGAAACAGCATAAAAGAAATAAGGGTGCCGGCCGTATTGCCTGACACCCTTTATTGTTCCTTATGTAACGCTGTTACTGGAGTTTTGACTCGATATATTTGATAGCGTCACCTACTGTGGCGATCTTCTCTCCTGCATCCTCATCAGGAATAGTGATTCCGAACTCTTTTTCGAATTCCATTATAAGTTCAACAGTATCAAGAGAATCTGCACCGAGATCATTCGTGAAACTTGCTGTTTCCTTTACTTCAGACGGATCAACTCCAAGTTTATCAACGATGATTGATTTTACTTTTTCTGCAACTTCTGCCATAATCGTAAGGTTTAATTAATTAAGGTTATATTTTAATACACAAAATAAGTTTCCCTACTTCATAATTGCGTGCAAAGTAAGTAAAAAAATCCGAAAAATGAAAATTAACTTTGCATATCCGAACGCGATAACCTCCACGCCGACAGCCAGCCCCGTATGACCTGCTCCGAATCAGTCGGCATTCAGTGATTTATGGATACGTTCCGCAAGTTCATTCCCGACAAGGGCCGCCAGATCCCCGACGGGCGCGGCTGCTATACGGGCCACACTTCCGAAATGCAGGATCAGACGCTGCTCGGTCTTCTCCCCGACACCTTTTATGTCCCTGAGGGCCGACTCTATCTGCGCCTTGCTGCGCCGGTTGCGGTGATGGGTGATACCGAAGCGGTGAGCCTCATCCCTTATCCGCTGAAGGACCTTGAGTGCCTGGGAATTACGGTCAATGAACAACGGATAGGGATCCCCTACCCTTATCACTTCCTCCAGGCGTTTGGCGAGGCCGACTACAGTCAGCCGTTCCGTAAGGCCGAGTTCGGCAAGGGCCTCGTATGCAAATGCCAACTGGCCTTTTCCTCCGTCTATTACAACCAGTTGCGGAAGGTCATCCGGAGCCTCGGCCAGCATTCTCGAATAACGTCTGTTGACCACTTCCTTCATGGAAGCATAGTCGTTGGCACCCACCACCGTCCTGATATTGAAATGCCTGTAATCCTTCTTGCTAGGAACCCCGTCCCGGAAAACGACACAACTCGCCACGGGATTGGTCCCTTGGATATTGGAGTTGTCGAAACATTCCATATGGACAGGCAGGACATCCATCCCGAGAGCGTTCTTCAATTCCTCCAGCACTTTCTGCCTGAAATCATCCGGATCGGTATGTTCCCTCTGCTTCAGCGCATTGAACCGCATCTCCTTTGCATTCTTGGCGCTCAGTTCCAGAAGGGCCAGTTTGTCTCCCCTTACCGGTATGCGGAATTCCACCCCGTCCATCTCAACGTCAGGAAGGAAAGGGACAATCACCTCTTTTGAAAGGGTACCGAACTTGGACTGTATCTCACTGACAAACATCGAAAGCACGGCAGCCTGATCCTCCTCTATATTCAACTTGAAACCGAGATTGAGAGACTGGATGACGGCACCGTCGTGCAGACGCATGAAATTGCCGAAAGCCTCTCCGGAATCAAAAATCAGGGAGAACACATCCAGACTGCCCATTGTCGTATTCATGATGAGGGATTTGCTGTAATGTTTCTCCAGTGACTGCATCTTCTCCTTGTAGATGCCGGCCTGTTCGAAGTCCATGGATTCTGATGCCTTGAGCATCAGATCCTTGTAATGCTGTATCATCTCCCTGCCCCCTCCCTTGAGAAGACGCACTATCTCCTCAATGTTGTCATTGTACTCCTGTCTGGATATGGCTCCTATACAGCAGCCCCGGCATTTGCCTATATGGAAATTAAGGCAGGGCCGGAACTTGCGGCGGAGAATCGCATCCGATGTTATCCTGTTGTTGCAGGTCCTGAGCGGATACAGAGTGGAGAACAGTTCAAGAAGATTGCGGGCATGAACCACGCTGCTGTACGGACCGAAATACCGCGAACCGTCCCTGACTATCCTTCTGGTCAGATAGGCCTTTGGGTACTCATCCGCGCTTATGCATATCCACGGATAGGTCTTGGAATCCTTCAGCAGGATATTGTACCTCGGCTTGTACTGCTTGATCAGATTGTTCTCCAGAAGCAGGGCATCGGCTTCAGTATCCACTACGGAATACTGTGCATCCGCAATCTTCGACACCATCACCGCCGTCTTGCGGGTAAGCCTCTCCTTCGGGACGAAGTATTGCGCCACCCGCTTGTGCAGGTCCTTGGCCTTGCCTACATAAATCACATTCCCCTCGGCATCATAATAACGGTAGACGCCAGGGGAATGGGGGAATAATGATATTTTGGTACGGATGTCCATCGGTGACAGATCCTTCGCTTCGCTCAGGATGACAAAAAGAGGCTGGATGACAGAAAAGGTTCCGGTTGACAGGAAAGGCTAGCGGATATATTTCGCTATTTCCTCGCCGATCTCCTCCCCTCTGAGATTCCTTTTGAGGATCGTCCCGTCAGGGCCGAACAGGATGATATGAGGAATACCTTCAATGCCATAGAGTTCGGTAGGCACCTGGCCGGCATTGATGATCTGGCTCCAGTTCACTCCATATACCCTGGCAGTGTCTTTGGTCGCCTCCGGGCGGTCCCATACGGCAACGCTCAGGACATCAAGTCCTTTCTTGTGATATTCTTCATATATGGCCTTGATATTCGGGATTTCCGCCTTGCACGGACCGCACCAGGAAGCCCAGAAATCCACGAGGACATATTTTCCCTTTCCTACATAGTCAGAGAACTTCACTGTCTTTCCGTCAGAATCCTCGACAGTGAAATCCTTGAACATCCTGCCCTCGGCAGTCTCCATTCTGGTCCGTATGAGGTTCTTCATCTCCACGACCTCATGGTTGGCCTGCATCTCCGGAGACAGGGTCCCGATGAGCGAATCCACCTGGGCGTCATCCTGAAGCATACCGGAAAGATTGGACAGGGCGACAACAGCAATGACATTGTCGCTGTTCTGTTTCAGGGCCTCCTTTGAAAGTTCGATGAATTCTCCTGTAAACCTGTCATAATTGGCGATAAGAAGGGAATCCGTCTGCTCGGCGGTGATATCCGACTTGGCCCTGATATTCTGGACTTCCGTCATGAAATTCTCCTGGATTGCCATGGATCTGTCCTGAAAACCGGTAAACCTTGCATTGACCGACTTGGGCGAGGACTTGACCGAAGATTCAGGCCCGACAGTAACCTCCAACCTGGTGCCGTCAGGGATGAAGCCTACCCTGTACTGGCCCGCAGATATGGTACCTACAGTCGTCACATCACATGGAAGGTCAACTGAAAACTTCCCGTCCGTCACAGTGACAAGGGTATCCACATTCTTGGATTCTATCACTATGTTCACTTCATTGAGTCCCGGTTCGGCTATCGTTCCGACAATTCTGGTAGTGTCGGAAACCCCGTTGCATGATGCCGCAAGGAGCGCTGCACCGGCAGCCGCCATAAAAATCTTTGCTTTCATCTTGTTACAAATCTTAAAGAATCCCGGCAAAGATACTCAAAAGAGGATGAATTCAGACAAATCGGGAAGAAATTTTATCTGTCAGGCCGTGGTTGTCCTGTATTCATCCGGAGCCTTCCCGACAAGTTTCCTGAATATGACACAGAACTGCCTTTCATCGCCGAACCCGAGGCTCTCCGCTATTTCACGGACCGGGACAGATGAGGAAACCAGCATCCTTCTTGCTTCTGCAAACTGCTTGAGCGTACAGTATTCCTTGTATGATTTCCCTGTCTCGGACTTCAGCAGATCTGCAAAATACGCCCCGGACAGATTCACGGATGCGGCAATGCCGGCCATATCCGGGAATCCGCCCGCCGCCAGCCGTCCGGACCTGATGTATCCGTCAAGAATCGTATCGACCTCACGTATTATCTTCCGGTTCTTGTCTTCTCTCGTGACAAACTGCCTGTCATAAAACCTGTTGCAGTAATCCAGCAGGAGTTCGATCAGGCGCGACACCAGGACACTGCTGTGGACATCGATATCGTGACGGAGTTCTTCCTTTATGTCCGACAGGCATTTCTCGACCGTAGCAAGTTCGGTACAGGAAAGATGAAGAGCCTCCTCCTTCCTGTAGGAAAAGAAGGTATAGTCATCAATATGGCTGTACAATCCCTTGCGGGACAGGATATCAGGATGAAATGCCAGAAGCCGGCCCTTTTGCGGAAGGGTATCGGACGCGCTCATCCGGAATATTTCACCGGGTTTCAGAAAGACCATCGTGGCCCTGGAAAAGTCATAGTACCGTCTTCCGCAACACATACACCCGTCCTGACATTCCTCTATCAGAAGAATCGCATAGAATTCGAATTTGACCGGACCGGGAATCCTGTCCGGATTACGCAAATCTATCAGACTCGCCTGCGGATGCAGGGGCTGGCCGCCGAAACGGCGGTTGCATTCGTTCACGGTGATTATGTCCAGTACCTTTCCTTCCATCGGTATTCCTGCTCAAGGGCAGGCTGATTTCCGATGGCAAAAATAATATCAAGGGCCTGTCTCACTGTAAACGTTTTTACAGACAATACGACCATTTTTACATGGATGCCCGTTCCGCTTCCCCAAGATA
>CALVAE010000120.1 GCA_944325465.1 uncultured Bacteroidales bacterium | reverse complement strand
CTTCCTCCGCACTCATTCCATCGACAGAGAAATCACCGGCTTTGCCAAGCACGTGGGCCGATAGGTATGAGACACTTTTGTTTGCAACGAGCTTACATTTGTTACAGCGAAGACCTCTCTGTGTATAGTCACCGACATTGCAGAACATCGGAACTCCAAGAATATCCTTCCTGATGACATAAAGCGTCTCAAGAAAAGCTGTATTAAGAAACTGCCAGGAACGCTGTCCCCATTTGCGATATACGTGAGGAGATACAAGCTCTTCAATGCTGAAAAACTGCCTGACTTTGGTTATAAGATCTTTCCGTTCCATATCGTCAGTGTTTACTATTCTCCAGAATCTGCCGCGCCTCATCGTGCGTAATCTTCATCTTATCAGCAATCTCACCGACCAGGTACTTCCCGAAAAACCGGACAAAAACGAAATCCGGCTTGATGATGAGAATATTGCCTGCTTCAGCAATTTTGGGGCAAGGGAGTCCGGGTTTATCCCTATACTCCTGTTGTTTTCAAGGTCCCAAAACTCCTGTCTGGTAGAAACACCAAGGTTGATATACCTTGTCTTTCTATCTTTGCATACTTTGATTTTCAAGGGTAACTCTCCATTTTTCAAGGGTTTGTACTTGTAACAAACCACATCAACTGTTATCATCTTGGTTAAAACATTGGAGAAAACATTACCCTGTTCCAGACCATTTCAGACCATTTTTCACAACAAAAAAAAGAGAGTCACATTTCTGTAACTCTCTGATTTTCAGTGTGGTGTCACCGGGAATCGAACCAGGGACACAAGGATTTTCAGTCCTTTGCTCTACCAACTGAGCTATGACACCATTTTTATGAACTCCCTCGCTTTTCGTTTGGGATTGCAAAGATAGACAAAAATGTTCACACTCCAAATTTTTCTTGCATATTTTTTTAAAATTCAGAAACATTAATATTAACTTTGTCCGTCCCGGCTTGCTGCAGGCAAAACTCCTGATGGCTGTTGCCTGCATGTGTAAGTCGTTGTTTGTGAAATAATAATACAAGTTATATGGATAGATTCAGAAAAATTGTGGCGATAGAGGATCCTCTCATCAATGCTGCAGCCAGGGAGAGCCTGAAAAAATATTCCGATGAAGTTGTGATATACAACGATCTTCCGGAGACGGATGAAGAGAAAATCAGGCGTATAGGGGATGCGGATGCCATTCTTGTCACTTTCAAGACCAGGATAGGAAGAAATGTGATAGAGTCCTGCCCTTCATTGAAGTATATAGGTATGTGCTGCACTCTCTATGACGAGCGGAGTTGTAATGTGGATGTGGCTGCCGCTCGGAAAAAAGGAATAGCAGTGCGTGGAGTAAGGGATTACGGAGATGAGGGTGTCGTGGAATATGCAATAAGCGAGATAGTCCGTTTCCTTCACGGGTTCGGTGACAGACAGTGGCGGCCTTTGAAATACGAACTAGGAGGAATGAAGGTCGGTATAGTCGGGCTTGGCAAGACCGGCAGGATGACGGCGGATGCATTCAGGTTTTTCGGCAGCGATGTACGATATTTCAGCAGGACCCGGAAACCGGATGCGGAGGCTGCCGGAATCGGATATCTTCCTTTGCATGACCTGCTCTCATTCTGCGATATCATTCTGACAACCTTGCCGAGAAACACGTATATCCTGCAAAAGGAAGAGTTCTCGATTATGGGCGGAGGAAAGATTCTGATGAATACTTCTATCGGGGCGACTTTCGACCTTGAAGCATTGAAGCAATGGCTGGGTTCGAATCCGGACAGTTTCTATTTCTGTGACGGAACGGGGATGGGAACGTTGAAGGATGAACTGGCTCCTTTTGCCAATGTGTTCTATACTCCGGCGGTGGCAGGAATGTCCATACAAAGTACGCAACGCCTGTCCGATAAGGTGCTTGCAAATATCGAGGCATTTCTGAGCGGCCGATGAGGGCAGGTTCAGGTCGAAAAACGGATGTCGGTCCGTTTAAGCAATCATATCCTCTTGCAACGGTATCATCCGGCAGAAGAAAAAACGTCCCGCAATCACTGCGGGGCGTTTCTGGTTAGTTAGTAGTGTGTATCCCGATTTGGATAATTAATTAGTAGTGGTTAGATATTAGAAAGTAAGTTTTCTATTGTTTAACGTAATCTTCAAATTCGCTTAATTTTTTTAACCAAAAATTGGTTTTGTTGTAACACTCTGCAAATATAAACAACTTTCCTGTAAAAACAAATTATTCTGATAAAAGATTTGGTCTTAATTTTTTTGTCCGCTCTATCGCCTGTTCGTCCTGCCATTCTCTGATAAGTTTCGGATTGCCGCTCAGAAGGACTTCAGGGACCTTCCAGCCGTTGAATTCAGCCGGCCTTGTATATATAGGTGCGGAAAGCAGGCCGTCCTGGTAACAGTCGCTCAAGGCAGATGTCTCGTCGGTTATTGCTCCAGGCAGAAGTCTTGTTATGGCATCCGCGACAATGGCAGCGGGTATTTCCCCTCCGCTCAGGACATAGTCTCCCACGGTGATTTCCCTCGTTATCAGGTGGTCCCGGACTCTCTGGTCGACACCTTTGTAATGGCCGCACAGTATTATGATGTTTTCTTTCAGGGAAAGTTCGTTGGCCATTCCCTGGGTGAAGGTCTCTCCGTCGGGAGACATATATATTATTTCATCATATTCCCTTTCCGCTTTCAGGTCTTCGATCATCCGGTATATCGGTTCGACCATCATTACCATACCGGCATCCCCTCCGTAACTGTAGTCATCCACCTGCTGTCTCGGACCTTTCCCGTATTCCCTGAGATTGTGGACCCTGATTTCCACCAGGCCCTTTTTTATTGCCCTGCCGACTATAGAATGGCTTAGCGGGCTTTCCAGAAGTTCGGGAACGACAGTGATTATATCTATCCTCATAAGTTTACAGAAATTTTATTTTTGCGTCTGCAAAATTAGTATTTTATAAGTTTTTCACGAAAAAATCATATATTTGCAGGCTGGAATATTTATAAACCTTCGATAAACTCCAAGACTATGAGTGATGAGATTATCCGCGATGCTGAAAGCGTGCCGGAAGTTAAGGAAGAGACAACGGTTGACGAACCTGTGACTGCCAATGAAACTGCGGCTGTTCCGGAAGACGCTGCCGTTGAAGCCGGACATGCGGAAGAAACGGAAGAAGATGCCGCACCTTCGGTAAACTATTCGGAAAAGACACTGGCAGAACTTGTTTCACTGTTCGAGGAACTTTCCGGAAATGAGGAAAGGATGAAGATGAACAAGGAAGCGGAAGCGATAAAGACCGCCTTTTATAAAAGACTTGCCAAAGACAAGGCCGAGGCAGGGGAGTCCGTATCGGAAGACGCCTTTACTGAAATAGAGAACGGTTTCAAGGCATATTATAATGCATACAGAAAGGAAAGGGCTGAGTACAACGCGAATATAGAAAAGGAAAGGGAAGAGAATCTGGCTAAAAAGGAGGCTGTAATCGCTGATCTCAAGGCTCTTCTGGAAAAACAGGAAGATGTCAACGCCACTTTCCCGGCATTCCGTGAAATCCAGAACCGCTGGAGGGAAATCGGTCCTGTCCCTGTGCAGAACTACAGGAATATCAACGATACCTATCAGTTGTATGTCGAGCAGTTCTATGACATGGTCAAGATCAACCGGGAACTGAGGGATCTGGATTTCAAGAAGAATCTTGAAGTCAAGGAGAATTTCTGCGAAATGGCCGAGAAACTCGCCGAGAGCGACAATATAGTAGAGGCATTCAAGGAACTCCAGAAACTTCACGAGCAGTGGAAGGAGTACGGGCCGGTAGCAAAACAGTACAGGGAGGAGATCTGGGACCGTTTCAAGGCTGCAACGGCAGTGATAAACAAGAAGTACCAGGCATATTTCGAAGGTCTGAAGGAAAAGCAACTGGAAAATCTGGCGGAAAAGACAGTCCTTTGCGAGAAGGTGGAGGCAATAGCGGAAAAGGAACTGAACAGTTCTGCAGAATGGAACGCATGCTCAAAGGAGATCGAGGATATCCAGAAACAGTGGAAGGTCATCGGTTTTGCCACAAAAAAGGAAAACCAGAAGATCTATGACAGGTTCAGGGCGGCATGTGACAGATTCTATGAGAGGAAGAGGGAATTCTACAGCGAATACAAGGATAGCATGAATGCCAACCTTGAGAAGAAGATCTCTCTCTGCGAAGCCGCCGAGGCACTGAAGGGAAGCACAGAGTGGAAGAAGGCTACCGACCAGTTCATCAACCTCCAGAAGCAGTGGAAGGAAATAGGAGCGGTACCGCGCAAGAAGTCCGAACAATTGTGGAAAAGGTTCCGTGCTGCATGTGACGAGTTCTTTAACGAGAGGGACAAACATGCAAGGCCGGAGAATAATTTCTACGGCAATCTCAAGGCCAAGCAGAAACTGGTGGCGGAGATTGAGGCGTACGAACTGACCGGAGATGCGGAAAAGGACCATGCGGCCCTCGAATCATTCATGCAGAGGTGGCAGGAAATAGGTTTCGTGCCGTTCAAGGAGAAGGACAATATTGCCCAGGCATACAAGGCTGCGATAAACGCCAGGTTCCCTGATGCATCGAAAGTGCGCAAGAGTCATTATGCAAAGGCTCCTAAGAGTGAGAAGGACAGGCTGATACAGAAATACAACCAGTTGGAGCAGGATATAGTGACTTATGAAAACAATATCGGGTTCTTCGCCATGTCAAGGAATTCCGAACCTCTCATCAGGCAGATGCAGGAGAGAATAGAGCAGTCAAAGAAGGAACTCAAGGACCTGGAGGAACGTATCAGATCGATAGGGGACGAGGAATAATAGCAGACAGGAGATGAATAAGAATTCGGTAATCGGTTTTATACTTATCGGAGTAATCCTTTTCGGATTCTCCTGGTATCAGTCAAGACAATACAGAAAACAGGCGGAATATCAGGCGCAACTCGATTCTCTGGCCCTGGTCCAGATGAGGGAGCGGATGAAGGCGGATTCCATATACAGGGCGGAACATCCGGAACTGTATGCAGTGGATTCGACAGGGGCGTCAAGTGTCGTTGCTCCAGGCCATAAGGCGGAACAGAAGCCCATCTATAAGGATTCTTCACTGAATGTGGCGAGCAATGCTACGGCAGGGCTGTACAGACTGTCCAATGACAAGGTTGAAATTACCTATACCACAAAGGGCGCACAGCCGTATTCGGTGCTTATCCGCGATTATATGACGTATGACAGTTCCGCTCTGTATCTCTTCAAGCCGGAAATGAGCGAGTACGGTGTCACGGTCTATGCGGGGGAGAGTATCAATACCAGGAATTTCGTATTCGATGTCGCTGAAAGTACGGATTCCACCCTCGTGATGCGTCTTCCGTTTGCAAACGGCGGCTACATAGAGCAGAAATATACTCTTGCGCCAGGCAGTTATATGGTCCAGAACGAACTCTCGTTCGTGGATATGGAGGCCGTGATCCCGAGGAATGTAACCATGTTCGACATAGACTGGAGCGTGGTGATTCCAAGACTGGAAAAAGGATATAACAACGAACTCCAGTATTCGAAACTGGATTACCGTTTCCCGGATGACAAGAAGGTGCATGATCTGGGACGCGGAAAATCAGCGGACAAGAGGCTTGATGCGAGGGTAAGTTGGTTCGCTTTCCAGCAGCAGTTCTTCTCTGCGATAATGAGGGCCAAGAATGATTTTGCTTCAACGGACCTCAAAGTCAAGTTCTATGATGAGGATGACCCTCAAAAGGACCTGATGAGTTGTTCGGCAAGGATGCGCTGCGACCTGGATGTAAATTCATCCAAGGTTACGGTCCCGTTTGAATTCTATTTCGGGCCGAATGACTTCAAGACCCTTAAGGGATTCGACCAGAAGTATGAGAAGATAATTCCTCTGGGAGGCTGGCTCGTGGGATGGATCAGCCGCATAGCCATCATTCCTTGCTTCGATTTCTTCGGTAAGTTCATCAACAACTACGGTATCATCATCCTTCTGATGACTATCCTGATAAAACTTGTCGTTTCTCCTCTGACAGTCAAGTCCTATATCTCATCCGCAAAGATGAATGTAATCAGACCGGAGGTGGACAAACTGAACGAAAAATATCCAAGGCAGGAAGATGCGATGAAGAAGCAGCAGGCAATGATGAACCTGTACCAAAGGGCCGGGATCAATCCGATGGGGGGCTGTCTGCCGATGCTTCTCCAGTTCCCGATACTGTTCGCGATGTTCCGTTTCTTCCCTGCATCCATAGAACTGAGACAGCAGGGATTCCTGTGGGCCGATGACCTGAGCGCGTATGACTCGATACTTGACCTGCCTTTCAGGATTCCTCTTTACGGGGATCATGTGTCGTTGTTTGCTCTTCTGATGGCCATATCGATGTTCGTGTACTCCAAGATGACGTCCGGACAGATGTCCAACGACCCGAATATGGCCGGCATGAAGTTCATGAGCGTATGGCTGATGCCTATTATGATGCTCTTCATCTGTAACAACCTCTCCAGCGGATTGAGTTACTACTATCTCCTTTCCAACCTGATAACGATGTTGCAGACCTGGTTTATCCGTCGTTTCGTGGTTGACGAGAAGAAGATCCACGCACAGTTGGCGGCAAGTGAAGGAAAGCCTCTGCCAAAGAGCAAATGGCAGCAGCGCCTGGAGGAAGCCCAGAAGATGCAGGAGCAGGCTCTCAGGGAGCAGCAGAAACGCAGAAGATAGGAAATGATAACATTATGAATGTCAGTGATATCATACTGGAACTGAATGAGGAACTGCCGTCAGGAGTGAAACTGGCGGCAGTTTCCAAATTCCATCCCGCAGATGCCATCAGGGAAGCCTATGCTGCCGGCCAGAGAATATTCGCGGAAAGCAGGCCTCAGGAACTGTTTGCAAAGGTCAGCGAACTTTCAGAAGAATCCGCTCCGGATGGAAGGAAACTGTATCAGGATATCGAGTGGCATTTCATTGGTCATCTCCAGACGAACAAGTTGAAGTTGGTATTGCCGTATGTGTCAATGGTACAGTCTGTTGACAGTGAACGTCTTCTTCGCGCAATTGACATGTGGGGGAGGGAAAACAGACGGGTAACAGATGTGTTATTGGAATGTCATATTGCTTCGGAGGAGACGAAACAGGGTTTTTCCGCGGATGAGATCCGTAATATTGTTGCATCTGCGGAAGATTTTGCAAATGTCCGGATCAGGGGGCTTATGGGCATGGCCACCTTTACTGATGATGAACGGGTAATCCGGTCCGATTTCTCAAGGATACAGGCCTTGTTCAATGAAATATCAGCCGGTGCAGGTTCTGCTGCATCCGCTTTGAAAGATTTTACCGAACTTTCCATAGGTATGTCGGAAGATTACCGTATCGCTCTGGAATACGGTTCCACGATGGTACGGATAGGCACGATGATATTCGGCCCTAGGGTCTATTGATTTTTTCACGGAATTCTGTCTCCGTTCATTTCATCGGTTGCCGGACTGAGGTTCCGGGACCGGGGAAACCGTATTCATAGGTATGTGATTATTCTACATGTTTTTTCTCATTCTGCTTAAATTTCCCAACAATATTTTCACTTATTTGTAATAAATTCAAAACAGTTTCTTAAATTTGAGAGAATTTTGTAATATGACGCAGATACTGTTCCCGACAAAGACGGAAAAACCACTTGTCTTTTACCTGGCAGCCGAAGAATATCTGGCAAGGATGCTGGAGGAGGGGGAGTATGTGTTTTTCTGGAGTGTTGCCCCTACCGTCATTTTCGGAAGGAACCAGATCATGTCGGCCGAGGTCAATCTGGAATGGTGCCGGGAAAACGGAGTGGAAACGGTGAGGAGACGTAGCGGGGGAGGATGCGTATATGCGGACAGGGGCAACCTGATGATATCCTGCATCTTTCCCGGAATGGATGTGGAATATGCCTTCGGGAGATATCTGCAGACCATGTCCCGGGTTCTTTGCAAGACAGGTCTGGACGCTTCGGTGTCCGGGAGGAACGATATAGTTGCCGGAGGAAGGAAGATTTCCGGTAATGCCTGCCATACGGCTTTCGGGAGGAGCATAGTCCACGGGACATTGATGTATGATGTGGATATAGATGCCATGTCTAAGGCTATAACTCCGTCCGTGCAGAAACTTCATCGCAAAGGTGTGGCATCTGTACGTCAGAGGGTTGGCAATGTCAGGCCGATGCTTGACAAGGTGGCTCCCGGACTGTTCCCGGACATACGGTCCCTGGCTTCCTGGCTTGCAGTGGCGTTATGCGACGGGAATGCCTCTCTTCAGTCATGGATGTCCGGACCGGCGGAAGAGACTGCTATGATGCTTACGGAAGAGGATGAGTCACGTATTTCGGAACTGTCGGGAAAATATCTGGACCGGAGTTTCCTGTTCGGCAAGGAAGAACAAGAAATGAACTTATTATAGTCGTTATGGAAGAAAACCTGTTGAAAACCTGCCTCTATGACAGACATGTCGCTTTGGAGGCCCGGATGAGTCCCTTTGCCGGGTACGATATGCCGATCCAGTACACATCGATCATAGAAGAACATAATGCGGTCCGGAACGGAGCCGGCATGTTTGACGTATCCCACATGGGGGAGATTTTCGTGTCCGGCACGGATGCGGAGAAGTTTGTCAACTATGTGTTCAGCAATGATATCGGCGGTATGCCTGACGGCAAGGTACTTTACGGGATGCTGCTCAACCCGCAGGGCGGGGTAGTGGATGATCTTCTGGTCTACAAGGAGTTCGAGCCTGATCATTATCTCCTCGTTGTCAATGCAGCCAATATAGCGAAGGATTTCGGCTGGCTGCTTACGAATGCGGAGGGATTTGATGTAAAGGTCAGGAATGAATCCGACAGGTGGGGCCAGATTGCCCTTCAGGGGCCGAAGTCCGAAGAGTATCTGACCGGCGTGCTTCATCTTGACGATGCCGCGTCCTTGTCTTTCTACAGTTACATGGAGATGTCATGGAAGGGGCAGCGGCTGATAGTGAGCCGGACAGGATATACAGGGGAGGACGGTTTCGAGTTCTATGCCGCGGAAGACATTATCTGTGACCTCTGGGACGTCCTTGCGCGGGCCGGAGTGACCCCTTGCGGTCTTGGCTGCAGGGATACCCTGCGTTTTGAGGCGGGACTTCCTCTTTACGGCCATGAACTGGCGGATGACATTTCCCCTCTGGAGGCAGGACTGGGTGTTTTCGTGAAACTTGACAAGGACAATTTCATAGGGAAGGACGCAGTCGTGGCATTGAAGGAAGAAGGCCTTTCGAGGAAGATAGTCGGAATAGAACTGGATGCCAATGCGGTTGCCAGGGCAGGCTACGAGGTCGAGGCCGGCGGTGAAGAGGCGGGTATCGTGACTACAGGCTATCATTCCATAACATTGGACAAAAGCATATGCATGGCAATGCTCAGGAAACCGTTTACGGAACTCGGGACAAGGGTGGATGTCCGTATCAGGAAGAAGTCGTTCCCGGGAACCGTTTGCAGGAAAAGGTTCTACGCCACACATTACAGAAAATAACCAAACGAAATAAAACTGATAATACAATGAGCAAGACAGTAGCAGGACTCCGTTACAGCGAGTCACACGAATGGGTAGGGATTGACGGCAATATCGCCACAATCGGCATTACGGATTATGCGCAGCATGCTTTAGGCAACCTGTCGTATGTGGATATGCCTGAAACGGACGATGAAGTTACAAAGGGAGAGGAATTCGGAGCGGTCGAAAGTGTCAAGGCCGCAAGCGACCTGTATTCTCCAGTATCAGGCAAGGTCGTGGAAATCAATACTGAACTTGAGGATGCTCCGGAAAGGCTGAATGTGGACCCGTACGCCAACTGGATTATAAAGGTAGAGATGTCCGATCCTTCCGAACTTGAGGATCTGATGGACGAGGCGGCATACATTGCATTCTGCGAAAAGGAAAAATAATCATGGCTTTCGCATATTTTCCTCATACTCCGGACGATATAAGGCAGATGCTACAGCGTTCCGGAGTCTCTTCCATTGAAGAACTGTATTCGGATGTTCCAGAGAAATTCCGGTTCAAGGGGGAATACGATCTCCCGGATGCCATGTCGGAAGAGGAGGTCCGCAGGTACTTCACGCATCTGGACTCGCTCAATACAAGACTGACCGTATTCTGCGGGGCAGGAGCGTATGACCATTACTCTCCGGCTGCAGTGAAATATATCATTTCCAGGTCTGAATTCCTGACAGCGTACACTCCATACCAGGCTGAGATATCACAGGGGACACTCAGGTATATATTCGAGTTCCAGAGTATGGTCTGTGAACTTACCGGGATGGACTGTGCCAATGCCTCAATGTATGACGGGCCGACCTCTGCGGCCGAGGCCATGCTGATGAGTGTCGCTTCCGTAAGGAAAAGAAGGAAGGTACTGATATCTTCTTCCCTGCTTCCAAACGTCATTGACGTGGTGAGGACATATACCGGATATCACGGGGTGCAGACCGATACCATAGAGATTTCAGATGGAGTCACTTCCCTTGAAGACCTGAAGCGGAAACTCTCCGGGAATGATGTTGCCGGAGTACTGGTGCCAGGAATCAACAGATACGGTATAATAGAGGACCTGGAGGGATTTGCAGATGCAGTCCATTCTGCAGGTGCCCTGATGGCAGTGTACAGTGATCCGTCCTCTCTGGCGGTGCTGAAGACTCCGGGTGAATGGGGGGCCGACATCGCTTGCGGTGACGGGCAGACCCTGGGAATACCTCTCTGCTTCGGAGGGCCATACGTAGGATTCCTGGCCTGCCGTAAGGATCTGATGCGTAAACTCCCCGGAAGAATAGTCGGGGCCACGGAGGATCTGGACGGGAAACGTTCTTTCGTGCTGACATTGCAGGCACGTGAGCAGCATATCCGCAGGGAGAAGGCTACAAGCAATATCTGCTCCAACCAGTCCCTTATGGCTCTTTACGTAACCGTGTATTTGTCGCTGATGGGACCGGAAGGTCTGAAGAAGGTCAATGACCTTTCTTATGGAGGAGCGCACTATCTGCACCGGAAATTGCTTGAAACAGGAAAATTCTCCGTGGTATTCGACAAGCCTTTCCTCAAGGAGTTCGTGCTCGCTACGGACATAGATGTACCTTATCTTCAGAAAGTTCTTGCCGATGCCGGTTTCTTCGGCGCTTTGCAGACAGAGGAAGGATATGTGTCATTCTGCGTCACTGAGCGCAGGACAAGGGAGGAAATCGACGCTCTGGTCGCTGTGGTCAATGATGTCATCCAAAAATGATATGTCATCCGAAAATGGCGGCATCCCATATTGATGTCATCTACAATTGATGTCATCCCATATTGATGTCATCCTGAACGAAGTGAAGGATCTGTAATATAATTAGAATAACGGAAATGAAATACTACGATAAACTGATATTCGAACTGTCCAAAGAAGGAAGATGCGGCTATTCCCTTCCAGACAACATGTGGGAAGAGAATACCGGCTCGATTCCTTCCGGTCTCAGGAGAACTTCTGTCCCGCGGCTGCCTCAGGTCAGCGAGGTTGATGTCGTGCGGCATTATACCAATCTTTCTGATATGAATTTCGGAGTGGACACCGGATTCTATCCTCTCGGGAGCTGTACGATGAAGTACAATCCGAAAATCAATGAGGAAATAGCGGGAACGGCTGGGTTCCAGGGAATCCATCCGCTGCAGCCGCGCTCCACCGTGCAGGGTGTAATGAAACTGTACAATGACCTGTCGGCATCCCTTTCCGCAATAACCGGTATGGCTGCGTTCACTCTCAATCCGTTTGCGGGAGCGCACGGGGAACTGACAGGACTTATGATCATGCGCAGGTACCATATCTGCAGGGGGGACCTGAAAAGGACAAGGGTGATTGTACCGGACAGTGCGCACGGGACCAATCCTGCCAGTGCTACGGTATGCGGTCTGGAAGTGGTTCAGGTAAATTCCCTTCCGGACGGAACCATTGATGTGGACCATCTGAAAACCTTGCTGGATGACACCGTTGCAGGGATAATGATGACCAACCCCAACACCTTGGGCCTGTTCGAGACAAGAATAGGGGAGATAGCGGATCTGGTACACGGATGCGGAGGACTGCTCTATTATGACGGAGCAAATATGAACCCGCTTCTCGGAGTCGTCCGTCCGGGGGATATGGGGTTCGACATAATGCATCTCAACCTGCACAAGACCTTTTCCACGCCTCACGGCGGTGGCGGTCCCGGAGCGGGCCCGGTGGGAGTTGCAGAGAGACTCAGGCAATACCTTCCTTTACCGCGTATGGACGGAGAGGAGCCTGAGGAAAATGCCGGCAGAATTTCAGGTTTCATGGGAAATTTCGGTGTCCTTCTGAAGGCATACGCCTATATCCTGATGCTTGGCAGGCAGAATATAAGGATGGCCGGGCCTCTGGCAACCTTGAATGCGAACTATGTGAAGGAGAGCCTGAAGGACTGCTACATGCTGCCTGTCCCGTCAGTCTGCAAGCATGAATTCGTTTTTGACGGTCTGGCGGACCAGAGCACCGGCGTGACAACTCTGGATGTGGCCAAGAGATTGCTGGATTACGGCTTCCATGCTCCGACTGTCTATTTCCCTCTGCTTTTCCACCAGTCCATAATGATAGAGCCAACAGAGACAGAGAGCAAGGAAACCCTGGATGCTTTCATAGATGTCATGAGAAAGATAGCCGGGGAGGCCGCTGAAGATCCTGATCTTGTCAAGTCGGCTCCTCACAATACTCCGGTACGGCGTCCCGACGAGACTGCGGCAGCCAGGCATCCGGTCATTAGATTCCAATATTGACGGACAGATGAAAATCATTATAATCGGTGCCGGCCCTGGCGGATACGAGACAGCCATTGAGGCCGCAGGACGGGGGATTGAAGTTGTCCTTATCGAGAAGGGAAATGTCGGGGGTACATGTCTTAATGAGGGATGTATCCCGACAAAGGTGCTGTGCCGCAGCGCGGAGGTCCTGGAAGAGGTAAGGTCGGCCGGGACATTCGGGGTATGTTTCCCGTCGGGTGAAATACAGGTGGATTTCCGGAAGGTCAGACAGAGGAAATCAGAGGTGGTGGAACAGTTGCGTTCAGGAGTGCATTCCTTGCTGGACAACGGACTTATAACCCTGGTACATGGACGGGCCGTTCTCAAGGACCCGCATACTGTCACGGTATGCCTTACGGATGCCGTGTCGGGGAAGGATCTCGAGGAAAGCCGGGACTATACGGCGGATTACATAATTGTGGCCACGGGTTCCCTTCCTGCTGCTGTCCGTGTCCCTGGGGGAGATCTTCCCGGACTCGTGACATCAAGGGAACTTCTTGACATTGATCATGTGCCGGAGAGTATGTGCGTTATCGGGGCAGGGGTTATCGGGCTTGAGTTCGCTTCGATATTCAGGAGTTTCGGCAGCAGGGTGACGGTGGTCGAGTATTGCCCCCAGATCCTGCCCCGTTACGATGCGGATCTTGCAAAACGCCTGAAACAGAGTCTGACAAGACGTGGCATAGAGATTATCACATCGGCTGAAGTCCGGTCCATATCCGTATTGCAGGATGCAGGCGGCGGTATGGATGAACCTGCTTTCAGGGTGGAATACGGTAGCAAGGGGAAAATCGGGGAAATCATTGCCCGGAAAGTACTTGTCGCTGTTGGCCGCAGGCCTGCCGTTGAAAATCTCGGACTTGAGAACGCAGGAGTGGAGTATGGTCCCAAAGGCATACAGGTGGATGACAACATGCAGACTGCCTGTCCTTCGGTGTATGCCATAGGTGATGTTACAGGAAGGATGATGCTTGCCCATGTGGCCGTTTACCAGGGATTGAGAGCACTGAACCATATCTGCGGGCAGAAGGACAGTATCAATCTGTCGGTAGTGCCGTCGGCAGTGTTTACGATACCTGAAGCCGCTTCCGTCGGAATGACCGAAGATGAATGCAGGGAGAAGGGGATAGGGTGCAGGTCTGTGAAATCGTTTTTCCGGGCCAACGGAAAGGCTGTAGCGATGGGGCAGACGGACGGCTTTGTCAAGACCGTGCTGGACACTGACGGACGGATACTGGGATGTCATCTCTTCGGACCTCATTCTGCGGACCTAGTGGCCGAGATGACTGCTCTGATAGACAGACATTCCACTCTTGAGGACCTGCGGTCCGTCATTCACGCCCATCCGACACTCGGCGAAGTGTTCAGGATATGATCATTGTCCGGAAGGACGGGATTCTGACAGTAGGTCTACCATGGCACCGGCGACAGCCTGTGAGGCTCCTGTCCCTCCGAGCAGATGGCGGATTTCGGCATAGTCGGAGAGCATTCTGTTCCGGTATGCCTTGTCTTCAATCAGGGAGCGGACTTCCTTGAGGATTTCATCTGCATTGCAGTCACCCTGGATCAGTTCCCGGAAGGCAAGACGGTCGATGCACAGATTCCCGAGGCTGATATAGCGGATTTTGATTATCCGTTTCCCGATAACGTATGTAAGCCAGTTCACCCTGTAACCCACGACCTGAGGTATGTTGAAAAGCACGGTTTCGAGAGATGCCGTTCCAGAATTGACTACTGCTGCCTCTGCATTCCTGATTATCGGCTGTGTCTCCCCGAAAAGGACTTTTATATAGTCCTCGGCGGAATCGAGCCACGGAGAGTAGTCATCAATGGTTCTTGCCGGGGCGCCGGCAATCAGAAACTGGTACCCGGAATACCGCGGAATGGAATGCATCTTGCGGGCGAATTCCGTCAGTACGGGCATCATCGTAGATATTTCGGGCTTTCTCGACCCGGCCAGCATTGCTATGACAGGCCTGTCTTCCAGAGAGTTCCTGGAAAGGAACTCCTGTCTGCCTTCCTTCATGGCAGGGGAGAGGTCCACTGCATCCACCAGAGGATTGCCCTTGTAGATGAAATCCACTCCCTTGTTGCGGAAATACGGGATTTCGAAAGGGAATACGATGAACAGTTTGTCCACGAATGCCTTCAGTTTGCGTATCCTGCCTTCTCTGGACGCCCAGACCTTGGGAGCGATATAATAGAACACCTTCAGCCCGTGGTTGTGGGCGAATTCAGCAATTCTGAAGTTGAATCCGGGATAGTCTATGAGAATGACCGCATCAGGCCGGTGTGCCAGTATGTCCTTCTTACACTCCCTGACATTTTTCAGGAGTTTTCCCCCTTTACGGATTACCTCCCAGAAGCCCATCACGGCGCCTTCCTTGTAATGGTGTACCAGACCGCCGAATTGCTGCCCCTCCGGACGGGTGCCGCAGTCCGTTTGTACCCTGTTCATCAGGTCACCTCCCCAGAAACGGATTTCCGCTTCCGGGTCTTTGGCATACAGCCCGCGCATAAGATTGGACCCGTGCAGGTCTCCTGACGCCTCTCCTGCTATAATATAGTATTTCATCAGCAAATATCCGTTATGGAAGTCTCCGGATGCCGGTAATTCAGAAATCGGTATCGAATCCCAGACTTGCCAGCCTCTGCACTTCCTTGTAATCCGTCGTGTCTATGTTGTGAGCCACAATCGATATGTAGCCGTCCTGCATTATATGGTGGTCGGCCCTGTGGTCGTTGCCGGGATCGTCAACAAAGGTGCCGACCATCATATAGAGTCTCTCTCCTTCTTCACAGACAGGGGAAGATTCCTGCCCGAGCATTTCAGGAGTGATGCCGTGTCTGCTGTAGAATGAAGGGTCCCAGTCAACGAATTCCTTGACCCAGTGCCCCTTGCCCTGGTATCCTGTCCTTATGCCGCGTATCCTTTCCGCTGGAATGTCCGGGAAATTCACATTGTAGTATATTCCGTATCTGCTGTCGCGGCCCGTCTTCCTTTCTCCCTGTTCCGTCTCTGCCTCCATTATCCTGCGGAAAATTTCCGGGAAATATTTCCTGACTGCAGAGAAATCCGCATCGGGATTCATGGAACTCAGGGATACTCCGATTGCAGGGATTCCGCACAGTGCGGCTTCCTGGGCCGCTCCGAGTGTCCCGGAATAGCAGGAGGCGGAAGCGGCATTCGAGCCGTGGTTTATCCCGGATATGACAACGTCAGGTCCGGGCCATCCCGAGACTTCGCTGTCCAGGGCATACTTGACGCAACTTGCGGGAGTGGCATCCAGATAGGCCACAGTGAGTCCCGGCTCCTGATGTACTTCCTTGTACCGTATTGCCTTGAATCCCAGGGAGACCGCCATTGACATCCCCGACTGGTGCGTTTTGGGTGCGATGACAGTGACACTGCCAAATTGTCGCATTATTTTTGCCAATTCCCGGATGCCCTTGGCCTGGTATCCGTCATCATTCGTCACTATTATGTTCATTTGATAGTATTTTCTGACAAATATAGATGATTATTCATTATTTTTCTTATTTTTGCACCGTTTTTGCAGGAGGGGGGTGCGGATTTGAAAATTGAATTTGTGTAACTTTTTAATATTTACGACAATGATTAAACTTGGTATTAACGGATTTGGCCGTATCGGCCGTATGGTTTTCCGTGCAGCAATCGAGAATTTCTCAAATGACATCCAGGTGGTAGGTATCAACGACCTTCTCGATCCGGAGTATCTTGCATACATGCTGAAATATGACTCCGTTCACGGACAGTTCAACCACGAAGTCAAGGTTGAGAACGGATTTCTCGTAGTTGCCGGCAACAAGATCCGTCTTACGGCTGAAATGGATCCTGCAAACCTCAAATGGAATGAAGTAGGTGCCGATGTAGTAGTCGAGTCAACAGGTCTTTTCCTTACTGACGAGAAAGCCCGCAAGCACATCGAGGCAGGTGCAAAGAAAGTCATCATGTCCGCTCCTTCAAAGGATGCCACTCCGATGTTCGTATATGGTGTAAATGACAAGACCTATGCAGGTCAGGACATCATTTCCAACGCATCCTGCACAACCAACTGTCTTGCTCCTATTTCAAAGGTCCTTCACGAGACATTCGGTATCAAGAGAGGCCTTATGACTACCGTTCATGCTGCAACTGCAACACAGAAGACAGTTGACGGTCCTTCAAAGAAAGACTGGAGAGGCGGCCGTGGTATTCTTGAGAACATCATCCCTTCATCCACAGGTGCTGCTAAGGCAGTCGGCAAGGTTCTTCCGGAACTTAACGGCAAACTGACAGGTATGTCAATGCGTGTGCCTACCTCTGACGTATCAGTCGTTGACCTTACTGTAGAACTTGAGAAACCTGCTACTTACGAGGAAATCTGCGCTGCGATGAAGAAGGCTTCCGAGGGCGAACTCAAGGGTATTCTCGGATACACTAACGAAGCTGTCGTTTCTACCGACTTCCGCGGTGACTCCCACACTTCCATCTTCGACGAGAAGGCAGGTATCCAGCTCGATCCTACTTTCGTAAAGGTTGTTTCATGGTACGACAACGAGTGGGGTTATTCCAACAAGGTTTGCGAGATGGCACGTGTTATCTGCAAATAATCCATGTTGAAATAAGCAGTTATAGGGCGGCATCCTGAAGGGTGCTGCCTTTTTTTTGACAGGTTTCAGGGTAAAATCTTGCTAATCCCGACAATTTGCCTAACTTTGCAGAAAGGTTTTAATTTTTAATCATTCTAAATTAGACAGACATGAAGGAATTGAAAGGATCACAGACCGAAGCAAACCTGTGGACAGCGTTTGCCGGAGAATCGCAGGCCCGTAACAAATACACCTACTATGCGTCCAAGGCAAAGAAGGACGGTTATGTGCAGATTGCCCAGTTGTTCGAGGAAACAGCAAACAATGAAAAGGAACATGCCAAGATCTGGTTCAAACTTCTGAAAGGGGGAGAGATACCTTCCACTGCGGAAAATCTTCTGGATGCGGCACAAGGTGAAAATTACGAGTGGACTGACATGTATGCCGGTTTTGCAAAGACTGCAAAGGAAGAGGGATTCAACGAGATAGCCGTTCTTTTCGAGAAGGTTGCGGCAATCGAGAAGATGCACGAAGAGCGTTACCGCAAGTTGCTTGCAAATGTAGAAGGGGATCTCGTGTTCTCAAAGGAAAACGATGTAATCTGGGAATGCAGTAATTGCGGCCATATCGTGATTGGCAGGAAGGCTCCTGAACTTTGCCCGGTATGCAAGCATCCGAAAGCATATTTCAAGATCCATACTACTGATTATTGATTCCGAAGTTGCGTTGTCGGTAAATGAAACGGGGGCAGTCTGCGATGGCTGTCCCCGTTGTTCCGTTGATATGCGTCACCGTTACCTGCGCCTGCCTATGGCATTGGCGGCATTCATTATGATGTAGGCAATGATTGCCAGTATGAATATCATCGAGAAATGCAGCCCGAACAGGAAGACCGCAAGTGATTCTGCCACGCAGAAACCGATGAAGCCGATGCGGAGCCTGTAAACGATGCTGCCTTTCTGTCCTGGTTTGAATTTCAGGGAGAACATGGGCATCCTGCATACCAGTAACAGTGAAAGCACGATGGAGAGCACCGGAATGAAAAGCCTTGTCTCTATCCACGGGACCAGGAAACTGTCAGGAGTGCTGCATACGTAATGTACCAGAGAACCGCAGAACAGGGCACACGCCGGCGTGGCAAGTCCGATGAAGTTGTCCTTCTGCTCTTTGTCAATATTGAATTTGGCGAGCCTGAAGGCGGAGAAGACGGCAATCACAAGTGGAATATAGTTCCAGATGCTGTCGTTTCCGCAGTGTATCATCAGCCTGTGAAGCATGATTGCAGGAAGAAGGCCGAAACTTACCATATCCGACAGGGAGTCAAGTTCTTTTCCGATTTCTGAATATGCTCCGAGTGCCCTGGCTGCCAGCCCGTCACAGAAATCGAATACGGCAGCGGCAATCATAAGGTAGAATGCGGTTTCGAGTCTTCCTTCAAAAGCGCAGATCACACCCATGACCCCGCACAGGAGGTTCATGGATGTGATCGTATTCGGGATATGTTTTGTTATACCGGACATAAGCCGTCAAGGATTACAGTCCCGTATTATTTGATTCCGAGTTTCTTCCTGATGTCCTTAGGAATGGCATCCTTATGGACAACGATGTTAAGGGTCTTGTATCTTACGAAAGCATCCGATGCATACCAGATTCCCTGATAATTGCCGGCATCTCCCCATGAATTCTTGACCATGAAGAACCTGTTTCCGTTCTGGTCCTGGGCGATTCCGAAAATATGCATTCCGTGGTCATCGGTAGTAAGTTTGTTGTCAAACTCTACCTGTCTCATTTCCTGGGTAATCTTCTTTTCCGCACCGGTAGTGTTTTCCGCCTTCTCTCCGGACTCTTCCTTGCCTACCCATCTTTCCTGGTCTGAACCTGCACCCGGTCTGATATCCACATCAGGGACCGTGGCTATACCAGAACCTTTGAATCCTCTTTCACTGACATCGGACCCCCATGCAATCGAGTAGCCTTTGTCTATCGCGTTATACATGACTTCCATGAATTCATCTATAGGGAGATTGTAGGCAGTGTCCCAACGCCAGTTGTCGCGTACTTCGATCGGAAACTGGGTGTAGAAAGGATGGTGGGTGAACGATGTAAGGTTAATATAGTCGGCGGTATTGATGCCCAGATAGTCGCGGAAGGATTCCGGCGTATAGGTCTGGCCTTCATATTCAAAGGTCTGAGGGTATTCTCCGAGATATGCGGAAATGATCCCGTCATATCCGTTCAGCCATGCAGTGGTAAGTTTCCTGTTCGGATTCTTTGCGATTGCTTCCACATAGGCAAGCAGGACGGCATCGAGTTCGGACTGTTCCGGTTTCTCCGTGCCGTAGTTCATTCCCGGCATGGCCGACTGCGGAACAATTCCATAATCCGATATTACGTGGAATACGTCTCCGAATGAACTTCCTGCGCTGAATCCGAGGGCCCCGTCGACCCTGACGTATTTGACTGCCCTGTCATGATATGACTTGCCGACAACGAACATTTCGGAAAGGTCGAGGGTATCTCCCTTGGTCCTCAAGATCTCTGACTCGACAAAGGAAAGGGCGGAAAAACACCAGCATGTACCGGAACGGTACTGGTCCTTGACACTGGTCACCGGAACCTCCTTGATTACGGTAAATTCATACTCTGCCCCGTTCTGAGGCTTCTCTGAACTGTCCTGGGCAAAAGCGCAGGTGGCGACGAGAGCGAAGGATGTCGCCAGAAGGAATCGTTTCATTATACCAAAATGTTTTAGTTAATTGTTCATGATATTGGCCCGGATTACCGGACAAACATACAAAGATACTAAAAATTTGTAAATTTGCCGTCCGTCATGAATAACCGGAGTGAAATGGAAGGTCAGACAAAAAACGGAGATATAATAATATTGTACATCCACGGAATGGGAGGCGGCGGGGACAGCCGTATCCCTTCCATATTGAAGGGCAGTCTTCCGGACTCTTTGCCTGAAGGGTTCCGTGGCAGGGTGAGGGTGGTGGTCAGGACCTATGATTTTGATCCTGAAACTGGCAGGGCGCAAATTGCATCGTGGGTGGATGAACTCCGGCCCGTTCTGGTCATAGGCGAGTCCCTCGGGTCGCTGCAGGCGCTGCGTATCCGGAACGTTCCCCGTATTTTCGTGTCCCCGTCCCTCAATGCCCCGATATATCTCGGATATCTGTCCTTTCTGACCCTTATCCCCGGGGTGACTCCGCTTCTTGACAGGATATATCTTCCCAAGCCGGGAGACCGTCAGAGACTTCATTTTACGTTCAGGACCCTCTACCGTTACATAGGGCACAGGAAGGCTGCTCTCCGGCCATACCGGCAGGGAAAGGGAGAAGGACGTGGCGCGGGTCCTTCCATTGGAGGCATGGAGAGGAATTTTGCCTTTTTCGGCCTCCATGACCACTATCGCAGAAGCGGGATAGTCAGCATCAGGACCTGGAAAAAATATTTCGGAGAGAATTCATGGGAGACATATCCCGGGACCCACTTTATGGAAGAGGAGTATGTGCTGTCCATGCTAGTGCCCCGGATAATATCGGTGCTCGGGCCCTTGTTCCTTCAGGCCAGGGTGTAGCCGTTGTACTCTTTGACAGGTATTCACTGATCAGATGTGGAATATATCTATTAAATTTGCAGCGGCTTTGCACTATGTCAGGCCGCTGTATCTTATTATGATGATTTTTCTGATAACTTTGACCGGGCTGCTGGCAGCGGATCTGGTCGTACTGCTTCTGGTTGTGATCTCAGGCGGGATTGCATCCGTTTTCGGAGTCCGTTTCCGGACCTTTATCCGCAGGGGACTGTGGGCTTTACTTGTCCCTCCGCTTGTGTTTGCCTACGGTTGTCTGATTGAACGTAACATATACGATATCAAAAAGGTGGATATTGCCACCGGAAGAATTCCTGCAGCATTTGACGGATACAGGATTGTCCAATTGTCAGATATCCATCTGAGTTCGTTTCAAGGTAGGGTGAAATCTCTGGAGCGGGCCGTGCGCAAGGTCAACGCCCTGTCTCCGGACCTCATCCTTTTCACGGGTGACCTGATTACTTTCTCTCCGGACGAGATCACTCCTAAACTGGCATCCGTCCTTTCCGGCCTGAAGGCAAGGGACGGGGTATATTCGGTGCTGGGGAATCACGACTACTGTACCTATGCCGGATATGCCTCTGAAGAAGAGAGGCTTCTTGCCCTTGACAGCCTCATTGAAAAGGAAAAGGATATGGGATGGACTGTACTTCCGGATTCCTGTGTGAACATAGTCAGAGCGGCAGGTACCGGACAGGCGGAGGATACAGTCTCCCTTGCCGGTGTACGTAACATATCCGCCTATCCGCATTTCCCGTCCGACGGCAATCTCGACAAGGCGATGTCTGAAGCGGAAGGCAGTTTCTGCATCCTGATGAGCCATGATCCCACTCACTGGAAGAAAGAGGTCACGGACAGGGACGATATAGATCTTATGCTTTCGGGACATACCCACGCAATGCAGATTGCCTTTTTCGGGTGGTCGCCTGCATCTTTCATTTATAAGGAATATGCAGGACTTTATGAAAGAACTGCCTCCGGATATGCCTCCGGAGACAGTTCCTGTCCTCAATATCTTTATGTCAATACAGGACTTGGCGAAACCGGTTTCCCGGCCAGGGTCGGAGTCGCTCCGGAGATTACCTTCATCACCCTGTCATCGGACCGGTGACCCTGTCGGGCCTTCTTACAGAGTCCTTCCGGGATAGGCCTTGAGGCCCTCTTCCAGAACATACAGGGCTTTCTCAAGTTCAGGAATCTCCAGCACGTATGCCAGGCGGGCGTGATCGGTCCCTTTGCCCGGAGTCTTGTAGAAGGATGCTGCCGGAGTAACCATTGTGGTGGAATTGTCCAGCCTGAATGTCTCCAGCATCCATCTCGCGAAATTCTCGGTATTGTCCACAGGAAGTCTTGCCACCGTATAGAAGGCGCCCATAGGCATTGGGGAGTACACACCTTCTATACTGTTGAGCCTGTCTATCATGTAGTTCCTTCTCTTGATATATTCTTCCCTTACGGCCTGGATATACGAGTCAGGTGTATCGAGTGCGCCGATTGCGGCGATCTGTCCCAGAACAGGAGGGCAGAGCCTTGCCTGGGCATACTTCAGGGCGGCTGCCATTACCTCCTTGTTGTGTGAGACAATGCATCCCACACGCGCCCCGCACAGGTTGTATCTCTTCGATACGGAATCCACGAGGATTACGTTCTGGTCGAGGTCAGGAATATTCATGGCGGAGAAATGAGGTTCGTCCGTATAGCAGAATTCCCTGTAAACTTCATCGGAAATGAGGAACAGGTCGTGTTTTCTTGCGACTTCTCCGATAGCGAGCATGCTTTCCTTTGAGTAGAGCGTACCTGTCGGGTTGCCTGGATTGCAGATGAGTATCGCCTTTGTCCTTGGCGTAATGGCCTTCTCGAACTCTTCGATGTCAGGCACCTGGAATCCTGTTCTGATATCGGTAGGTATAGCCTTGAGCGTGAGCCCGTTCATGAAAGCGAAAGTGTTGTAGTTGGTATAGAACGGCTCCAGCACTATCACTTCATCGCCAGCGTTGCAGGCTATCTGGAGGGCAAGGTTGACGCTCTCGCTGCCGGCAATCGTTATGATGATTTCAGACATGTCTATGTCTATGCCGATTTTCCTATAATACTTCTCGATAAGTCCGGTGCGAAGTTCTGCAAGACCTGCCGAGTTCGAATAGGAAACATGGGTGAGCGTATTCTCTCTTACTGCCTTGAGGGCACATTCGGGAGATTTGATGTCCGGCTGGCCCATATTGAGATGATAGACCTTGATTCCCTGTTTTTTTGCCGCATCTGACAGAGGGACAAGTTTCCTGATGGCAGAGGCCGGCATCTGCTGTGCTTTTAGAGAGATGTTTGCCATTTTGATTTTCCTTTTTATGTTAAAATTATGAGTACCGCGCGCAAAGATACTATATTTTTTTTACCTTTGCGGGCGTACTTGACAAATCTAACAATAATAATTCTATGGCAATTTTCAGACAGATGGCCTTGAAGGAGGCATCCACGCACAAGCCTGAGCGTTTCTTTGTCGAGAAGAGACCCATTTCCGGTTTTTTCGGACAGAATGTCCTGGATATCGAGAAGATGAGGGGTTATGTGTCCCAGCAGGCGTACGAAGCAGTATTGTCTTCAGTAAAATTCGGGGCGCAGTTGGACAGGAGTGTCGCCAATGAAATAGCATCCGGAATGAAGGCTTGGGCCATTGAGATGGGCGCGACCCACTATACCCATCTTTTCCAGCCTCTTACTGATTCAACAGCGGAAAAGCACGAGGCGTTCGTGACGGTGAAGGACGGGAAGGCTTTCGAGAAATTCAACGGAAGCGCGCTTGTCCAGCAGGAACCTGATGCGTCAAGTTTTCCGAACGGAGGACTGAGGAATACATTCGAGGCAAGAGGCTATTCCGCATGGGATCCGTCATCCCTGGTTTTCATAGTTGACGGGACTCTCTGCATACCGTCAGTCTTCGTGTCATATACAGGAGAAGCCCTTGATACGAAAGTGCCTAACCTCAAGTCCATGCAGGCGGTAAGCGAGGCGGCTACGGCTGTGGCGAACCTGTTTGACGAAAATGTCAAGTCCGTCAATGTCAATCTCGGCATAGAGCAGGAGTATTTCCTTGTGGACGA
>CALVAE010000119.1 GCA_944325465.1 uncultured Bacteroidales bacterium | reverse complement strand
GATTAAGTGGATTGAAAATAAACTCAATAATCGACCTCGTAAAAGACTTGGATACCTCACGCCAAACGAAAAATTTAAACAAATTATTAATCAGAATTCTGTTGCATTTGCAAGTTGAATTCAGCTTAGCAAAATAATCCTTTTATAAAAGATTCTGACAGAAAAAACTACAATTTCCGATACAGGAACCGGGCCGGGGTCACAATCCTGCGTGACGGCGCACCTTCTTCAGCACAAAGAAGAACATTACGATTTCAACCGCGAAAGTCAGGATCCATGAAATAGGATACGATACATAGATGCTGTCAAGTGTATGGAACCTGTCTATCTGGAATACAGTCATTATCCATCCTACCCTGAACACGACCACTCCCAGAATTGCCGTGACCATAGGCAACGTGGAATATCCGAGCCCTCTCAGTGACCCTGTCACCGTATCCATAATCCCGCAGAGGAAATAAGGCAGGATGACATAGGTCATACGGATGATGCCGCAGTCTATGGCTTCAGGCTCATCGATTATATACAATCCGAGCAATGCGTGCCTGAATCCGAAAAGCAGGGCGCTCAAGGTAAATCCGACTATGGCGACATAAAGAAGGCAGAGCCTGGTGATGCTGCTCACACGGTCAAATCTCCTTGCTCCGGCATTCTGCCCGGTAAAGTTCATCGCGGTCTGCTGGAAGGCGTTCATGCAGACGTATTCAAAACCTTCTATGTTGGCAGCGGCCGCATTGCCGGTCATTGCGATGTGGCCGAACGAGTTGACGGAGGACTGGATCACGACATTGGACACTGAGAACAGCGATCCCTGGATTCCGGCAGGAAGGCCCACCATTATGATCTTGCGGAAGGCGTTCCGGTGGAATCTCATCTTTTTCGGGAAAAAGCGGCATGCATCCTCCCTGCGCATCAGGTCCCGGAGCACAAGTCCTGCTGCAAGTACCTGGGAAATGGCGGTAGCCAGACCGACCCCTTCCACTCCCATCCCGCACAAAGGGACGAAGATGAGATTGAGCAGGACATTCAGCACTCCTGCCATGGAAAGGTATATCAAAGGGGTAGAAGTATCCCCTACCGCCCTGAGTATCGATGCCCCGAAATTGAATACCATCATGAATGTCATTCCGGAGAAGTACATCCTCATGTATGCCGTCGACTGGTCGATTACATTGTCTGGGGTAGCCATCATCTGCAGCAGAGGTTTCGCGAAGATTATCCCGGCAACGGTCAGTGCAAGTCCGCTGAATATGGCCGTAGGAATGGCTGTATGCACGATACTTGATACCTGGCTGTCATCCCTGGCTCCCACTCCCTGCGCGACCCCTACGCCGGCTCCGATGGAAAATCCTATGAAAAGGTTGACGATAAGGTTGATCAGCGCACCGGTCGCCCCGACTGCCGCAAGGGCGATACTGCCGCAGAACCTTCCGGCTATGATCAGGTCGACTGCCATAAACAGCAACTGGAGCAGTCCGGTCATAATAATAGGGACAGTGTACACTATGATCATACGCCATAGCGGTCCCCGGGTCATATCCATTACTACTGCTTTTCTCATATCCGTAATCTAATGCGCCGCGAAGTTAAGCAAAATCCGGATACATGATTCGGCCGGATTCAAGGAAAGTATTTAAATTTGCACCGTAATAACAATTATCTATGCACATAGGAATAGCGGGGAATATCGGCAGCGGCAAGACAACGCTTACGCGGATGCTGGCGGAACATTACGGTTGGACACCGAAATACGAATCGGTTTCTTTCAATCCGTATCTGGAAGACTATTACAGGGATATACAAAGATGGTCATTCAATCTGGAAGTATATTTCCTGACACAGAGATTCAAGGACGTGCTTGAAATCTCCAGGTCGGATGAGGTGATAATCCAGGACAGGACCATCTTCGAGGGGGTCCATATCTTTGTCGCCAACAACAGGGCGATGGGGAATCTTTCGGAAAGGGATTTCAATACGTACATGGATCTTTTCCACCTGATGATGTCAATGGTGAAGGTTCCTGACCTGCTTATATACCTTAAATCCTCGATCCCGCACCTCGTCAGCCAGATCGCGAAGCGCGGACGGGACTATGAAAAAAGCATAAGCATCGAATACCTCACCGGCCTGAACGAAAGGTATGACAAATGGATATCAGGATATGAGGGTGAAGTCCTGACAATAGATGCGGACGGGCTCGATTTCCAGAACCGTCCGGAGGATTTCTCCCACATCACCGACCGCATCGATGCCAGACTATACGGGCTGTTCTGACAGACAATTCATCTGTCCAGGAGGATACCGGCACAGCCAAATCAGCGTGAAGTGTCCGGATGATGACGGGTATAGAGCCAGTCGATGATGCCGTCGGCAAGTCCGATCACCGGGACATAGATCCACGATGCTCCGGTGATGTCCGCTATCGTAAGGAAAATCTGTCCCGCAGGAATGATTACGTCGGCCCTGTCGGGCTTTAGTCCGTATTCATCAATCCTCTGCTCTACGGTAAGGGCATTGAGTTTGTCGAAGATTTCCTTCAACGCCTCTACGTTCATCCGGTTATGGCGGTTGTCACGGCGTGCGACAAGCCGGTAATATTTGTTGATGTTTCCTCCGGAGCCTATGATCTGGATCCCCGGATATGATTTCGCAAGATCGGACATATCGTTGCGGAGCCTTTGCCATTCCGATTCTTCAACCGCCCCGTTGAGCGACCTTACAGTACCGATATTGTAGGAGCGGGAGCAGATAAGGCCTCCGTCGGCAAGCAGGTTTATCTCCGTACTTCCACCTCCGACATCCACGAACATGAAGTTGCCCTTTCTGCCACGCATTGTCTCGATGTGGTTGCTGTAAACCATTCTTGCCTCTTCCTGTCCGTCAATGATTTCGATGCGGATACCTGTCTTTTCATATACGGTCCGGATAATGGACTGTCCGTTCTCCGCGTCCCTCATTGCAGAAGTGGCACATGCCCTGTAGTCATCGACCCCGTATATCTTCATCAGTTGCTTGTAGCACTTCATCAGACGGACCAGGTCCTTTTCCTTTTTATGGGAAATCCTGCCCTCGGCGAACACATCGAAACCGAGGCGCAACGGAACCCTCAGCAGCAAAGCCTTGCTGAACACCGGTCTGGTATCGCTTTCCAGTTGCTTTATGAGAAGTCTCACCGCATTGGAGCCTATGTCTATTGCAGCGTACGTTTCCGCATCCTTCTTTATCTCGTCTATCTCTGCCATGATATAATAATGTTAGATTTTCCGTATCAGATCCTTCGCTGCGCTCAGGATGACAGAACGTTCCGGCTGACTGTACTACAGCCCCTGCTCTTCGAGTGAACAGTAATAGTTGTACAGGGCCTCCTGTGAACCTGTAGGAAGAGGATTTTCAGGAGAAGCGAATTCCGGAGAACCGTATCCGTCCACGACTCTGGCCTGTCTTGCGTCCCGGAGACCGTAATCCACTATCCGGATCATCTCCTGCTTTACGGTAGGATCGTAAACCGGAGCCACGACCTCTATCCGGTTGTCCAGATTGCGCGGCATCCAGTCCGCCGAGCCTATGAACACCTTGTCCTGCCCCCCTGCTGCGAATATGAAGATGCGGGAATGTTCAAGATAGCGGTCTATTATTCCGCTTACCCGTATCGGAGTCCCTTCAGGAAGGTCTGCCGTCACCAGAGAGCAGTTGCCCCTTACCAGCAGGTCAACCTGCACCCCGGCCAGGGCGGCCTCGTATAATCTAGCAACTATGTCCGGATGGGTGATATGGTTGATTTTCACCTTTATATAGGCAGGCAACCCGTTTCTGTGATTCCTTATCTCGGCATTGATGAGGGAGATGAACTTCTTCTTCATCTCATTCGGAGAGACAAGCAGTTCCTTGAATGACACAGGAATATACGGTTTTTCGATGAAATCGAAAAGGGTCTCCACGTCGGCCGAAAGCCTTCTGGATGCGGTCATCAGGATGCAGTCGGTGTAGGTCGCGGCATTGCCCTCGTGGAAATTGCCGGTACTGACACATACCACATCTGCTCCGTTCTTCATTCCGATATGGACGACCTTGGAATGGACCTTCAGCCCTTCGACTCCGAAAATGACCTTGATTCCGGCATCCTGCATCTTCTGGGCCCATTTGATATTGGATTCTTCATCGAATCTTGCCAGAAGTTCTATGACAACAGTGACTTTCTTCCCGTTCCGCGCCGCACCGATCAGGGCATTCACGACCCTTGAGTCCTTGGCCAGCCGGTACAGGGTTATCTTTATGCTCCTGACCCTGCGGTCAACCGCTGCCTCATGGAGAAGGCGGATGAACGGAGCAAAACTATGGTATGGTACGTGAAGGAACCTGTCCTGTGCCCGGACCTTGTCGATAAGACTATCAGGACCGTCAAGTGCAGACGGGATTATAGGAGTGAAACGACGGAATTTCAGGTCTTTCCTTCCGCAGTCCGGAAATTTCATCAGGTCCTTGTGGTTCTGGTACCTGCCGCCGTGAAGGACGGTGTCATTCCTGTCGAGGTCCAGTTTGCTCAACACCCTGCGCTGCAGGTCCGCCGGCATGGAACTGTCATAGACAAAGCGCAACGGCTCACCTTTCTTTCTGTTCTTCAGGCCTTTCGCTATCTTCTGGAGAAGCCCGTTATGCTTGTCTTCATCTATATCCATCTCCGCATCGCGGGTGAACTTGAAGGCGTATGCTTCGGTGGACACATATCCCAGCCCTTCGAATACCTCCGACAGGGAACATCTCACGACATCATCCAGATACATGATATAACTTTTCCCGTCCTTGTCCGGAAGTCTGATGAACCTCCCGCAGGACTGCACCGGCAGATCGAAATAGGCATAGTCATAGACCATCTTCCTGCTGCCATCGGACTTGGGAGCGGAAAGCCTGCCGGCCTTCACTGCAAGATAAATGTCCTCATCCGTTTCGTAATCCAGTTGTCTGACAGCCGAGAACCAGATCGGTACGATATGGCCTTCGAGTTTCTCATGGAAGAACCTTCTGATGAACTTTAGTTGCTCTGCATCCGCCTGCCTGTCATTTATCAGGCAGATATTGTTTTTCTCCAGTTCCCTGTAAACGGATTCAACCGCTTCCTCATATTCCTTTGAATACAGGGAATTGAGCCTTGAGATGGCCTTTACGGTCTTCTTTGCCAACTGGGCCTCTTTCGCGACGGCGTTACCGGCTGATCCGGTCCCCCTTTTCCCTGCGACCTTGTCCCCGTATTCGGTCACCCTGTTGAGAGAAGCGACCCTGACCCTGAAGAACTCATCAAGGTTATTGGAATAGATGCCCAGAAACGAGAGCCTTTCCAGAAGCGGGACTTCAGGCCTTTCGGCTTCCTGCAGAATCCTTCTGTTGAAATACATCCAACTTACATCCCTTTCGGTATAAGGGAAAGATGAAACCTTTTTGCCCATTGTATTCGATTTTGCACAAAAGTAGCAAAATAATGTTACAGTTGCGTTACAGACGGGAATTCTTGACGGCCAGTTCTTTCAGTCCCGCCTTCAGGCGTGACAGCCCTTCCGTCAGTGTCTTTCTCGGGCATGCTATGTTGACCCTTATGAAACGGTCTCCGTCCTTGCCGTAATGCACCCCTGCGTTTATCCAGAGGTTCTGCCCCGCAAGTAGGCTGTCTTCAATTTCCTGAGAGCCGATTCCAAGTACGGAGCAGTCCACCCATACGAGATAGGTCCCTTCAAGAGGCAGCACAGGGAATTCCGGCAGTTCCCTCGTGAAAAAATCCTTAAGATACAGGTAATTGTCATACAGATATTCTTTCAGTTGGTCCAGCCATTCCCCGCCCTGTCCGTACGCGGCGACAAGGCCGGCGACACCGAAAGGATTGACATCACATACCTCATTGACATTTACCGCCCTGTCTATCCTTGTCCTTACCTCTGCATCGGCACACACTATATTGGCTATCTGGAGTCCGGCGGTGTTGAATGCCTTGCTCGGGGAACTGCATGTCGCCGAATGTATCAGGAACTCCTCCGAAATGGAAGCGAATGGGGTGTAGTCATGTCCCGGGTAAGTGAGTTCGCAATGGATTTCATCCGCTATCACAAAGACCTTGTGGCGCAAGCAGATCTCCCCTATCCTTGTCAGTTCCTCCCTTGTCCATACCCGTCCTCCCGGGTTGTGAGGGTTGCACAGGATCATCAAGGTGGCCTTAGGGTCGGACGCCCTCCTTTCCAGGTCATCGAAATCTATGGAATAGGAGACATTCCTGTAAATGAGCGGATTTTCGCTTGCTTCACATCCGTTGTTCCTGATTGAGGAAAAGAAGCAGTTGTAGACAGGAGTCTGGATTATCACCTTGTCTCCTGGGGCGGTCATGGCCTTGATTATCGCTGACAACGCCGGCACGACACCCGGGACATAGAGTATCCAGTCCTTTTCGATATGGAATCCATGCCTGCGTCCGAACCATCCGATAACCGCCTCGTAATAGGCATCAGGAACGTGTGTATAGCCGTAGATTCCGTGACGGGCCCTTTCGACTACCGCATCAATAACTGCAGGGGCTGTCCTGAAATCCATGTCCGCCACCCACATCGGCAACACTCCTTCCTTCCGGATCCCGTCCCATTTGACCGATCCGGTCCCTCTGCGGGGAACTATTTCATCAAAATCGTATTTCATACCTGAACCATATCAAAAACCCGGAAAACATCACTGCTGTCCGGGTCGCTTATCAATTACAACTTATAAATAATTAATATTATGAATAGAATTATTCTTCAGCAGGTTTCAATGTCGTATAGACATTCTGCACGTCATCATCTTCCTCAAGTCTTTCGATGAGTTTGTCCACTTCGACCCTGTCTTCGGCTGACAGTTCCTTGAGTTCCACATTCGGTATCCTGGTAAACTCTCCGGAAACCATTTCGTAACCGTTGTCTTCTATGTATTTCTGGATCTGGTTAAAGGCCGTGAACTCCCCGTAGATATGGATTTCCTTCTCCTCGTCCTCGTTCTCCTCCTCGAAGACTTCCTCTGCCCCGAAATCGATCAGTTCAAGTTCAAGTTCCTCGATATCCACCGGCTTGTCGCTTTTCACTACGAAGGCGCATTTGCGGTCAAACATGTAGTCGACGCTTCCTGATGTCCCGAGCGAGCCGCCGCTCTTGGTGAAATACGAACGCACGTTGGCTACCGTTCTGTTGTTGTTGTCCGTGGCTGCTTCCACCAGAACCGCTATGCCGTGAGGACCGTAACCCTCGAGAACAATCTCCTTGTAATCGCTCTGGTCCTTGTCGCTTGCACGCTTGATCGCCCTCTCGATATTGTCCTTTGGCATGTTCTCGCTTCTCGCAGTCTGGAGAAGCGCCCTCAGACGAGGGTTGCCCGTAACGTCAGGACCGCCCTGCTTGACGGCTATGGTTATTTCCTTGCCTATCTTGGTGAATGTGCGGGCCATGTGCCCCCAGCGCTTGAACTTTCTTTCTTTTCTGAATTCGAATGCTCTTCCCATAGAATCTTATTTTGCTTTTGCTTCAATCCTTGAAATGTACTTGTCTATGTCGTATGCTTCCATAGACTGAGGGTAGTTGTCCTTGATTTCCTGATAGAATGCAAGTGCCTTCGCGTCATCTCCGAGTTCCTCGCAGGTCACGCCTGCCTTCAGAAGATATCCGGCAGAGAACATGTTGTCGGATTTCCTTGCAGCCTTCTCGAACCAGGTCACAGCCTGGGCATAGTCCTCAAGGCCTGCATAAGCGTCACCGATGCATGAATATGCGCGTCCGGTAAGGATTCTGTCCTTGCCACGGTATTTCTGCAGATAGGAGATTGCGGATTCGTAATTCCCGAGCTGGAGTTCGCAGACACCGGCATAGAAATAGACCGACTTCCCGGCCTTTGCTCCGTATTCGTCGATTACCTGCGCGAAACCGAGAACATTGCCGTCACCGTTAAGGGCGAGTTCGTACTCAGCATTACGGAAATTGTTCTCTGCAGGATACATCTGCTCCTGGGCCTCGTCAACCTTCGGTTCATAGGCGAATTTGTGCCAGAGGAAGACTCCTGCCGCAAGCACGATGATTACTGCCACTGATATCACCAGCGTTTTTGAATTGTCCCTGAAAAAGACTTCTGTCCTGGAGACTGCCTCTGCAACTGCTTCGTTGCCCGGATTGTTAGTTTCTTTTGACATATTTCGTATTTTTATTTCTATCGGTAAAACAGGGCGCAAATTTATAAAAATTTGATAAAACCTACAATTATTTCGCTATCTTTGTATTCCTGTAGTGCCGTTTGCGGCGGAAATATAAGACAAGCACGTTTGTACCCAAATGCCTATATTGGAAAAAATAGTCGTATCGAATTTCAGGAACATAGGATTTCAGGAAATATTGTTTTCTCCCAATGTGAACTGCATATCAGGCAATAACGGGGAAGGGAAGACAAATCTGCTGGACGCCATCTACTATCTTTCGATGACCAAAAGCGCCTTTTCTTCTTCCGACAGGTATATCTTCCGATACGGGACCGACAGTTTCTCGATAGGAGGTGTCTATGCCATGGAAAGGCCTTCCGACGGGAAAGCCCTGACGGCAAGGTTTTCCATCCAGGTCAGTGCCGGCGGCGAGAAGAAACTGAAAAGGGACGACAAGGTTTACGGGAAGATATCCTCCCATATCGGTGAACTGCCGATCGTGATGGTCTCCCCTTCCGACGTGTCTCTGGTCAGCGAGTCAGGAGAAGAACGCAGGAGGTTCATCAATTCCGTCCTTTCCCAGATGGACAGGGAGTACCTGAATTCCGCACAGCAGTACAACAGGCTGCTGTCGCAGCGTAACCGGCTTCTGAAAGACAAGAGGCCTGACAGGGAACTGCTGTCGGTTTTCAGTTCGAGGATGGCCCCCCATGCCTGCAGGATCCATGAGGCGAGGGCCAGGTTTGCCGAAGAACTTGCACCTGTCGTCAGCAGTTATTACAAGGCTGTTTCCGGAGGGAAGGAGGACGTCGGCATCGAATACAGGTCGGACCTTGAGAAAGGGTCGCTCGAGGAAATGTTCGAGGCAACCATCAGAAGAGACACTGAACTCGGCTACACATCCGCCGGAATCCAGAGAGACGATTTCCTTTTCACGATGGACGGGCATCCGATCCGCAGGTGCGGTTCCCAGGGACAGCAGAAATCATTCATTGTCTCCCTGAAATTCGCGCAGTACGAAATAATGAAAAAGAGTTACGGTTTCGCTCCGATCCTGCTTCTTGATGATGTCTTCGACAAACTGGACATGTCCAGGATATCCAATCTGATATCAATGGTGGCAAGCAGTGATTTCGGCCAGATTTTCATCACGGACAGCAACAAGGTGAGGCTTAAGGGAATCGTGGACGGGTTTACGACAGACAGGGCGTATTTCGAGACAACCGCCGGATGTTTTACCAGAATCTGACGCCGCCATGAAAATGTCGAATATCATAAGGAGGACCGATGCGGTTGACATGGATACGATAATCAAGGAGTATATTCGTGAGATGCAACTTGCCGCAGGACTTGACAACCAGTTGGTGTGCGAAGCCTGGAACAAGGTTTCCGGAGCGGGCAACTATACTCTCGGATGCCGTTTTTCCAAAGGGAAACTGTATGTTTCGGTATCGACATCCGTCGTGCGGAGCAGGCTTTTCCTCAGGAAGAAGGCCATATTGGACGAAATGAACGGCATCCTTTCCGGGAACAGCATGTTTTCCGGGAGCAAGGACGGGATGCCGCCCGTTACCGACATAATATTGAAATAAGATGTACAGAAGAATAAAGATTGTAGCGGACAGCAACATTCCTTTTCTGGAAGGGGTGTTCGAACCGTATGCCGACATCAGGTTCATTGACGGAAAGGACATCCGCCGGGATGACATTACCGATGCGGACGCATTGATCATCAGGACGAGGACCAGATGCAACGAGGAACTCCTGCACGGCACAAGGGTCTCCCTGATAGCGACGGCAACGATAGGGACTGACCATATTGACATGGATTACTGCCGGGAAAACGGGATCCGGGTCTACAATGCCCAGGGATGCAATGCGGGCGGTGTCATGCAGTATGTATTTACGGGCCTATACGGTACTGCATCGCGCAACGGAATCAAACTGGACGGGATGACCCTCGGGATAATCGGAGTCGGCAATGTCGGGAAAAAGGTGGAGCACATGGCCGGATATCTCGGATTCAATGTCCTGAAATGCGACCCTCCGAGGGCTGCAAAGGAAGGGCAGGAAGGATTCGTGTCCATGGACTACCTTGTCGCGAATTCGAATATCGTCACGATGCACACTCCTCTGGACGAGACAACCAAAGGAATGGCGGACAGGCATTTTTTCGAACTGATGCGTCCGGGGACATTCTTCATCAATGCCTCCCGGGGTGAAGTCGTCGATGAGGAAGCCCTGATGGAAGCAAGGGTAAAACTCGGGCCCGTAATCATCGACACCTGGAACAATGAGCCCAACATCAATCTGAAACTGCTTGAGATGACTGACATAGCGACCCCTCATATCGCCGGATACTCTTTCCAGGGGAAACAGAACGGTACCGCTTCTGCAGTAAGGGCTGTCGCCCGGCAGTTCGACATCAACGGGCTGTATCATTTCTACCCTACCTGCAACCTCCCGGAGCATCAGCCCAAAAGGCTGGATCTTAAAGGCAGGACCCAGGGGGAGATTACCACTGTATTCCAGTACAACTACCCTATCTTCACGGATGATTTCATATTCAGGATGAATCCGCAGAATTTCGAGAAACTCCGCAGCGAATACCAGTACCGGAGAGAAATCTACGTAGACTGACAGATCCCATTAACCCAAAATCATAAAGATATGTTTTCCAACAAGGACATCAGACAGATAGAAGAACGCCACACATCGGTGGAAAATGTCAAGGCTCAGGTGGAACGCTTCAGAAAAGGGTTTCCCTGGATGAAGATCATCGCTCCCGCTACTCCGGGCAACGGTATCGAGGTGCTTGACGAAAAACAGGCGGAAGATGCCGTCAGATACTATGAGTCGGCGGAAATCAACGGCAAATGCAAGTTCGTACCGGCCTCCGGAGCCGCTTCAAGAATGTTCAAGGACCTGTTCAGCGGACTTGACACCCTCGAAAGCGGCAAGGATGTGGCTGCGGATTCCCCTGCCGCCGGATTCGTCTCGAACATATGCAGGTTCGCCTTCTATGACAAGGACCTTTTCGGGACTCCGGAAGATACGGCTGCAAGCCGGCGTGACATCCTTACCAAGACACTTACCGACGCAGGTCTGGGATACGGAAGCAAGCCGAAAGGGGTACTGAAATTCCACAGATATCCGGACGGGGAGATCCGTACGGCCTTTGCGGAACATCTTGTCGAGGCGCAGGACTACATGAGGAATGCGGACGGTACCGCGAATCTGGTAGTGACCATATCTCCCGAGCACCGGCAACTGTTTGAAGAGGCCCTTGCGCAGGTCAGGGATGAATATGAAAAAAGGTACGGAGTCAGGTACAACGTCACTTTCACGTTCCAGGACAAGGCTACGGATACCATAGCGGTGGATCTGGACAACCGGCCTTTCCGGACCGAGACGGATTCCCTTCTGTTCCGTCCTGCCGGACACGGAGCCCTTATCCACAATCTGAACAGTCTCAAGGAAGAGGTGGTATCCATCAAGAACATCGACAATGTGGCTGTCGAAAGGTTCCTGCCTGTTACGGCAAAGTACAAGAAAGTGCTTCTCGGCAAGGCAGTCGAACTCAGGGACAGGATTTTCGGATACCTGAAAGAACTTGATGCCGCGACTGGAGACGGGATGGCCCACGCTCTGCCTCCTTTCATCCCGAGCCTGACCCAGTCATACGATGACAGGTATATGAGTCCTGAAGTGCAGAACCTCTGCAACGACATAGAGGAATTCCTTCTCAAGGAACTGTGTATCAGGATGCCGGCGGCCCCTGACTGCAAGAAGAGGGTGGAAATGCTCCGGAAAAAACTCGACAGGCCGATCCGTGTGTGCGGTATGGTCAGGAACCAGGGAGAACCCGGAGGAGGACCTTTCATTATCGCTGAGAAGGACGGTTCCACTTCGCTACAGATCCTTGAAAGTGTCCAGATAAACATGTCCGATGAAAGTGCGAAGGCCGCACTTGCCGGAGCCACCCATTTCAACCCTGTCGATATCGTATGCTGCCTGCACAATTATAAGGGAGAAAGTTTCGATCTCACCGGATATGTGGATGAGGAGGCAGGATTCATCAGTTCCAAGAGTTATCAGGGACGCGAACTGAAGGCACTCGAACTTCCCGGATTATGGAACGGTTCGATGAGCGACTGGAACACCCTCTTCGTCGAGGTTCCTCTTGAAACCTTCAACCCTGTGAAAGTCGTGCTGGACCTTCTCCGTCCCGCACACCAGAACTGAATTCCGTGACGGCCGGGCTATTGGTTGAAACGCTGAAAACGGAGAAGAGACTGGATCCTGACGGATACCGGTCTCTTCTTGAATGTCGTGACCCTGAATCCGTTGCATATCTGCACGGAACCGCAAGGGAAGCCGCGGCCAGAAGGTTCGGCCATGGCATATACATCAGAGGTCTGATCGAGATTTCAAATATATGCAGGAACGACTGTCTCTATTGCGGAATCAGGAAGGGCAACGGGAACATCCGGAGATATCTGATGACTCCGGAAGAGATTCTCGGAAGATGCTCAGCCGGTTACAGGGCGGGATTCAGGACCTTTGTCCTTCAGGGCGGTGAACTTCCGGATGAGGCAGACAGCCTTATTGAAGAAGTCTGCCGGCTGATCCGGCTCGGATTTCCGGACTGTGCCATCACCCTCTCTCTCGGGGAAAGAAAGGAAGAGGCATACAGACACTTCTTCAAGGCCGGGGCTACAAGATACCTTCTCAGGCACGAGACGCACGACCCTGACCACTATTCCAGACTTCATCCGCCGGAAATGTCTCTCAGGAACAGGCTGCGCTGCCTTGGGGTCCTCAAGGATATCGGATATCAGACCGGAACGGGAATAATGGTCGGAAGTCCATACCAGACAATGGCAAATATAACGGATGACATCCTGTACATCAGCAGCCTGAAGCCGGAAATGATAGGGCTCGGGCCTTTCATCCCGCACAAGGACACCACTTTTGCAGGATTCTCTCCCCTTCCGGACAGAAGGCTGGAACTGACCCTGAAACTCATATCCATCTTCCGGCTTATCTTTCCGGACGCCCTCATACCTGCGACTACGGCATTGGCTACAATCGCCGAGGACGGGTGCGAACAGGGAATTCTCTCCGGAGCGAATGTCGTGATGCCCAATCTGTCCCCTCCGGAAGTGAGGGATAGTTATTCCCTGTATGACAACAAGGCCTGCAGCGGGAGCGAATCCGCCGAAGGCCTTGGAGAACTGGAAGCCAGATTGGAAAGGATAGGATATCACATCGACTTCAGCCGCGGCGACTATCAGAGTACGTCATCCGGCTCCGTTCAGTCCTGAATGTCCAGCAGATTCCGGATTGAATCCTCCAGGACCTTCCCGTGCATATTCACCATTGAAATCAATCCTTTCCGGTCAATCAGCACTACATACGGAATCGAATGCACTGCGTACGCCTTTGCAGAGGCGGAATCGAAACCTTCAAGGGTCGACCATTGGGACCATGGCATGTTTTCTTCAGACACCGCCTTTTCCCATTCCTCTTTTCTGTTGTCGAGCGAAACGCTGACAATATCAAGTCCATCCTTATGATATGTTCCGTATAGCCGTTTAAGTTCAGGAATCTCAAGCCTGCACGGCCGGCACCAGGATGCCCAGAAGACAAGAAGGGTGACTTTCCCCCTACCGGCAATCTCTGAAAGTCTTACGGGAGAACCGTCAGCGCTTTCAGAGACGAAATCAATGAAATGGTTTCCCTTCCGTGATGCTTCTCTGGCCGCATCCATGGCTTTTCTCTCTGCTTCCATCCGTTCTGTCCGAGCCTTTTCCATTTCAATGAACTCGGGTGCGATTTCCTTTTCCAGCGACATGTACAGGGAATCTCCGTAAAAATCCCT
>CALVAE010000118.1 GCA_944325465.1 uncultured Bacteroidales bacterium | reverse complement strand
AGGGCAAACATATCCACTTTATTTTCCCGGGCCAAGCCTTTTCCTGTCAACTGTATTATTATCGGTATGAACTTCAATATTTTCCGGATGAATTTCATTTGCCGTCAATCCATTCCAGAAAATCCGGAACCCGCGCCCGGCTTAATGTCAGAGCGGAATCCCTTGGTCCTTTCAGGAAGATTTTAAGCCTGCCGTTGAAATATTTCGTGATTTTGTCTATCGAATGGATTGACACTATACATCCCCTTGTCGCCCTGAAAAAGAGAGCCGGGTCAAGCATGGATTCCAGAGATTCTATCGTATAGTCCACTGAATGCCTTTCTCCTGAATCCGAAACGGCAAAGGTCAGCCCTTCATCGGATATGAAATGCGAAATCCTTTCCGCAGGCAGGAACCCGTACGAATCCCCGCACCTTACGGCAATCCTTGTCTTGTATTTCCTTGCGGCGGGGGATAGGGCAGCGATCAGGTCCTTTACGTTGCCGTATCTGTAGTCCAGTTTCCTTATGGCGTTGACCAGTTCGTTTTCATCCACCGGTTTCAGCAGATAATCCACGCTGTTTACCTTGAATGCTTTCAGGGCATACTGGTCGTATGCAGTCGTAAAAATCACAGGAGTCATGACTTCGATTGTGTCGAATATGTCGAAGCAGCATCCGTCCGACAACTGTATGTCCATGAATATGAGGTCGGCAGTGTTTTTTCCGAGCCATTCCACCGCATCCCGGACGGAACTTATGGTCCCGGCGATATCGGTGTCGGGAAAATGTTTCAGAAGGATACGGACCAATTCCTCCTGTGCCAGGATTTCGTCTTCTATGACAAGTACTTTCATAACAGTGGCAATTTAACGGAAAAGGTATCCGCGTCCCTGAATACGGAGATGTCGAGTCCGGCAAGTATATCGTATTTCTTCGAAAGATTGTCCAGCCCTATGCCGGATCCTTCAGGACAACTCATCCGCGGATTGATGTTGTTCGATACGCAAAGCCTCTCTCCGTCTGAGGAAATGTTTATCACGAGGGGTCTGTCGGGTGAAACGGCATTGTGTTTCACGGCGTTTTCGATCAGAAGTTGCAGCGACATCGGAGGAATGGACCTGGACAGATCCGAAGGTTTGATATCATACCCGAACTGCAGCCCGTCGTTGAAACGTGTCTTGAGAATGCCGGTATAATTGTCTATGAATTCCATCTCCTCCCGGACAGTTACCGTATCCTTGCTGTCCTGGGCGAGCACATATCTGTACACTGACGAAAGTTCCCTGGTATATCTGACCGCGACCTCCCGGTCCTTGTTTATCAGGCTGACCAGGACGTTGAGGCTGTTGAAGAGGAAATGCGGGTTTATCTGGCTTTTCAACTGTCTGTACTGCAGTACGGCGTTCTCTTTCTGCAGGCGGCTGTTGATGATTGTCTGTATGAAGAATTCGACCGCAGCCAGGATGAATACATTGATCAGCGTTGTCGCAGCGACCGATTTGACAAACGGTACCGATATTATATATCCAGCCATGTCGTCGATGAAAGGCAGATTCCCGATTATGACCATGACCGCTGCCGAGAGAATGGCGGATATCCCTTCTATGACTATCCTTGCCTGCACCTTGAGCCTGCGCGCCCGGCGGCTGTTCATCACTGCCGCTATCCCGCAGTTCATGATTATGCCAAACAGCAGGAACGGAATGGAAACCACATAGTTCAGGCTGAAACTGGTGATGTCGAAGACCGGTTCCGATGTCAGCAGTTCGATCAGATACAGAATGATTGTAAAGACAGCAAGTGCCGCTATTATCGCTATATATACGGTCCTGTTTTTCATCCGTATGAACGTTTATTCATTGAATGCGTCACGTATCCTTTTCAGAGCGGAGATCTGGTCGGCGGCGGGCAGGGAAGCGAGATTGTTTACACAGCCGAGCATTGCCGCTCCTCCGAAACCGAGCGACCGCAGGTATGGAATCCTGCTGGGGGTGATGCCTCCGAGGGCGATGACCTTGCTGTTGATGATTCCTTCCCCGGCGGCCCTTGCCAGCGTTTCTTCCGTGAAGGCGGATCTGTAGCCCTGCTTCGATACACTGTCGAATATCGGGCTGAGAAAGACATAACTGCATTCCGGACTGTATCTCCTGACCTCGTCTAGGGAATGGCAGGACCTGCTGATGTGTCCTTTATAGCCTTCCGGGACTTCGTTGTGTCTGGCGTTCAGATGGATTCCATGCAGCCCGTACCGGTCGGCAAGTTCGAAAAAGTCGTGGATTACGATGCGGGAACGTTCCGCCGCTGACAGGGAATCCAGCAGGCGGGCACATTCTTCCGTCGCGGCTCCCGGCTTGCGCAGATGGACTGCGTCCGCTCCGCAGTCAAGCAGTCTTCCGATAAAGGCATCTTCCCCGTCGAAGAATGACGGGGAAGTGATGGCAATCCATTTCATAATGCGGAAAGAGATGCTATTTCTTCAACTTGTCGATGATAAGGTCGGCGACTTTCTTCCCTGACATCAGCATGCCGCCGAAGATAGGTCCCATACGGGGAGTCCCGCTCACCGCCGACGCTGCCATACCGCAGACGTAGAGGCCCGGATATATCTCTTTGGTCCCGTTCACGACTTCCTGCTCTCCGGCAACCACATCGAGGGAACGTTCCCCGATGACATCTCCCGTATCGGTAGCGAGACGGATGCCGTTCTTCCTTGCCACTGTCCTGCACATTTCACTGTCGTGTCCTGTCCCGTCGATGACGCATCTGGCCATTATGTTCAGCGGATCCACGTGAAGCCCCTCGCGGAGTACCGGAGTCCAGTTGACGACGACTCCGCTCACGACATTGTCCTTGAACACCACATCCTCGACCGAATAGCAGTTGAAGATGGTGGCCCCTTCATGTACGGCCTTGTAGAGCAGGGCGGACGTGCTCTCTACGGAGTCCATTACATAAAGTCCGTCACCGAACGGCCTGTAATTGATGTCGAAATCCCTGACGATATCCATGGCCTCTTCCTGCACGACTATCTGGTTGAACATCATCGCTCCACCCCACATTCCTCCGCCAGGGGACAGTTTACGGTCGAACTGGGCCACTTTCAGCCCTGCCTTGGCCAGATAATATGCTGCTACTATTCCGGAAGGACCTCCGCCTACGATAGCGACGTCAATGTCCAGGTTCCTTTCCAATTTCTCGAAGTAGGTACTGATTATACCTTGTGAAACATTCTTTTCAATCATTTCTTCAATATTTTAATTCCATACTTTTAAACTCTTTCCATATTCTGGTGCAGGTCTCCGGTTTCAGTCCCGTCCGGTCCCTTGCAGGTCGCATCCCCCGTCCTGCCTGATATTCTGGCTTATCCTCATCGCGCAGAAGTTCGGACCGCACATGGTGCAGTATTTTCCGCCGACGTGGTTGGCCGTCTTGTAGTATTCGAGGGCACGTTCCGGATCAAGGCTGAGGTTGAACTGGTCCTTCCACCGGAATTCATATCTCGCCTTGCTCAAGGCATTGTCACGCACTATCGCCCCGGGATGCATCTTGGCAAGGTCCGCTGCGTGGGCGGCCATCTTGTAGGTCACGACCCCGACGCGGACATCCTCCCTGTCTGGCAGGGCAAGATGCTCCTTCGGAGTGACATAGCAAAGCATTGCGGTTCCGAGCCAGCCTATCTGTGCCGCTCCGATGGCGCTTGTGATATGGTCATATCCTGGTGCTATGTCAGTGACAAGGGGACCGAGTGTATAGAACGGGGCATTGTGGCATTTTTCGATCTGCCGCTGCATGTTCTCCGGAATCTTGTGCATGGGAACGTGGCCGGGTCCTTCTATGAAGGCCTGCACGTTTCTGGCCCAGGCACGTTCCACTAGTTCTCCCATGGTGTCGAGTTCGGCGAACTGGGCCTTGTCGTTTGCATCATATATCGAACCGGGACGCAGCCCGTCACCCAGCGACAGGGCGACATCGTATTTCGCGCAGATATCGCAGATGTCATCGAAATGCTCATACAGGAAACTCTCTTTCTGATGTTTCTGGCACCACATGGAAATGATGCTGCCTCCGCGGCTTACCATTCCGGTCAGTCGGCTGTCCGCAAGATGGATGTTCTTCAGGCGTATCCCGCAGTGGATGGTGAAATAGTCCACGCCCTGCTCGCACTGTTCGATCAGGGTGTCGCGGAAAAGTTCCCACGTAAGGTCCTCCGCTTTCCCGTTCACCTTTTCCATGGCCTGGTACATCGGGACCGTGCCGACAGGGACAGGACAGTTGCGGATGATCCATTCCCTCGTTTCGTGGATATTGGTCCCTGTAGACAGGTCCATCAGGGTATCTCCGCCCCATTTGCAACTCCAGACGGCTTTCTCCACCTCTTCTTCTATGCCTGACGTGGTGGAGGAGTTCCCTATGTTGGTGTTTATCTTCACGAGGAAGTTCCGGCCGATGATCATCGGCTCCGCTTCCGGGTGGTTGATGTTTGCAGGTATGACCGCGCGCCCGGCGGCAATTTCGTCCCTGACAAATTCCGGGGTGATATGGGTCTCTATTCCGAGCCTGGCACAGTCCATATTCTCCCTGATGGCGACATATTCCATTTCCGGGGTGACTATGCCTTGCCTGGCATAGTACATCTGGCCAATCCGGCAGCCCTCCTTTGCCCTGAGCGGCAACGTGATGTGTCCGAATCTCAGATGATCCAGAGAACGGTCATCCCTGCGCATCCTTCCGTATTCGGATGAAATCTCAGGAAGTCTTTCGACCCCTCCTCTCGCGAGAATCCACGGCTCACGCAGGCGGGGCAGTCCTTTCCTGACATCTATCTCTACTGCCGGGTCGCTGTACGGACCGCTGGTATCATAGATATAAACGTCAGGGTTCGGGTGTTCGGTCCGCTCTCCGTTGTTCACGGTCACCGTCGGCATCTGGTGTACGACACGCATTCCGACCCTGATTTCCGGGAAAAGCCTGCCTTGCATGTAGACTTTTTCCGATTCCGGGTATGTTATCCTTATCCTGTTATCCATATATAATATTGTAAAACCTTTAAGCGTCCTGTTGTCATCCTGAGCGTCAGCGAAGGATCTGGAATCCCGTCCCGGTTTCTTGAACCAGATTCTTCACTTCGTTCAGAATGACAGTGCCCTGTTCAGAATGACAATGCCCTGTTCAGAAGCATTCTGTTGCCATCCTTAGTGTCCTGTTGTCATCCTGAGCGTCAGCGAAGGATCTGGAGTTCCGTCCCGGTTTCTTGTACCAGATTCTTCACTTCTTTCAGAATGACAGTGTCCTGTTCAGAATGACAGCATCACCCTTTTCATCTCCGCTGCCGGATCATCCGCCCTCAATATGCTTCCGCTCAATGCGATTCCGGTGACTCCTGTCTCCATAATCGGCCCGATATCCTCGTATGTTATGCCTCCTATGGCGACAATGGGCAGCGATATCCCCCTGTCTTTCATTATACCAGTCAATTTCCGGTACCCCTCAAGCCCGAGCACGGGCGCAAGATTCTTCTTGGTCGTGGTGAACCGGAACGGACCGCATCCTATGTAGTCGGCTCCCTGTTCTGCCAGACGGCAGATGTCCTCAGCCGTATTTGCGGTCCCTCCGATAATCAGTCCTTCGCCTGCGATACGCCGTGCCTCACTGACCGGCATGTCGTTCTTTCCGAGATGTACCCCGTCTGCACCTGTGCGTAATGCGACATCCACATTGTCATCTATTATGAACACCGCCCCTCTGCGCCGGCATTCGGGCAGTATCTGCCGTGCCACCCGTTCCAGTTCCGCCTCGTCAGCATCTTTCATCCGCAACTGTACCCACCGGCAGCCTCCTTCGAGGGCCAGCATGGCCGAGTCAAAATATGAGTATCTGTCCGTGAAATGGGTGATGAACTGGATTCTGGCAGCATCGGCTGCGTCATCCGTGAGTCTTGACAGAAGAAACCGCTGTCTGTTTTCTCCATTGAAGAAATGGTCCACAGGTCCGTGTCCTCCTCCGACTGTGACTCCCGCACCTGCTTTCAAGGCTGATGTGAGGTATTCCTTTGCATGGAGGACCGCCTGTTCCAGTCCAAGTCCGCGGGCAAGAAATGCGGTGATGGCCGACGACAGAGTGCAGCCGGTTCCGTGGGTATTGTCCGTTTTTACAGTATCGGCCGAAAGCCCCATGCAGCGGACGCAGTTGTCTGACTGTCCGCAGAAGCCGCTGTCATTGTCACCGCTGAACTTCCGGTCAGGGACCTGATACAGATAGTCTGTCTTTGTGTCTCCGTCAGCATGGCCGCCCTTTATCAGCAATGCCTTCACTCCGAGGCCGAGGATTGCAGCGGCAACCTTGCCTGTATCCTTTTCGTTGAATCCGGAAATATGGATATCCTCTTTCCTCCCTTCATCTTGGTGTCCCTCTTTCATACGCTTCCCGGTTTCAGACTCTGCCAGTGTAAACGCTTCCGGAAGGTTCGGAGTCACGATATCCGCGAGTGGAAGCAGCCGTTCCTTCATTGTCCGGAGGGCATCTGCCTGCATCAGGGCACATCCGCTTGTGGACACCATTACGGGATCCACAACGATATGGCGTGGCCTGTATGTTTCAAGCGCCCTTACAATCGCATCGAGAGTCCCGGCATCGTTCACCATGCCGATCTTTACCGCATCAGGCCTGATGTCTTCCATCACGGCGGCAATCTGGTCATATACCACATCCGGAGGCAGGGGATGAACATATCTTACCCCTGTCGTATTCTGTACGGTTACTGCCGTGATTGCGGAGGCTCCATAGACTCCCAGAGCGGAGAATGTCTTCAGATCTGCCTGTATTCCTGCTCCTCCTGAAGGGTCGGAACCTGCAATCGTCAATGCGGAAATGTATCTTTTCGTTGCCATGGTAACCCCATTTAAGTATCGGAAAGATGGGGCCATACACAGAAGACCAGGATGTGCATGATGAAGTAGAGTCACTAAAAATTCCAGCGTCGGCATTATCCGTACTGGTGCAAAGTGTATCTTCTCAGCCATCGGCAGTCCATAACCGCCCGGCACCACCTTTTTAGTACTGTGTCAAGCCGTTCCGGCTGATCACGACGTGCAAAGATAACCCTTTGCTTCCAAAACCCAAACTTTTCGATAATTATTTTGTCTTTTCCAGATCCGGCAACAGTTTCTTGGCGGCAAGACCGCCGCCATATCCCGTAAGCGAACGTTCACTGCCTATGACGCGGTGACCGTTCATCAGATGTACCGTCCGGTTACGCTTTCAGGACAGGACCGGATCATGTCAGGGGTTCCGGTGGCGACGATGCGCCCTCCTTCCTCTCCTCCTCCAGGTCCCATATCGATGATGTAGTCGGCATTCCTGATTACGTCCAGATCGTGCTCTATGACAATCACGGTCGCCCCGTGGTCCACAAGTTTCTGGAATACCTGCAGCAGGGTCTGTACATCGGAAGGATGCAGTCCGATGGTAGGTTCATCGAATACGAATACGGAGTCTTTTTGTCCCCTACCCATCTCGCTGGCAAGTTTCAGACGCTGGGCCTCACCTCCGGACAGTCCCGGAGTCTGCTCTCCAAGGGTCAGATAACCGAGTCCGAGTTCCAGCAGTACCTGCAACCTCTGCCTGACGGTTTTCAGGTCGGCGCAGGCGGCGAGGGCATCGCTGACATCCATATCCATAAGTTCCGGAAGGGAATGGAATTCCCCGGCGGCGTTTTCCCGTCTTATGAGGCTTGCCGCCTTGGCATACCTTGACCCGCGGCAGTCCGGGCACGGAATGTCCACGTCCGGAAGGAACTGGACATCAAGACTGATCACGCCTGTGCCGTCACAGGTAGGGCACCTCAGCCGTCCGGTGTTGTACGAGAAGTCTCCGTCCTTGTACCCTCTTGCCTTTGCATCTGCTGTCCTGGCGAAAACCTTGCGGAGTTCATCGTGGACGTTTGCGTATGTGGCTACCGTAGAGCGGATATTTATTCCGATAGGGGAGGCATCGATCAGTTTGACCTGCCTGATGCCTTCGGCGTCGATTTCCCTGACATGTTCAGGCAGCCTGCTTCCTGCTATGTGTGCCTGCAGCCCGGGTATGAGGCTTTCCAGGACAAGGGTTGTCTTCCCGGAGCCGGATACCCCGGTCACGACCGTAAGCCGGCCTTTCGGGATATCAACTTCCAATGGCTTTACGGTATGGATACTGTCCGTGGACATGTGTATCCTGCCTGATTCGAAAATGCTGTCCCGTCCGCAACGGCAGCGGGAGATTATATCTGCATGGCCGCTCAGATAGGGGCCGATCTTCGAGCCGGGATTCTTCCCGATGTCGGACACTGTTCCTTCCGCAATCACAAGACCCCCTTTGGACCCGGCACCCGGGCCCATTTCGATGATCCAGTCCGATTCTTTCAGAATCTGGGTATCGTGGTCCACAAGTACGACTGAATTCCCGTCCTCTATCAGGTCTTTCATGACTCCGGCAAGTCCCGCTATATTCGCAGGGTGTAGTCCGATGGATGGTTCGTCAAGGACATACAGGACTCCGGTGGTGCGGTTTCTTACCGCCCTGGCCAGTTGCATCCTCTGCCGTTCTCCCGTCGAGAGCGTGGAAGCGGCCCTGTCAAGGCTGAGGTATCCTACTCCCAGATCCAGAAGCCTCCGGGATGCATCAAGAAAGGACTCACAGATGCTTTCTGCCATCGGCCTCATTTCTTCCGGCAGGGATTCCGGAATACCCTTGACCCACACGACAAGGTCGGACAGAGTCATCCTGCAGGCCTCGGCAAGGGAGATTCCTCTGACAAGAGGGGCCCGGGCGGCATCCGACAGCCGCGAGCCTCCGCATTTCGGACAGGTTTCCGTCTTCAGGAATTTTTCGACCCTTTTCATCCCTTTTTCGTCCTTGACTTTCGCAAGGGCGTTTTCGACCGTATATACGGCATTGTAATAGGTGAAGTCGAGTTCTCCTGCCTGGTTGGTGTTCTTTGACTTGTAGAAGATATGCTTCTTTTCCGCCGGTCCGTGGAATACAATGTCCCTTTCCCTGTCTGTCAACTGATTGAACGGCACATCCGTCCTTACCCCCATCTCACGGCATACATCCGTCATCAACGACCACATCAGGGTGTTCCACGGGGCGACCGCCCCTTCATCTATGCTCAATGTCCAGTCTGGTACGAGTGTCGATTCGTCCACTGTCCTGACAGTACCGGTCCCGTCGCATTCAGGACATGCCCCCTGGCTGTTGAATGACAGTTCTTCCGCGGACGGAGCAAAGAAATGTGCCCCGCATTCAGGACACACGAGTTCCTGCCCGGCGGCCACAAGCAGGGACGGCTCCAGGTAATGCCCGTTGGGACAGCGGTGGCTTGCAAGACGGGAATAGATGAGCCTCAGACTGTTGAGAAGTTCTGTCCCCGTGCCGAATGTGCTGCGTATCCCCGGAATTCCCGGGCGCTGGTGCATGGCCAGCGATGCGGGCACATACAGGACTTCATCCACGTCCGCCCTTGCCGCCTGCGTCATCCTGCGTCTCGTATAGGTGGAAAGCGATTCGAGATAACGTCTGGACCCTTCAGCGTACAGCACGCCCAGGGCGAGGGATGATTTCCCTGATCCGGACACTCCTGCGACGCCCACTATCCTGTTAAGCGGGACTTCCACATCTATATTCTTGAGGTTGTGGACTCTTGCCCCGTGTACGATTATCTTTTCCGGTCTTTCCGCATTGTCTGTCATATTTCCTCCTGATTTTCTGTCGGTCCCAAACCGTCTTCTGCCATTTCCGGCCAGGCTCTCACTTGCCTTTGCCGCCGTTCCCGTTACTGCTGCCGCACAGGGATGACAATTCCTGCAGTATCCGCGCGGAAAGAGAGGATTCCGTCAGTCTCCACGGCTGAAAGAGGGACAATCCTGGTCTTTCTCGGATGTACCCGGGTATCCGAATTATGTACGTGATATACATACCAGTACCTGCCGTCAGGACCTTTGAAGATGTCACCGTGTCCCGAGCCGTTCTCCCCGACGATATCCTTGTGTATGACGGGATTGTCCGGATTCTTGTACCATGGACCGTAAGGTGTCCTTGCCCAGGCATATCCCACCGCATAGTCCGGACTCATGAAGTGGTTGGCCGAGTAGAACAGATAGTAGATTCCGTCAACCTTTATGACCGTCGGCCCCTCCATAATCGGGTCGGACTTGTACGCAGGGGTGTTTTCCCAGCCTTCCGTGCATTCGAGACACTGCCTGAGCGTTCCCGGTACCGGATGCCCGGATTTCAGGTCGAGTTCTGCCACCCAGATGAAGTTCCCGCCATGGAATCTGACGTGATAGAGGTAGAACCTGCCGTCATCATCCTTGAATATGAACGGGTCAATGTTCTTCGCCGAACCGTCCGCCGGACTTATGACGTCCTGCCTGAACGGTCCCGTAACCCGGTCTGCACGGGCAATGGCAGTCTGTTCATCGGCCGTATATGCCAGGAGGTATCCGTCTTCCGTCTTGAGATACTGGGGCGCCCAGAACCACCTTCCGCCGAAGACTCCGTCCCCTTTCCTGAGAGACATGGAGTCCGGTTCGTGGTATTTCCAGTGACGGAGGTCGGTCGATTCCATCATAGTGAATCCTTCCGGCTGTCCGGACCGTGTTCCAGACAGATAGTATGTCCCGTCTTCCGCATAGACCGTCGGGTCGGCGAGGCAGATCTCCCTGTAATCTTTTGTCTGCGCATATCCTGTAAGGGCGGTGCATAATGCCAATAGGCCTGAAATCTGATGTCTCATGGTAGAATCCTGTAAACGTGGGCTGCAAAGATAATAATGTTTGTATTTTTTCAGGAATTTATCGTCTGTTTTATGGCTTGTCAGGAATACGGACCGGAGGTGGCGGATTACGGATAAATAATGTAAATTTGCACAAATTTCAAGGAAAATGGAGCAAAAGGGAAAGATATTGGTCACAGGAGCGAACGGTTTCCTGGCGACCAACATAGTAAATGCACTTCTGGAGTCCGGATATCAGGTGAGGGGACTCCTTCGGCGTAAGAATTCCTATGCAGGACCGGGACATCCGGGGCTGGAACTGGTTGAAGGCAGTTTTACGGACGAAACCGCCCTGTCGGGAGCGATGGAAGGCTGTACGGCCGTAATCCATAGCGCAGCCTGTACGAGCCAGTCCGCTACGGAGGAAGACTACAGACGTATCAATGTGGAAGGGGTAAGGACGGTATTCGGTACCGCAGTCAGGTCCGGCATCGGCAGGGTCGTCTACATATCAAGCGCCAATATCTTCGGCTACGGTACGGAAGACGCTCCCGGAGACGAATCCTCCCCGATCCGTTTCCCTTTCACCCTGTCGGGATATGCAGTGAGCAAGTCTGCCGCCCAGAAGGTGGTGGATGAGTTCAGGGACAGGCTTGATATCATAACTTTGTGCCCTACGTTCATGCTTGGGCCGTACGGCTCAAGGGCCGGCTCCTGCAGGATAGTGCTGATGTGTTACCGCAAGAAAATCACCTTCTGCCCTCCCGGAGGGAAGAATTTCGTCGCGGTGAAGGACGTGGCAAAGGCTGCAACGGATGCATTGGTGCAAGGCGTTCCCGGAGAAGCATATCTGATAGCGGGAGAGAATCTTTCATACAAGGAATTCTATGGTATTATGTCTGAAATGACGGGGACAAAATCAGTCCGCATAGGACTTCCGGCATCCCTGATGCTGTTTCTGGGCAGGATAGGTGACATCCTTGCATCCGCAGGTCTCAAGACCGAACTCTCCACGGCCAACATGAGGCTTCTGTGTATCAAGAACTATTACACGGCTGCAAAGGCTGCCGCAGGTCTCGGTTTTCATGCCCGTCCGGTCCGGGAGGCTGTCGCGGATACGGTTTCCTGGTTCCGCAGGACAGGGGTACTGAAATAAAGTGGACATGCCTTATGGATGGCAGACAGATGACTGAAATAGACAGGGCTTTTGTCTCGTCAATGCTTCTTGACAGGGACCAGGCCGCAGACAAGAGGGCTTTCGGACATGCGCTTCTTATCGTCGGTTCCGAAGGAATGATGGGGGCGGCAGTCCTGTCTGTCGGAGCGGCGTTGAGATCCGGCTGCGGACTTGTTACGGCCCATATCCCGGCAGGGGAGAGGATGATAATGCATGTGACCGCCCCGGCGGCGATTGTCGATTCTGATCCGGGAACGGCATTTTCCGAAGTGCCTGACAATCTTCATTATTATACTGCCATAGGCGCAGGCTGCGGTCTGGGCAGGTCGGAGACCACGGTACGGGCTTTGTCCTCCCTGCTTTCCCTTCTCCGGGATTCCGGCCAGCAGGCAGGAGTCGGGACCGGCAGGGACAGTGTGGTCAGGAGACCCGGACTGGTGCTGGATGCGGATGCCCTTAACATCATCGCTTCGCATCCTGATCTTGCCTTATCCCTCCCTCCCGGGTCTGTCCTTACTCCCCATACAAGGGAACTTGCCAGACTGGTGTCCGGCCTGGCCGGCGTGTCCGATCCGAAGCGGGAACCGGATTTTCCGCACTGGAAGTATCCGTGGGCAGGGCCGGAACTTGACTGTGTGGCAGCCTTGGCAGGCAGGCTTTCTTCCGTCGTGATCGTTAAGGGGCACAGAACTCTTGTCTGTTGCCCGGACATACCCGTCTGCACAGGCATGGACTCCGGCACGGCACGGCGCGGTCCGGTAAAACTGTATGTCAATACTACAGGAAATCCCGGTATGGCAAAGGGCGGCAGCGGCGATGTCCTGACCGGCCTGATTACCGGTTTGCTGGCGAGAGGGTACTCCCCGCTGGAAGCGGCTCTTCTCGGGGTGTGGTACCACGGAAGGGCGGGAGACGACGCGGCCGGACTCAAGGGGGAAGAATCCATGAATGCATCCGACATTATGGATAATATCAGAATACTGTGACGATTTAGGCCGGACCTTTATCCGGTTATCATAAAAATTGATAACTTTACGGATTCTAATCGGATATTTTAAAGATGGATACTCATGTCGTGATAATGGCGGGCGGGATAGGCAGCAGGTTGTGGCCTGTCAGTACTCCTGCAATGCCGAAGCAGTTCCTGGATATTCTCGGGGTGGGAAAGACTCTGATCCAGTTGACAGTGGACAGGTTCGCGGGAATATGCCCGATGGAGAATTTCTGGGTCGTCACTTCCGGACAGTATGCGGACATAGTGAAATCCCAGTTGCCGGACATACCGGAGGACAATATACTTGCGGAGCCCGAACCACGCAATACCGCTCCGTGTATTGCCTACGCCTGCTGGAAGATAGCGAAAAGACATCCGGATGCCAATATTGTCGTTACTCCCTCGGATGCGCTGGTGCTGGATAAGGAAAAGTTCGCGGCGGATATACGCAAGGCTTTGGATTTTACCGCCGGCAGCGGCAATATAGTCACTATCGGAATCACTCCCGTACGTCCCGAAACCGGATACGGATACATCCATGCTCAGGGTGCGGTTGAGGGACAGGTCTGCAAGGTATCGGACTTCAAGGAGAAACCGGACTTTGAGACAGCCCGGACCTATCTCGCTTCAGGCGGATATTTCTGGAATGCCGGCATATTCGTGTGGAATGCCGTCACGATAGGCACCCAGATACGCAGATATGCTCCCGGAATAGCGGAAATCATGGACGAACTGGCGGCATCTTTCTATACCCGGGATGAAGGCAGGGAACTGGAAAGACTCTTCGGACGCTGTGAAAGGATATCCATTGATTACGCGGTCATGGAAAAATCCGATGCAATCTACGTCATTGCAGGCAATCCGGGCTGGAGCGATCTGGGAAACTGGGGGGCGGTAAGGCAGCATTCCGATATGGATGAAGCCGGGAATGCCGTTGTAGGCAATGATGTGAGACTATTCGGATGTTCCGGATGCGTGGTCCATGCGGAGGGTGAAGGCGCCGTCGTGCTGGAAGGACTTCAGGACTATATCGTCGCCAGAAAAGGGGAAAATCTGCTGGTATGCCGTCTGTCGGAAGAGCAGCGGATAAGGGAATTTTCAGAACGGAAGGGAAAATGATTGAGGCTCAGCGTAAACATTACAGGACGATTGTCGTTTCCGATATCCATCTTGGATACAAGCAGTCCAAGGCCGTGCAGGTAAGCGAATTCCTCAGTTCGGTGAATTGCGACAGGCTCATCCTGAACGGAGACATAATAGACGGATGGCAGTTCCGTAAGTCGGGGGACAGCAGATGGAAACCTGAGTACACCAGGCTTCTGAAGATAATAATGAAAATGATGGAGAACGGTGGTACGGAAGTGATATACATAGTCGGCAATCATGATGCCTTTTTCGACTATGTCGTGCCGTTGTCGTTCTCGAACATTTCGATTGTCAGGGATTATATCCTGCAAAGCGGAGACAGCCGTTTCTTCGTGACCCACGGTGACATTTTCGACAATATTTCCTCGAACATGAAGTGGCTGGCGAAACTCGGGGACCTCGGATACAGGATTCTGCTCCTGCTGAATCAGTGGTACAACCGTTACAGGTCCTGGAGAGGGAAGCCGTACTATTCGTTTTCCGCCGCCATCAAGCAGAAGGTGAAACGTGCCGTTTCTTCCATGTCGGATTTCGAAGATATGGTCACCGACGTGGCCAGGTCCCATAAATGCGACGGGGTGATATGCGGCCATACCCATTGCCCTGAAGACAGGATGATAGGCGGAATAAGGTATCTGAATTCCGGAGACTGGGTGGAATCCCTGTCGGCTCTTGTCGAAGACGGGGAAGGAAACTGGAAAATATTGAGATTCTGATATGAAATATCTGTTCATAGTACAGGGTGAAGGTCGCGGACACATGACCCAGGCCATAACACTGGAGAAGATGCTCCGGAAAAACGGCCATGAAGTCGTGGGTATCATGGTGGGTACAAGTGCGACACGCAAGATCCCGGAATTCTTCCTCCGGACAGTGAAGGCTCCGGTGTCGGAATACACCAGCATGAATTTCCGGCCGTCCCACAAGAACAGGAAACCGAATATGGTCGGCACCGTGCTATATAATGTCTTCGCGTTCGTGAAATATTTCCCGAGCATAAGGCAGATCCGGAAGACGGCAATCGCATCAAAGGCGGACGTCGTTGTCAATTTCTACGAATTGCTTGTAGGTCTTGCATATATGGGTCGCAGACTCAAGGTGCCGTGTGTCAGCATAGGCCATCAGTATCTTTTCCTGCACAAGGAGTTCGGACTGCCTCTGGTGAAATATCCCGGTCATGAAGGGCTCAATATGCTTTCAAGAATCAATTCCTACGGCTCCTGCAAACTTCTGGCTCTTTCCTTCAACCATCTTCCGGATGATCCCTACAGGAAAATCCGTGTGGTGCCTCCGCTTCTGAGGCCGGAAGTCCTTGCCATGAGGAACAGTGACGGGACGGACGGTCCGTCCTTGTCCAGGGGGGAATATATTCTGGGGTATATGCTGAATCCGGGCTTTGCCGATGAAGTGGAGGAATGGCATCGCAGGCATCCGGATGTCAGCCTTAGGTTTTTCTGGGACAAATGGTCGGAAGGGCCTGAAAAAAGGATTGACGACACACTGAGTTTCTATCTCATAGATGACAAGGAATTCCTTCGTCAGATGGCAGGTTGCGGAGCCTATGCGAGTACTGCGGGTTTCGAGTCGGTATGCGAGGCCATGTATCTTGGAAAGCCTATCCTGATGGTTCCGTCGCACATCGAGCAGGAAATAAATGCGTTCGATGCTACAAGAAACGGGGCGGGCATATCTGCGAAGAGGTTCGATCTGTCATCCCTGATTGAATTTTCCAGGACCTATCACAAGAATGAAAAATTCATAGAATGGGTCAATTCGGCTGAAAAGATTATACTTAAGGAACTTACAGAGGATATCCGCAGGAAGTGACGGATTACGTACCGGCAGGATTCTGTAAAATTATCAAAAAACTTCAAAAAATATTTGGAAGTTTGATAGGAAAGGCATACCTTTGCAATCCGTTTTAGGAAACAGGCTATGTAAGCCGTTCCGGTTCGGACTTTTGGATTGATCCGTTAGCTCAGCAGGTAGAGCACAACACTTTTAATGTTGGGGTCTTGGGTTCGAGCCCCAAACGGATCACGAAAATACGCTTCCTTAGCTCAGTTGGTAGAGCACGACACTCTTAATGTTGGGGTCCAGGGTTCGAGCCCCTGAGGGAGCACCAAGGCGGTCTGAGACCGCCTTTTTTAGTATCACAACCGTTCCGGGAAGTCGTAGACACATACTTTGGTTTTTGCTGGGAATCCGGAATTTTTTACTATCTTTACGCCCGCAAGACGCGACCACATGCTTTCGATGGGTCGCGTTTGTCATGTATACCGTAAAAATGTTCCTGATAAGAACAATCGGCATGGTATTTGCGTACGGCGTGACGGTTTTGACCAAACGGAAACGTGACTGTTCGGTATATTCTGCCGGCCGTTCAAAAAATTATTGGTTTTTGGATCTGAAATTAAACAATAGTATATAATAGGTATAAAAGTATGGGACGATTTGGAAAAAAATTCCGGGTATTGCTTGCATGCACCATGGCTGTGACTGCCTGCGGTGGTGGAGCAAGGCAGCAGGAGGCTGTAGAATATCCGGTGATTGCCGTGACAAAATCAGACAGGACATTGCAGACGACTTATCCTGCGACAATCGAAGGAAGGCAGAGCATTGCAATCTATCCTCAGGTTTCAGGCCGCATCACTTCCGTAAAGGTATCGGAAGGACAGAATGTCAGGAAAGGACAGGTGCTTTTCGTCATCGACCAGGTGCCTTACAAGGCAGCCTACGAAGTAGCAAAGGCTAATCTTCAGTCAGCCAAGGTAGCGGTCGAGACAGCGCAGTTGAATTACGAAAGCGACCGGAAACTTTATGAAAAGAAGGTCGTGTCCGCATTCCAGCTTCAGACGACTCTCAATTCCCTTCATACTGCACAGGCTGCTCTGGCACTTGCCGAAGCCAATCTCACTAATGCAGCCAACAATCTTTCATATACCGAAGTTTCCAGCCCGGCAAACGGAGTGGTAGGCAAGATCCCGTTCAGGGAAGGTGCTCTTGTGAGCGGCTCCATTGCCCAGCCTCTTACCACAGTGGCTGACAATTCGCTTATGTACGTATATTTCTCTTTCCCTGAGAATGCTGCACTGGATCTGGTGGAGAAATACGGTTCCCTGGACAAGGCCATAGAGCAGATGCCTGAAATCGACCTCGTCCTGAACAACGGATCGGAATATGCGCATAAGGGACGTGTCGCAAGTATCAGTGCAATCATCAGCGAGACAACGGGTTCAGTCCAGGCAAGGGCCGAGTTCGAAAACCCTGACAAACTGCTGTTCAGCGGCTCGAACGGTGCGGTGGTCTTCCCGGATGAATACAAGGATGTGATTGTTATCCCTCAGGAGGCTACCTTCCAGTTGCAGGACCAGATATTCGTCTACAAGGTGGTTGACGGCAAGACGCAGTCTGCTAGAATAACGATAGTTCCGAAGAACAACGGTACGGAATACATTGTCCTTACCGGACTTGAGCCGGGCGAGAAGATCGTCGCTTCCGGAGCCGGTCTGCTCAGGGAAGGGATGACTATCATAGAGAAATCTGCAGCAGATGAAGCAGAGGTAACAGAATAAGGAAAGAATTATGGCAAGAAACAGATTTATCGAGCGTCCGGTCCTTTCTATCTGTATTTCGATAGTCATTGTGTTCATCGGACTGCTTGCTCTTAATGGCCTTTCTGTCGAGAAGTTCCCTAACATCGCGCCACCTACGGTCCGTGTATCGGCAACCTATATGGGTGCGAGTGCGGAGACAGTGCAGAAGGCCGTCATCATTCCGCTGGAGGAATCAATCAACGGAGTGGAGAACATGACCTATATGGAGTCTACCGCGACTGCGGGTCAGGCTTATGTCAGCATATATTTCAAGCAGGGCATAGATGCCGATATGGCAGCCGTGAATGTCCAGAACAAGGTATCGGAGGCGACCGGTCTTTTGCCGAGCGAAGTCACCCAGGTGGGTGTGACTGTCCGCAAGAGGCAGACCAGCCAGTTGGCCATTATCGGTGTGTACAGCCCTGATGACAGGTTTGACGAGAAGTTCATAGCCAACTATCTTAACATCAACGTAGTCCCTCAGATCCAGCGTGTCAACGGTGTGGGTGACGTGAATGTGATGGGAGCCAACTACAGTATGCGTATCTGGCTCAATCCGGAGAAGATGGCCAACTACGGACTTGTTCCGTCAGACATAACCGCGGTTCTCGGAGAGCAGAACATCGAGGCATCTACAGGTTCATTCGGCGAGAATTCCGATAACGTATTCACCTATACGATGAAGTACAGGGGACGTTATGAGACCCCTGAAGAATTCGGTGAGTTCGTGATACGTTCGACGGCTGACGGTGAGGTCCTCAAACTCAAGGATGTCGCTGAGATAGAACTCGGCAAGATGTCCTACAGTTATGTCGGCGGTCTGAGCGGCCATAACGGTGTGACCATGATGATCAACCAGATGGCCGGCACCAACGCGACCCAGATCAACCTTGAGATAGAGGAACTGATGAAGGAACTGTCCAAGGATTTCCCTGAAGGTCTGGATTATATGTACCTGCAGAATACCAACGACTTCCTTTTCGCTTCCATCAAGGAGGTGATCAAGACCCTCTTCGAGGCGATTCTCCTGGTTGTCCTTGTGGTGTTCTTCTTCCTGCAGGACTACAAACTTACCCTGATTCCGACCATATCCCTGCTCGTTTCGCTTGTCGGAGCATTCGCGGTGATCTATCTTCTCGGATTCAGTCTTAACCTTCTTACCCTCTTTGCTCTGGTCCTGGTAATCGGTACGGTGGTCGATGATGCCATAGTCGTCGTGGAGGCCGTCCAGGCCAAGTTGGATGAAGGCGAGACGGATATCCTGAAGGCGACGGACAACGCCATGCACGACATTACGGCGGCAATCGTCACTTCGACCATTGTCTTCATGGCGGTCTTCATCCCTATCTCCTTCATGAGCGGTACCAGTGGAGTCTTCTATCGTCAGTTCGGTCTGACGATGGCCGTAGCGGTCGGTATTTCCCTGCTCAACGCCATGACCCTCAGCCCTGCGCTCTGTGCAGTCATGCTGAAGACAAAACATAAGGACAGCAAGTTCACCGCTCTGGTGAAGAAGGCATACCAGGTATCATATTCGGCACTTGAGAGCAAGTACAGAGGCGGACTTAAATTCATAATCAGACGCAGATGGGTGGCACCTATCCTGATAGTAGTTGCCTGCGGTCTTGCCGCATGGCTGATGTCCAGCACAAAGACGGGACTTGTGCCGGCGGAGGATACCGGAACACTGTTCGTATCCGTCAATACCGCTCCGGGAAGCAATACGTACTTTACCAATGATATCGTGGGCAAGGTGGCTGACATCGTTGAGACCTATCCTGAAATCAAGGCTTATTCAAGGGTCGTCGGTTTCAGTATGACCGGAGGCTCCGGTGCATCCAGCGGTATGCTTATCCTCCAGTTGAAGGACTGGGAGGAACGTAAGGGCAAGGCCCATTCATCCTCTGCCATTGTGGCAAGGCTCAACAATGATGTCCGGCATATTACTGATGCGCAGGTATTCGTCTTCGCACCTAGTATGATTGACGGTTACGGTACGGGTAATGCAGTCGAACTCAATCTTCAGGACCGTACCGGAGGTGATATAAAGGATTTCTTCAAGATATCCCAGAATTACCTTGCGGAACTGAACAAGCGTCCGGAGGTGATGTCTGCATTCACGTCAT
>CALVAE010000117.1 GCA_944325465.1 uncultured Bacteroidales bacterium | reverse complement strand
CGGGAGCCTTGAGGGAGGCGAGTCTTGCGCTCGGGGCTACTAAATGGCAGACCGTCGCGAAGGTCGTGATTCCGTCATCGATGTCGGGAATAGCCTCCGGCGTAGTGCTCGGGATAGGCCGTGCAATAGGAGAGACAATGGCTGTGCTTATGGTAACGGGCAATGCCGCGGTCGTTCCGCATTCGATACTTGAACCGTTGAGAACCATACCGGCCACCATAGCGGCCGAACTGGGAGAGGCTCCTGCCGGCGGGGCGCATTACCAGTCCCTGTTCATGCTTGGTGTGATACTGTTCTTCATAACCTTTATCATCAATCTGTGCGTGGAGTACATATCGTCCCGTAACCACGCCAAAAACCGTTGACAGATGAGTGCTCCAGTATTTCCCGAAGGGTTCGGAACCAGAAAGCGCAGGTCGCAGATGCTTGCCTTCGCAATATTCAGAATACTCAGCATAACCGTAGTGCTGATCCTGTTTCTGATTCTGGGATTCATAATATATAAAGGTGCCGGTGTCCTCAGTTGGGATTTCCTGACCAAGGCTCCCTCGGACGGAATGACTTCCGGAGGAATATTCCCTGCCATTGTCGGTACCCTGCTGCTTATGCTGGGAAGTGCGGTAGTGGCCTTCCCGGTCGGGATAATGAGCGGAATCTACATGAATGAGTATGCCTCCAGAACCGGACGTCTGGTCAGGTTCATCCGCCTTATGACCAACAATCTCAGCGGTGTCCCGTCCATAGTCTTCGGGCTGTTCGGCATGGCTCTTTTCGTGAAGTATCTCGGATTCGGAGACAGTATCCTGGCAGGTTCCCTGACTTTGGGCCTTCTGTCCCTGCCTCTTGTGATCAGAACGACCGAGGAGGCACTGAAAGATATACCGGACGGGATAAGGGAGGGCAGTCTTGCCCTCGGGGCCACCAAACTCCAGACAATCTGGAAGGTCGTCCTGCCTATGGGGATGCCACGCATAATCACGGGACTGATCCTGTCTCTCGGAAGGGTATCAGGCGAGACCGCCCCTATCCTGTTTACGTGCGCGGCATATTTCTTTCCACAGTTGCCGACTTCGATATTTGACCAGTGCATGGCCCTGCCTTATCATCTGTATGTCATTTCCACAAGCGGTACGGATATAGAGGCCCAGGAGCCGATTGCATTCGGGACGGCTCTGGTGCTTGTAATCATTGTGCTTATTATCAACCTTCTGGCCGGACTGCTGCGTAAATATTTCGAGAAGAAACTTAAAGTCAAATGAATATTGTCAAAACTGTCGTAACGGAAAATACTGAACAATGGAGAAGATAGAAGCAAAGGATGTCAATTTCTATTATGGTGATTTCCATGCACTGAAAGGGATTACCATGGAGATACCCCAGAACAGGGTCGTGGCTTTCATCGGTCCTTCCGGATGCGGTAAATCCACTTTCCTCAGACTGTTCAACAGAATGAATGATCTGATACCGGGGGCAAGGCTTGAGGGACAGATTCTGATTGACGGGAATGACATCTATTCGCCGGGAGTCCGGGTCGATGAACTCCGCAAGAATGTCGGAATGGTCTTCCAGCGCCCCAATCCTTTCCCGAAGAGCATATTCGAGAATGTGGCCTACGGGTTGAGGGTGAACGGGATAAAGGACAGGAAATTCATTGCGCAGAGAGTGGAGGAATCTCTGAGGGGCGCGGCTCTGTGGAATGAAGTCAAGGACAAGTTGAATGCATCGGCCTATGCCCTTTCCGGAGGACAGCAGCAACGGCTGTGCATTGCCAGGGCCATGGCGGTCGCCCCGTCCGTCCTGCTGATGGACGAACCTGCTTCGGCCCTCGACCCGATATCTACGGCAAAGGTGGAGGAACTGATATGCGAACTCCGCAGTCAGGTTACCATAGTAATTGTGACCCACAACATGCAGCAGGCATCCAGAGTGAGTGACAAGACGGCCTTTTTCTATATGGGTGAAATGGTCGAGTATGACGATACGAAAACCATATTCACCAATCCGCGCCAACTTGCCACCCAGAATTACATAACGGGAAGATTCGGTTAGCGGAAATGCCGGCGGGCAGTATGCGTTTGATGAATATTTTGAAGAACAGGAACAGATATGGTAAAATTCGTGGAATCGGAGATTCAGCAACTCCGCAATGAAGTATATGAGATGTGGACGCTTGTCAACAGTCAGATGGAACTGGCAAGACAGGCGGTTATGAACATGGACCGCAATATAGCGAGGCAGGTGCTAGTGCGGGAACGGAGGGTGGACGCGATGGAACTGAAGATCGACGGGGAAGTCGAGGATTTCATCGCCTTGTATACCCCTGTCGCCATAGACCTGCGTTTCGTGCTGGCGATGTTCAAGGTAAACAATGACCTGGAGAGGATAGGGGACTATGCGGACGGCATAGCAAGGTTTGTCGTTGATTCGGATACGGACAGAGTCGATGAGAATCTGCTCCGGGTACTCCGTCTTGAGGAGATGTTCTCGACTCTTCTGGTCATGATGGACGATCTCAGGCAGTCCCTTATGGATGAGGATGCGGCGAGGGCTGCTTCCGTCATAGCCATGGATGATACCCTTGACCTGATAAAGGCGGATTCTGCGGATGTCCTTGTCGGATATGCCAGGTCCCATCCTGATGCGATAGCCTTGTGTATGGGACTTGCCGGAGTTTTCCGGAAACTCGAACGGACAGGTGACCATCTTTCAAACATTGCGGAGGATATCGTATTCTATATAGATGCCAAGGTACTCAAGCATCCGGAAACTTCCGGGACGGACCGGGCTTGAGAAAAAAGTTTGGTTTTGGTCGGAAAAATACCTACTTTTGACAGATTTATTGTGCGAGCCGGATATCTTCCGGCCGTGTGTTTTGTACAATGACAGTCAAGTGTAGATAGATTATGTCAAAATCCGGAAACAGGAAGAAGTTCCTGCTCGGCGGTCTTGCGGGACTGGTCGTGGGCTTTTCTCTGATGATTGTATTGAACTCTCTGTATGTGAAGAGTTCTACAAATGAATCCTGCATGATGTGCCATGCCCATCCTGATTCGGATGCAAGTTGGAAGCAGTCCGTGCATTACAATAACGGAAGCGGGACCATGACCGAATGTGCGGCCTGCCATCTTCCTCCCAAAGGATCATTTGACCATTTTACGGCCAAGGCGAAGATGGGTATAAAGGATGTATGGTCCTACATCACAAAGGATACGGAGAAGATAGACTGGGAGAGCAAGAGCCAGTTAGAATATGCGGTGAATATCGTTTATAACGAATCCTGTACGGCCTGCCATGTCAATCTGTTCCCAGAGGGCATTACTGATGAAGGCGTGACCGCGCATCTGCACTATGAAGACAATGTGGACAAACTGGACCTTCAGTGTATAAGCTGCCATCTGGATGCCGGCCATTACAATCCTGATTACAAGCATGAACAACTGACCGGAATTCCGGAAACCGCCGGGGGAGAGATCTATGCCGAGGCGACTCCGGTAACCGGATTCGAGGATTATACCGAAAGGATTCCCGGGACATCGGCTTCCATCAGGATGGTCGCGGTCCCTGGCGGTACCTTTACGATGGGAAGTCCGGAAAAGGAACCTTTCCGTCGCAGCGATGAGTCTCCGCAACGGAAGGTGACCGTGTCTTCGTTCTTTATGGGGGAGATGGAAGTGACCTGGGATCAGTTCTGGGCATTCTATGCCGAGACCATGTCCGAAGGCCGTACTCCTCCGGAAGTGGTCTATGCCAACAATATGCGGGAGGATGTGGATGCCATAAGCGGTCCTACCCCTCCTTTCGGATATCCTGATCAGGGATGGGGAATGGGGGATCGTCCGGTAATTACCCTGACACATTATTCGGCCGAGACATTCTGCCAGTGGCTTTCGAAGAAGACGGGGAAGCATTACAGGCTTCCGACCGAAGCGGAGTGGGAATATGCCGCAAGAGGCGGGACAGACACCCCATATTTCTTTGAGGGCAGTCCGAAAAAGTATTCCTCCAAAGGCTTCTGGAGAGGGATATTCAGTGCGGATACGTCTGTCATAAACAGTTACGTTATATATTCCGGCAACAGCAGAAGCCGTACACAGGAACCGTCCGAGGTCAGACCAAATCCGTTCGGCCTGAAGAACATGCTCGGGAATGTGATGGAATATTGCTCGGACTGGTATGCCGAAGACGCCTATTCGCAACTTCAGGACGGGGCTGTCGATCCGAAAGGTCCTGACTCCGGAACCGAATATGTCATCAGGGGCGGATCGTATCTCGATGATGCTGCAGACCTGCGCTGTGCGTCCCGTGCCCATACGGAGCATGACGCCTGGCTCAAGACAGATCCTCAGAACCCCAAGAGTATCTGGTGGTATTCTGACATAAAGGGTGTCGGGTTCCGTGTCGTCTGCGATGTACCGGAAGGCATTCTTTAGTATCTTGCATATCATTGATTATAACACTAAACGATATTCATTATGAGCGAAAAAAAGATCAGCAGAAAGGAATTTCTCACTTATTCTGCGGCACTTGGAGTGACCGGCATCCTGGGCACTTCGTTGCTTTCTTCATGCGGAGGAAAGAAATATGTCCCACTGAAACAGCCGGGAGAATATTATGTTCCTGAACTTCCGGACAAGGCGATTGACGGTAAGGAACTTAAAGTCGGGGTTGTCGGTTGCGGAGGCCGCGGCTCGGGTGCGGTCATCGACTTGTTGAATGCCGCAAACGGAATCAAGGTGGTTGCACTTGGAGACACCTTTTCGGACCGTCTCGAATCACTGCGCAACGACCTGAAGGCAAATCACGGTCAGGACGTTCCTCAGGAAAACTGTTTTGTCGGGTTTGATGCCTACAGGAAAGTAATCGATTCGGGAATCGACGTCGTGATACTTGCGACCCCTCCGGTATTCCGTCCGGAACATTTCAAGTACGCTACCGAGAAGGGAGTGCATTCATTCCTTGAGAAGCCGGTCGCTGTGGACCCGAAGGGCTGCCGTACCATGATTGCGACGGCAAGACAGGCCAAGGCGAAGGGACTGTGTGTGGTTACAGGAACGCAGCGTCATCACGAGCGTCCGTATGTAGAGGCATTTCAGAAAATCCAGGAAGGATATATCGGCGAGATAACCGGGGGCAATGTATATTGGAACCAGGGAATGCTCTGGTACCGTGACCGTCAGCCGGGGTGGAGCGATATGGAGTGGATGATCCGAGACTGGGTAAACTGGAAATGGCTTTCCGGAGACCATATCGTGGAACAGCATGTGCATAACATCGATGTCTTCCTCTGGATGTCAGGTCTCAAACCGGTTAAGGCCACCGCTTTCGGAGGTCGTCACCGTCGTATTACCGGAGACCAGTACGACCAGTTCAGTGTCGATTTCGAGTTCGAGAACGGCATCCATCTCCACAGCATGTGCCGTCAGATCGACGGTTGCAGCAACAATGTCGGAGAATATATCCAGGGAACCAAAGGCTCGTGGAACAGTTATAACCACGAAATCAAGGACCTTGCCGGCAATGTGGTATGGAAATATGACGCGGAGGCAGCAAAAGCCGCTTTCAAACAGCACAATCCGTACGTCCTCGAGCATGTCGACCTTGTGAACCATATCCGTAAGGGAGAGGTACATGAGGAAGCCGAGGAATGTGCGATTTCCACCCTTGCAGGAATCATGGGCCGTGAAGCCGCCTATACCGGGGCAACCTTGTCATGGGACGAGATCAGTTCTTCACAGTTGGATTATATGCCTGCACATCTTGAAATGGGCAAGATGGATATGTCCGGATATGTAGTTCCTGTGCCGGGAACCGGAAAATAATCGTATTATGAAAAGAAGGGATTTCATACACAGATCGCTTGCAGGTGCCGCTACGGTGACACTTGCAGGCGCTCCGTTGCAATTGGTTTCAGCCTGTGCACCAAAAGATACAGGAAAAGGCCCTGAACTGAAACTTTCCTTTCAGGAAGGGATAGCCCCGGGGAACAGCCTCAATGAGAAGCTGGACTATATGGAGGATCTCGGCATAGTCGGGTTTGAACCCGGAGGCAGGAATCTTGCCGGACGGGTAAACGAGATCAGTCAGGCCCTGTCCGGACGTAATATCAAGGTATCCGCGATATGTGCCGGATTCGGAGGCTTTATTCTGGCTGAAGATCCTGCTGTCAAGGCGGAGTTCGATTCCACCATGCGTGATATCGTGGCAGCAGCCGGAGAACTCGGCTCGGTCGGAGTCATCATGGTTCCAGCCTTCAATGGACAGAAACCTTGCATGCCCCACACTCTCGAGACCAGGAAATATCTGACCGAACAACTTCATGAACTCGGAGAGTATGCCTTGAAGTGCGGGACAACTGTCATCCTTGAACCGTTGAACAGGGGAGAGGCCTTCTACCTCCGTCAGGTGGCTGATGCCGCTGCAATCTGCCGCGATTCCGACAGTGCCGGAGTCAGATGTATGGGTGATTTCTGGCACATGCAGGAAGAAACCTCGGACTATGCGGCCTTTATGGCAGCCGGACCCGAATATCTGCAGCACGTCCATATCGCCAGCCGCGGACACCGGGTAATGCCTGGTGAAGACGGGGAACTGGACAATTACATTGACGGCATGAGGGCCCTCAAGGAAATGGGATACGACAAGTATGTCAGTTTCGAATGCGGTTCGGACGGAGACCGTGCCGTAACCGTGCCTGCTGCAGTGGCTTTGCTCCGTGAACAGTGGCAGAACGCCTGACCGCGGAATATTACCGAGCATTCCCTGACAGATATGCCCGCTCTTGACCGGAATTACAGGACATCCTTTTTGCGTTGTGCCCTGCTTATTGCAGCCGGCACAACGTTGCAGTTTATGACAGGCGGTATTGACAGCGGTTTCCTGCATTATCCGTGGGGACTGGTCCTGGCCGTAAATTATGTCTATCTGCTTATCCTGGCTTATTCTTTCAGTTCCAGATACCGTTGGCTCCGGACCCTGTGGGATGACAGGGCCTGCATCTCGTCATCCGTAACCTTGCTGTTGCTTGTGATAGTCTTCGGACTTGTCCGGCAGGAGGGCTCGGAGAATGGTCCTGCCGGAGTCCTCGGCTTTTCCTCAATGCGGTCATCATGGATATTCTGCATTGTCCTGTTTTATTTTATGACGGCATTGGGCATAAGGTCGGTCGCGGAATTGGATGCCCTTTTCCGCAGGATTTTCCGGCGCCGTCCGTTTCCCGGATTTGTCGCGGTACAGCCCTTTCACGGAATCCGCCGCGCCGCTGTCACCCTTATCCATCTGTGCGTATTCCTCATACTGCTTGCAGGCATGTTCGGTAGCGGGGACAAGATACGTTGCAGACTGACAGCACATCAGGGGGTACCTGTCGGAATGGCAATGACAGGGGATGGCCGGAGTGTCGGGCTTCCGTTCGTTCTGGTCCTGAAGGATTTCTCCATTGACGAATATCCTCCGAGACTCTATGTGTATGACGGCAAGGCTGGAGTTCCGTCCCGGGAATTCCTCTCAGCAGGGGAGGATGGGGCGGAAGCATCGGTCGAAGGCTGGTCTCTCCGGGCCGATACGGTCCTGCTGTCTGCAGGGAAGATGCCGGCTGATGACAGGTACGTACCTTCTGACCATGTCGGTGCCATGCCTGCTGTCCTGGTCAGCGCAAGGAATGAAGTTTCCGGAGTTTCCAGGAGGGGCTGGGTGAGTTGTGGAAGCCATGTTTTCGGATCTTCGTCCCTTGATCTGGGGGAGGGCAGTGCTGTGGTGATGCCGTATCCGCAGGCCAGACGCTACACATCGGAAGTGGGCATTTCCAGGAAGGACGGAGAAGAAAGGGAATATGTGATAGAGGTGAATCATCCTGTACGTATAGGGGCATGGAGGATATACCAGTCCGGATATGATACGGACACCGGCAGGTGGAGTACGGTAAGTATCCTGGAATGTGTCCGGGATCCGTGGTTTCCGGTGGTAAGGATATCCCTGTGGATGATTCTTGTATCGGCTGCCGTCATCGCAGTTGCGGCAGGAGGCAGCCGGGCAGCAGGCATTTTGTCCGGCGGAGTGTCATGCAAGACCGGCAATGGGACTTTCAGGGAGGAGGGAGAATGACCTGGGAATATCTGATATGGTTTGGAGGGGCAGCCTCTCTTCTGTGGCTTGCCGGGGCTTTGTCAGGAGCGGTGTCCGGTAAGATAAGGACGGCTGTCGTGCTTTCTCTGGCCGGTTCATTTGTATTTTCAATATTCATAGCGGGAATGTGGATGTCTCTGGAACGGCCTCCGATGCGTACAGTGGGGGAGACAAGGCTCTGGTATTCCCTTTTCCTTTCCCTGACAGGAACGGCAGTGTATACCCGATGGCGTTACAGATGGATATTGCCGTTCAGTTGCGTGATGTCCGTGGTTTTTCTTTGCATTAACCTGCTCAAGCCCGAGATACACGACCAGTCTCTGATGCCTGCGCTTCAGAGTGTCTGGTTCATCCCTCATGTTACGGTGTACATGTTTGCCTACGCCATTCTCGGGGCTGTCACCCTTTTTGCCCTTTACCTGTGGCTGAGACCTTCCGGCAGATGTCCTTCAGATGAAGAAATGTCCATGTGCGACAATCTGGTACGTATAGGCTGGTCTTTCCTGACCCTTGGAATGGTGATGGGGGCCCTTTGGGCGAAACAGGCCTGGGGCGACTGGTGGACCTGGGATCCCAAGGAAACATGGGCTTTCGCGACCTGGCTCGGTTATCTTCTGTATCTTCATCTCAGGCCGGCAGTCGGACCGGCCCGGCAGGATTCCGGTCCGGCATCCGGAAGCCGTATGTCAGGTACTGCGGAATATGATATCCTGTTCGCCCTGCTTGTATTTTCATTCCTTCTGCTCCAGATGTGCTGGTACGGAATCAACTATCTTCCTGCAGCGCAGGGAATAAGCATACATACCTATTGATATGAAGATTACCTATATATTCCACAGCGGCTTTGCCGTCGAGACAGGCACCTCTGTCCTTGTCTTTGATTACTGGAAGGATCCGGCATCAGTGATTCCTGCAATCCTCTCGTCCGGCAAACGCATTTATGTGTTCTCAAGCCATTTCCATGAAGATCATTTCAGCAGGGAAATCTTTTCATGGAGGGATTCCCGGCATTCCATCCGTCCGGATGACCGTAGGTCAGGCATTACCTACATTCTGTCCAAGGATATACTCAAGCACGGGCGGGCACGCAGGGAAGAGGCGGATGTATGGCTGGCAAAAGGCGGCTTCTGGGATGACGGGAATATAAAAGTGGCTGCCGCAGGGAGCAACGACAGCGGGGTTTCATGGATTGTCACGGCGGAAGGGAGGCGTATTTTCCACGCGGGTGATCTGAATAACTGGTATGCGCGTTTCCTGACTGACGATTTCCAGGGCGGTCTTGTCCGAAGTACGGAGACAGGGAAAATGGTTGATCCGGCAAGAGAGGAGAAACTGTATCTTGGAGAATTGAAGGACATCCGGAAGGTGGCTGACAGTTTCGATATTGTCATGTTCCCTGTAGACGGCAGGATAGGAAACGGATATACGAAAGGGGCAAGACAGTTCATTTCAATGTTCGGGGTTTCCCTTTTCATCCCTATGCATTTCTCGACAAGCGGTTTCGCGTCTTCCTGGAGAATGAAGGAATTTACGGATGCGGCCGGTATACCGTTCTGGAGTATCGGCCGTGAAGGGGAATCCATCGTGTTGCCTGATCCGTCAGGTATGGCACTGTAAATTCTGTATGCGTATGACGACAAGAAGATTTGTAATCCTGGCCGTTCTGAACTTTACCATAGCGGCGACAGTGGGAATACTGGCGGGAATGGTATATAAAGGCATTCGCGGGCGCCAGGAGATACATGTTGACAAATGTGAGCAGTTGCGGGAGAAAATAGCGGCACTGGCGGATACTGTCGATGCGGAAGTCGGAGTCGCTGTAATATCCGGTGACGGGGATACGCTGGAGTATGTGAATTCAGACAGGACCAGGTTCCCTCTGATGAGCGTGATGAAATTCCATCAGGCCTTGTATGTCTGTCATTGGCTGAAAAATGCGGGACAGACACTTGACAGCGTGATGGAAGTGCTTCCGGAACGGTATGAGGAAAATACCTGGAGTCCCTTGAGAGACAGTCATCCCGAAGGAGGAACCTTTTCGTATGGGGATCTCCTGTCCTATACTTTGGGACACAGTGACAACATCGCGTGTGACATACTGTTTGAACTGACGGGAGGCCCGGAATGTACTGGCTTGTATATAAGGTCATTGGGTGTTGATGACTTCAATATAGAGTGTACGGAATCCATGATGCATGAGGATCTGTCCCTTTGCATGGAAAACTGGTCGACGCCGTTGTCTTCCGCAATGTTGCTGGAAGAATTCATGAGAAACAGGGATAAGGATGAATTCATGCGTTTTATCTGGAATACCATGTCGGAATGCAAGACGGGGACGGCAAGAATTCCCGGACGTATTTCCGAAAAAACGGCTGCCATAGTACATAAGACAGGAACAGGGGATGTCGCCGATAATGGCAGAATTATAGCGGTAAATGACATAGGTATAGTCGTAATGCCGGACGGCACTCATTTTTCCCTTTCCGTTTTCATTCACAATGCGGCATGCACCATGTCGCAATGCGAAGCCCTGATTGCGGCGATAGCGGAGGCGGTTTATGAACATGCCTTGTCGGAGCCTCTTCCCTGATATGTAATAAAGATAATCAATACCATAAATAATATACAGGATATTGTCCCGACAGGTAATAATTTTGTATTCTGCAACCGGTCCTTAAACCTGTTGTTGCGGCTCGGAACCGTATTACAATACTATGAATTAATCCGTTAAAATTTACGGTTATGGACAGACCTTATATAATCTGCCACATGATGGCATCTCTGGATGGAAGAATCGATTGCGATATGACTGCGCAGATCGGAAGTGAGGGATATTATCAGGCGCTCATCGCTCTGAATGTGGACACTACCATAGAAGGCAGGGTGACAGCCTTGATGCACTATGCGGAAAAGCAGGTTTTCATTCCGAAGGACAGTACTCCGGTGGGAAAGGAAGAGTTTTTCAGATCGTCACTGGAAGGCAATTCCTGGGAGGCCGTAGCTGACAGTCAGGGAACTTTGCTATGGCCGGAAGACGATATTCCGCACAGACTGTGCATTGTCAGTTGCAGGGCCAGCCGAGAGTATCTGGACTATCTCAGAGACAGGGGAATTTCCTATATAGCAACAGGGAAAGACAGGGTGGACCTTAAGAGGGCTTCGGAAATACTTTTCAGTGAGTTCGGTGCCGGACGGATCGGTGTTGTGGGCGGCGGTCATCTGAACGGAGGATTCCTGAAAGCGGGGCTTCTGGATGAGGTCAGTATGGTGTACGGGGCTGCCATCGACGGACGTGAAGGTTTCCCCGCAGCCTTTGACGGTATTGAAGCCGGACATGTCCATCCTTATATGCTAAGACTTCTGGATGTCAGAAGGATGCCGGATGATTCCGTATGGTTGAGATATTCAACCCGGGCCTGACATCCGGTTCCCTTATCCGCTCTGTAAACGGTCATCAAAAATCCTCCGGAGTACTCATTACTAAAAAGATTCATGATTGAATATTCGATTATATCCCTTCCAACCCAATAGACTTAAACTGTTCTGTGGTTGAAATTATAATGTCCCCTGCAGGATCTTTCCTGCATGAGTACGGTGCCATCTGCGGAAAAGCAGGAGCACAATAAGCATTGTTCCGATTTCGGCAACCGGAGTGGCGAGCCATATACCGGTAAGTCCCCATATATGAGGAAGGGTAAAGATGCAGATTACAAGAAGAATAAGGCCTCGTAACGCTCCTACCACGAGAGACAGGAAGGCATCATCCACTGCTGTGAAAAAACTGGCGGAAAAGAGGTTGAATCCGTTAAAGAGAAATGCAAAGGCAACAATATGGGCACCGCCTACCGCCAAATCTATGACATGGGTTTCCGATGCGGAAAAGAATGCCCCTATAATCTGCCGTCCAAAGCACCACAGCGACACCGCAAGGAAAATTCCTATTATGAGATTTGTCTTTACGGCCAAAGCGGAAATGCCTTTGATTCTGGCTCCTTTCCCGGCTCCGTAATTATAACTGATGACCGGTATGACTCCGTTCGCCACCCCGAACATTATATTTACACCGACAAACAGTATGTAGTTGATGATGGTAAATGCCGCAACTCCGTCGATACCTGCATATTCCATCAGTGTCCGGTTGAAAAGGAACATGGTTATGGCAATGGACACTTCCGCCAGACCCTCTGACGATCCGTTGTAGGAGATGCGCCACAGCATATATGAGGAGAATCTGCCCCGGGCTTCATGCAAATGCGGAGTATGCCTTACTTCATACCAGATGATGGAACCCGATATAAGCAGACCTGTCGTAAAACTCAGACCCAACCCCAGTCCGACGCCATAGGTACCCATGCCTGCTTTTACGAATACGATGCCGAGCACGACATTCAGAATGATGGTCAGCACCATGATAATCATGGCAAAACGGGGATGACCGAGCGCTTTCAGCTGGTAATCGCAAAACATGAAGCCTCCCACACCGAACAACAGCGGCATAACACCGTGAATGTAAGCCTTGGACATTGGGAGCAACTCTTCATTAGCACCCAGAAACACGACTATTTCATCGGCAAAGATGTTGACAAATACAATTGCAGGAATTACAAAACCCACGACACCGAGGATTCCGCTCACAAGAGCGGTTTTTGCCCGCTCGTAGTGGCCGCTGCCCATGTGTATGCCCATCTGCGCCTGTGTCCCTACGCCGATAATCACGGCAACAGCCGTTACCAGCGCATAGACGGGAGTCACGATATTCACGGCGGCAAGAGTCGTTGCGCTTATCATTCTACCGACGATAAATCCGTCGGCAATAGACTGCAATGCAAGAAAAAGCATTGATATCACACCAGGGACTGCGTAGCGGAAAAAAAGAGGGCGCAGTCTCCCTCTTGATAACTGAAGTTCAGCCCTTGACATTGTTGCTGCCATATATTTCATTTTTTTGCGGGGCAAAGATATATATCAGGTCCGCTTCCGAAATGGTGCTTTTTTATACCTGTATGGTGATTTTCGGGAATTGAAATAAATTTATGCAGCGAAATAGTTATTTTTGCGGCAAAAATCAGGACATGAACAATTCACACTACCGGATATTCAACCATAACAAAGGCTCGGCGGCAGGTATCGACGATTTCAGGAAAAGTTGTGGCGGCATTATCGGCACAAACGGCTGCATGCTGCTTCTTGTTACCTCAGGATATGCTGTCGCCTCCATCAATTTTAGAAGATATGCGTTGAAAAAAGGCTGCATGGCGCTTTTCTTCTATGATGAGGTATTCCGAATGGAGAAAATCTCGGAATCGTTCTCGGCAAAGTATGCCTGTCTTTCATACGCACTGGCGGAAGAAGGCATCATGGATGTCCCGTCTCCTCATTTTTGGGAGACAATCTATAATTATCCCGTCTATCACGCCTCACAAGACGAATGGAGTCTGCTGAACGGCTGGTGGGAACAGATGTTATGGGTCGGAAACGAAACCGAGGCCAATTACAGAGATGCCATACTGAAAACGCATTTCCATTCCCTGCTTCTGGCTATGGACAGCAGGGTCGCCAATATGACCCTTCCGACTCTGTACGGCGATGTGAACCGACAGTGGAAACTCGTAACGGATTTTTTCAAGCTGCTTATCCGGCATTGCCATGAAAAACGTGATGTCATGTACTATGCCGACCGGCTTTGCATCAGTACTTCCTATCTTAACAAACTGTGCCGCAAGGTACTGCATTCGTCTCCAAAAGAGATGATTGATATGGAGACAGTATCCGGGATCAAATCATACCTCACGAATACTGACCTGTCCGTCAAGAAAATCGCTCAAGAGATGAATTTCGAGGATGACTCCTATTTGTGCAAATATTTCCGAAGGCTGACAGGAATGTCTCCGATTGCTTTCAGGAATTGTACTGAGACTCTGTAGTATAAGTCCTCTTTTTCAAAATAACGGCTCTTCTCTATCGTCGGTTTGTTATTATAGACTTGCAACGTTACGGATTTCGTACCAATTATGTGCTGCGCCGTCCAATTCAAATTGACCGGCAAGGCGGAATCCGGATTTCAGCAACACCTTATAAAAATCGTATCCGTTCATGGGTTCTGTAACCCACTTCAAACCGGCCCAGCTGATAAACGTACCTGCACGTTTGTCGATGACTGCCCAACGCCCGATGCCGTTGTCAATACATTGCCGGCGAATAAAACGGATGACCTCATCAATCTCTCTGATGTCTGTCACGGGGTCACCTC
>CALVAE010000116.1 GCA_944325465.1 uncultured Bacteroidales bacterium | reverse complement strand
GGCAGGGAAAGAGATGTCACCGCTGCCGTCTCCGATCTGAATCGGACAGTAATACGGGCCCTCCCTGTCTATATCCGGAAAATATGCATATCCGACGGCAGGCTGGTCCGTTTCACCCTGCCTGTATGCGTATATCCTTATTGAACGGATACCATAATAGTCTGTGTCTGCCTTTGTCTGCCGGGTGCTTATCTTAAGCAGAACCTCTGCCTGATCCGTATTGCCTGCCGCCTGTCTCGGGCACAGTTCCCTGATGCATCCCGTAAGAAGGATGCAGGCAACCGCTGCTGCAAGCAATGAGTATATATGGTGTGTCCGTATCATGATTTTCTATTTTTCAAAACCGGGATCGACGTTTATTATATCCCAGTCCACTACGCTTACCCCTGTTTCCGTTGGGAATATGCGGATCGGAATAATCACTTCATTCCTGTCATTGACCCTGAGCCTGTAACGGTCTATGAAGTTTGCCAGAGATACCGTATGTATTTCCCTTCCGTCAGAGAATCTGAGTACTATTCTGCATTCGGGATCATCTTCGTCGAATCGGAATACATTATAGAACAGAACGTATGCGTCCGGATCGTCCGGGTCAGGAAACATTTCCGGGATGACCTTGCATCTTTCGTCCGACGGAGTGTTGGTAAAATCGGTGTAAACCGGGCTGCCTTCGTGGTGGAGGACTATTTCCGCCGGTTCACCCGTGCTTGCGTCAATCATATCTGCAAAACCATCAAGTTTGACGTACATCTTGATGTGCGAACTTTCAAAATAACAGGTATCGTCGACATCCTGCAGAGTTTCTGGTACCGTTATGTCAAGGGTGCTGAAATACAGGGAATCCGTACCTGAATAGGTGCCGCTTCCGTCAAAATATCCCGGTTCGGCGACATGTCCCGTACCCCAGTTCCTGTCCAGGACCGAACGTTCCGCGGCATTTCCCCACAGCACCAGTCTCCAGTTGCCCGGAGGAAGCATAAGATGTGTGCCCTGAAGGGCATTCAGATCCTGCTCGTCGAATGAGTATTCGGAATGTAACGATGAATTGTCAAGAGAATAGACATACATGCCGACACATTCGATCTTGTCCGGGAATATGTCGGTGTCACCGTCCCCGTTATAGATGAAATGCAGGTAAACATCTCCGCGGCAGTCATCACGGTTTTCCCTGATGCAGCCGGCCGCAACCAGCAGCACGAGAGCGGATATCATTATATGTCTGACAATTGACATTTCGGTCGTGTTCTTTATGGTTTGGAGAAAAAATATCGGGGCAGGGCAAAGCCTGCCCCGGAAATGTTATTCAAATACTGGAGTTACGTTTATCGTATCGAAATCTACAACCTTGACTTTGACTATTACGTTGTACTCTTCAGCAGGGGCTACTGTACCTGTAGTGAGGTTTGCCGGAGTGATGAGCACGCTGTCCATCTTGTAGATCTTTCCAGGCTGGATATCGACAACTTCATCACCTTCCATGAACTGAACTACGTTGGCATAATAGATGTTGCCAGGGGTCACGGCAAGAGCGAAATCACCGACAAGAGCCTGATAAAGGAGAACGTCTTCATTTTCGTCAAGATCTTGCCACTCTCCCTCAATGAGTTCCTGTGCCTTGTAGGTATAATCCGGATCCGCTCCGTTGTCTCCGGTGTACTGGAACTGGAAGTGGAAGGTAGGATGATTTCTGGCTTCTTTGTTAATGATAGGGTTGGATGCTATATCAGGGGCTGTTTCATGGACATCATAGTTGACAAGGAAGTTGAAAGGAACGCACTTCGGAGTCTCTCCTGCTCCGTTGAAATATACGGTGTTGTTTCCTTCAGCAGTCTGGGTGTAAGTGAACAGTTGGTCGTATGATGAGCCGTTCCAGTTGCTGTAGTATGCCAGGCCTGCGACATTGAGGTCAGTGTCAAGGCTTACCCATGCCCCGTTTGCAATACCGCTCATTCCTGTCGGTGTTGCAAAAAGACCTGTTGCAGCGGTCTGTGCAGGAAGTGGATTCCATTGTGCATAGAAATTGGACATGTAGATACCTCCGAGAACAGGCTTGAAGTTTTCCCACACGACCTTGAATTTACGGCCATTGTAGGAAGCATCGATAGTTGATCCTTCAATTTGTTCAGTCTCACCGGTTGTCTGCACTGAAATCTTGTCGATTTCAAGTCTTGAGATGACAGGACGGATGGATACTGCGGCTGTGTAGTACTGCTGCCCCTCTTCAACTGTTGAAGGGTCTCCTGGTATAGGATCGATGGTAGTACCTGTGAAATCAGTAGCAATTTCGTCTTGAATAGGAGTAATGTCATTGTCACCGCCGATGAACGGAATGACGTCCTGGTCTGCGGTTGCGGCATAATTCTTCATTTCAAGGAGAATATCATTCATGTTCTCTCCGTTGGCAGGAACTTCGATTTCGCCTCCGTTGGCTACGACATATACCCTGCTGACTCCGGTAAGACCGACATAACGGACACCCTTGGTTGCATCGATAATGTTAGTCCATTCGTCAGAATCGCCCGCTTCGATGGTCCTGTGAAGGACAACAACGTCATTGGCTGTAGTGAAGTAGAGATCGATCTTCGTGAAATTGTGGTTCTCGGTGTACGGATCCTCACCACCGGTCGCTGCCTTTGTCAGACTTGCACCGCTGATGCTGACGGTGATTGTCTTGGTTCCTGCATCCGGGTCGGTCGCAGGAGCGGCGTTTTCCTTGTTGCAGCCTGCAAGTGCGAGGGCTGCGATTGCGGTTGTCGCAATAAGTGAATAAACTTTCATAATGTAAATTATTGGTTTTTTTGATGTTGTTTCGGTTTTTATGTTTCAGATCCTTCGCTGCGCTCAGGATGACAAAGTGCTCAGGAAGACAGGTCATCTGGATGGGATATGGGTTACATCTGGTCCAGAACATTGAGGAGTTGGGTCAGGTTGTGGCTTGCTTCCTCGTTGCCCGCTCCGGAGGCTCTCTCGAATGCCGACTTGGCCTCCTGGTACTGCCCTCCTTTGGCATAGGCGACTCCGAGAGTATTGGTGAGTTCCGCTTCCTTCTCCGTCAGTTCTCCTTCAGTGGCGATGTCCAGTTCCATGATTCCCCTTATCGCCTTGTCGTATTCCCCCTGCGCTATAGCCTCGATGGCAAGGTCATTCACCAGGGCCGGTGCAGTAGGATAGTACTCCTGTGCCACGGTCATGGCATGTTCATATCCTTCCGTTCCCTTGCCGTATGAGGCGGCAACTTCATATATTTCCTTGAGGTTCAGGTCCTGTGGCCTCTCGTATATCAGTTCTTTGGCTTCCTCCAGATTGAAGTTCCTGACATTGTATTCCACCCTGTAGGTACAGTGCCTCAGGTACGGATATATCTCGTCCACCAGCCATTTGTATTCCGCCGCTGTCAGGATTGAACGCATCCTTCTCTCGCATTCGTTCCTGTCCTGGGTATAAGTATCTATGATGCTGATAATGCTGTCCTTTTTAGGGAAGAATGTCTTGTCAAGTTCGGTCCTGAAGCCGTCCCAGTCCTCGCCGCTCCATTCCACATGCATCAGGTCGTGGTTGAAATCATTCTTCTTTTCGATGTAGTCTGCAAAGGCTCTGGCCCTGTTGCTTGAAAGGCGGACATTGTATTCGTATGTGCCCTCAGGGGAAGCAAATCCCGCCACGTAGATACCTGTGATGTAGATGTATTCCTTTTCCTTGACAAGGGCTATGGAATTGTAGACGGTATCGAGTACCGCACGGTTGTTTGCCAGAGACGGCAGGATGTCGTACCTGTCGTGCCTGAACTGCAGCCTGGCGACCCTTGTCTCTGCCCTGATCTTGATAGGTTCCGGCTCAGGCGCGATGGTCCCGGTTCTCCATTCAGGAATGAATTCCGGCAGGATGTGGCCGATCAGCGTCCTGTCGGACATGCCCTCCCCGCAATCGGCGCAACCGCTTACGGTCTCGTAGATCCTGATGCTGCCGTCAAGCATCCATCTGCCGTACGGGACCTCCGATACGTAGGTATATTCCTGTTCCTTGCCGTTCTGTCTCTTTATGATTGCCTGCGCGGAATCGCGCTGCGGACGGGTGCCGTCCAGCCTGTCCTGTCTGAGGAATACCTTGTGGCGGACGCTGCCGTCGATGATTACCGGTTCGAAACGCATTTCCCGGCTTCCGTCCTTTGATACAAGTGCCGGAGTCAGGGTTACGGTATGCTGTGTGCGTATCTTTGTGCTGTCGAGGACAATGTCCATATTGAGGGATACCGATCCGTCATCCTTGATCAGTTCCCTGTTCTCGAACCTGATTACGTCCAGGTAACTTACATTCCTGTCCTTTTCCGGAACGGTCCGGTTGTCGGCATCATGATTTTCCGCCCCTCCTGGCGCGAGGGCCGGACATGCTGTCGAAGCACTCGTCTTCCCCGCGGCAAAAGCCGTACTTCCTGCAGAGAGGACAAGTGACAGGGTGATTGCAGACAATATGATAATATGCTTCTTCATGTTCCGATCTATCTGATGATGTAAATGAATGTGACGGATGCCTTGGTAGGGCCGAAGTAGTCGTGATGTTCCGGGCCGATATACGCCCCGCAGCGGGGAGCCTCATATACACCGTAATCCGAACCGACATATCCTATGCCGGCGCTCAGTTCGAAGTTCCATCTCTTGCCAAGAACCCATTGGTAGCCGTAACTTATACCTGCTCCGTAATACCAGCCTTCGTGCCTTGTGTTGCGGCAATCCCCGAACAGGTTGAGCGGGGTGCATACATTCCCGACATTGAATTCCCCTCCATGGACATGGAGACCGAAGAAATGTCCGTTGAACTTTTCGCACAGCCAGTATCTCGCTTCAGGCTGTACAAGGAAATGCTTCCACTTCCTGTTGTCGGAAAAATCCCAGGCATTGTAGTTTCCTGATATGTCAAGAGTCCATTTCGGCGCAAGGGCGACTTCCAGCCCCAAGTTGATTGAAGCCGTGGCATCATACAGAAGGTTAGTCTTGACAGCGATTTTCTGTGAGAACCCTGGGATACTACCTACCGTTGACGTCAGAATCAAACCCAATGCGACAGCAAAAACATATATTTTGTTACTGCCCATAATGTTATTTAGCCCCTTCTTTCTTAATAATCTAAAAAAGATGAATCCTATACGTCTTCTGGTCCGTTGCCTGATTGTGTGCGATATATTTTGGGCAACTTTCTGTGCGCAAAGTAAAGCAAAGATTTTGAATAAAACAACAATTTTTTCACGGGGGGGGGAAGATAAATATCATATTTTCAGGAAATTATTTTTCCTGAATTCAGGAAAAACCGACCATATACGCTTTCCAGACTGATTTTTTTTTAATTATTTTGCTACCCTGTTGATACCTGCCCGGACGGATAGTTTTCCCGCTTTATTATATTTGCGGATTTACATTTCATACCATAAGTTTTGCTGACTATGCCGGTTAAGAAGACAATCAGAGCGGACAGGACATATCTTTTCCCTCATGACCGCGGAGATAACCCTGTTTTGGGTGCGAAGATACTGTCTGACGGACGGGAAAGCCTGTTCCTGGATTATTATTTCGGCTATGCCGATCGGATCACCAGAAAAGTCAGCAGGCGGCGCGAGAGTCTGAAACTGTATCTGCACGGTAGTCCGAGAACTGCTGAGGAAAGGGCCAGGAACAGGGATACGGTGGAACTTGCCAAAAGGATAAGGTTCGAGAGGGAACAGGATATGAAAAACGATTTGTTCGGCTACCGATTGGGGAAAGGCGGTACCGTAAATTTTCTGGAGTATTTCAGAAGGTATATCGGACAATATGCGAAGAGGGATGTCATGGTTCTGGAACTGGCATTCAGAAGGTTTACGGATTTCATTGCCGAAACTCCCGTATACAGCCGGTACGGGGACTGCATCCCGGTCGGACGGATAACGAAGGATATGGTCATCGCGTTTACTGAATACCTGAAAGGACGGAGTACGGGAGAAGGGGCACACAGCATATATGCCAGGTTCAGGAAAGTCCTCAGGAAGGCGGTGGAGGACGGGACGATGCTTCGGGATCCGTCGGCAGGCGTGACCGTCAAGGCGGACGGGCAAATGCTGAAGAAAGATGTGCTGTCTCTGGAAGAAATCGGGAAACTTGCTGCGACGAAGCCGGAAAACATGGATCCCGACATAAGGCGTGCCTTTGTCTTCTGCCTGTACACAGGGATGAGGTACTGTGATATGAAGGACCTTACGTATGCCAATGTGGATTATTCCAACAGGCTGCTGAAGTTCGAGCAGAAAAAGACGGCGGGACACAGTGCCGGCAGCAGAGTCATCATTCCGCTGAACGACGGCTTGCTGAAACTTATCGGCAGGCCATGCGGTCCTGAGGGGCGGCAGGACAGGATATTCTCCCTGCCGAGTTACACTACCAGCCTCAGGGTCATAAAGGCCTGGGTCAGGCAGGCCGGGATAGACAAGCACATCAGCTGGCACTGTGCCAGACAAAAAAATGTGGATCCCGGAAATGGGAGTGTTTTTGTTAGTGTATTGAAAAGAAAAAGGAGTTGCGATATTTTTGCAACTCCTTGATTTTTAAGTGCTCCTGAAGCAGGACTTGAACCTGCGACCCTCTGATTAACAGTCAGATGCTCTAACCAACTGAGCTATTCAGGAATTTTTGTGTGTCCCATTGTTTCCGAATGGGATTGCAAAGGTACTGCTTTTTCTTGATAATGCAAATTTTTCTTGATTTTTTTCATCGTTTTTTTGCTTGTGCCTGCATTGAGGCCTGTAATTGAAAATATGTCTGCTTCTGAATTTGAAAGAAAGCATTTTCGGTTCGCGGTGTACAGAAGCGGATCATTTTTACTAACTTTGCCGTTTATCCGGAATTGGCTGTCGGAACCTGGATTGTCAGGTGCATGGTCTGGTCCGGAAAGATTTTAATTTACATTATCTTATTTGTATTGATATGGACATCGATTTCCTGGCGAAGATGGTGAAGGAATTGCTTCTTGACCATGATAAGGTGGCATTGCCCGGATTTGGATCTTTTGTGGCCGAGATGGCGCCTTCGGTGTTTTCCGATAAAGGATACACAATCAATCCTCCGTACAGGAGATTGTCTTTCAGGGAGAATGCGGGACAGGATGATCTGCTGGTCAAGTTTTTCGCAAAGTCCACCGGGATTTCAGAAGAGGAATCCAGGACGGTGCTTACCGCGTTCATAGCCGAGATGCGGGAGGTGCTCAACAGGCAGAAGACCATAATATTTCCCGAACTCGGGAGGTTGAGGGCTACAAAGGAAAACAATTATTTTTTTGTGGCTGATGAGGATATGGATATATTTCCGGACGGCCTCGGATTGGAACCGGTTTCCTTGAAGGCTCATGCGCAGGTGTCCGGGGAGGAGCGGACGGGACAGATAACGGAGGAACGGACAGCGCAGGCAACGGAAAAGGTGGCGGAGCAGAAAGATATCGAAAGTTCAGGGGCCACCGATGCGGCAGGAAGAGATTCAGGGAGTGAAAAGGAGCCGGTTCCGGTCGGAGAAGTAGCGGCAGGATTGGGGAATATTGATGATAAAGAGGAAGCCGGAGGCGCCGGGACAGCCGTGGAAACCGGGAACGTCGGAGAACTCGGGACAGCCGTAGAAACCGGAGAACCCAGGAAAACCGTAGAAGCCGGAAAGGCCGGAGATACTTTCGAAGTCGGAGAAGCCGGAAAGGCCGAAAAAGTCGGGAAAGCCAAAGAGCATGGGGAACCCGCTGAGGCCGTAGAAACCGGAGAACATGGGGATACCGTAGGGACCAGGGAAATCGGGGAAACCGCTGAGGCCGGAGAGGGCGCAGGCGGTGAAGGCGGAAGGACAGGGTCCGGTATGGGCAGGGGTGTAAGGATTGCGCTTATTGTGGCCGGCTCCCTGATAGCACTGGCTGTTGTCGCTCTCGGCGTATTTATCCTGCTGGCCCACCTGTGTCCGGACTTCATCGACTCCATATTATATACGGAGGAGGAACTGGAGATTCTCCGGTATTGACAACGGTATTGATAAAGGCATAGGCAAACGGTATTGGTGACGGGGGCCTTAAATCCGTAAAGGATTTGAATATGTAAAGTATAAGTATTACATTTGCGGCCCGAAAGTCAGGGAATATGGACAATAAATTTTCTCAGGAACTGATAATCCCTTGCTATGACACGGATTTCGCGTGTCGGATCAAGCCGGCGTCCTTTATGGACCTGGCCCAGGAGATGGCAAATCTCCATGCTCAGGAACTCGGCTTCGGATATGATGACCTTATGCGTACACGGACCGCGTGGGTGCTTTCCCGTATGCATATACATTTCGAGCGTTATCCGCAGTGGAGGGAGAATGTCAGATTCTTCACATGGCACAAGGGGGCGTCAAGGCTGTTCTATCTGAGGGATTTCCAGATGATGGACAGATCGGGGAATGTGCTGGTGTCAGCGACGACTTCCTGGCTTGTTATGAATATCGATACAAGGCGGCTGTGCAGGGATGCGGAAATACTGGATCAGGGAACGGCATGTTTGGAAAATGCTGTAGAGCAGGCTTGTGGTAAGGTGCAACTGCCGTCCGGAGTGACGGAAGAGAAGGTGGCGGAACATTGTGTCTCATATTCCGATGTGGATGTGAACGGGCATACGAACAATGCCAGATATCTTGTGTGGGCTATGGATGTGCTTGACTATGATTTCATAGTGAACAATCCAGTGAAGGACGTGAGGATAAATTTCAACAGCGAGACCAGACCTGGCGATACGGTCGGACTGTACAGGGCTGATGCGGATGGCAGGACCTATGTGGAAGGAAGGACCGGTGGAAAATCGGCGTTCTGTGTAGAACTCGGTTGGTAGCGGGACGGTGCCGGATGTGTTTCAGAGAAGAATTGTAATAGAATAAAGAAATGAGAGATTTGTTTTTCGGTCTGGGAATCGGGCATTCGATCCTGCTGCTGTCCGTAGTGATAGCGACGGGAATCTGGCTCGGAAGATTCAAGATCAAAGGTGTGACACTCGGGTCCACCTGGATTCTGTTTGTCGGTATCCTCTTGAGCCATTTCGGCTTCCGTATCCCCGGCGAACTCCTGCATTTTCTCAAGGAGTTCGGCCTTATCCTTTTTGTCTTTTCGATAGGTCTTCAGGTCGGTCCTGGCTTTTTCCATTCCTTCAAGAAGGGCGGGCTTACAATGAATATGCTGGCGGTGACGCTTGTCCTGCTGGCTGTCCTGACTACGTATGTAATCCACCTGGTGACCGGAGAGGATCTGGCGACAATGGTCGGTGTGATGTCAGGAGCGGTGACCAATACTCCTGGTCTCGGAGCGGCGCAGCAGACCTACTATGATGCTTCTGTCGCCGTGCAGGGCGCGGAGGCGGCTTCTAACCTGTCAGGCTCCCTGGCTTCAGGTTATGCGGTGGCATATCCTCTGGGAGTGCTCGGTGTGATTATGGTCATCATGCTGGTCAAGGCGATTTTCAGGATAGATCTCAAGAAAGAGGCTGCGGCCCTTGATCAGGACAATTCCGGAATAGAAAGTGCTGTCCGTCTGGTGTTCGAGGTAGAAAACCCTGCTGTCTGCGGCAAGGAGGTGAAGGAAGTCGATAAGGAGATAACCAACAAGTTCGTCATTTCCAGACTCCGCAGGAACGGGGAGATAATCTTCCCTACCGCACAGACCATCATAGAGAAAGGTGACCATCTGCTCGTGATCACATCCAGGTCTTCTGAAGAGGTGGTCAAGATGCTTTTCGGCAAGGAACTTCCTCTGGACAAGGATGAGTGGAAGGGCATTGATACTTCAATGACGGTCAAGACATTCACAGTGACCAAGTCATCCCTTACGGGCAAGAGGCTCAGGGATCTTAATATACGTGCCACATACGGAGTCAGCATTACGAGGGTGAGCCGTGCAGGTGTCGACCTCGTGGCCAATCCTAACCTTGTACTCCAACTCGGAGACGTGCTCAGGGTTGTAGGACCTCAGAATTCAGTGGCGAAGATAAAGTCGGTGGTCGGTGATTCCGCCTCCGGTCTCAACCATCCGTATCTGATTCCTATTTTCTTCGGCATTGCGCTCGGAGTCATCTTCGGGTCCATTCCTATCAAGTTCCCGGGCATCCCTCAGGCCATCAAACTCGGACTTGCGGGCGGCCCTCTCATCATAGCGATCCTTATAGGGTATTTCGGCCCGAAACTCAAGATCACGACATATACGACTACAAGCGCGAACCTGATGATCAGGGAGATAGGCATATCGATCTTCCTTGCTGCCGTGGGACTTGGCGCGGGAGAGAATTTCGTCAGTTCGATTGCCGGCGGCGGTTACTGGTGGATTCTTTACGGAGCATTGATTACCATAATCCCGACATTCCTGATAGCGCTGATAGGACGTCTGGTATTCAAACTGAACTTCTACCAGATATGCGGTCTCCTTACCGGAGGCTGTACCAATCCTCCGGTGCTTGCATTCTCTCAGGATGCCTACGGGACAGACTATACGTCGGTCAACTACGCGACTGTCTATCCTCTGTCTATGTTCATGAGGGTTCTGGTGGCCCAGTTGCTGATTCTAGTCGCTGTCGCCTGATATGTTCGATCTGATATATCCTGCCGGTGAGGTGCCTGTGCTGCCCTTGCCGACTGCAGAAAGCGTGAGACCGGGTCCAGCCTCCGGAGAAGGGGCGGGATCCGGTCTGATCGGATTACCGGGGCAGGGCGGATCGGTTACCGTGCGTCAGGAGATGTTCCCTGTCATCAGAAGTACCGGCGAGGTCATAGCCAAGGCGTCGAGATCATATTGCCATAGCGGAGTGAAAGTGCTGCATCCGGTGGTACACCTGCATATCATAGACAGGTACGAGAGGCTTTATCTCCAGAAGCGGTCTGTGAAAAAGGATATCCAGCCGGGCAAGTGGGATACGGCGGTAGGAGGCCATATCGATTACGGGGAGCAGGTCCTGGAGGCGCTTTACAGGGAGACTTCCGAGGAACTTTCCTTTACCAGGTTCAATCCCATATATCTGCTTTCATACGAGTTCGAGTCCGATAGGGAACTGGAGATGGTGAATGTCTTTGCGGCAGTGGGGAATTTCCAGTTGGCGCCGGACGGGGAAGAGGTCGAGGAAGGCCGCTGGTGGACTTTTGCGGAGATAGAGGAAAATTTGGGAAAATCGGTCTTTACCCCTAACTTTGAGCAGGAGTTCGGCCGGATTTCCAGGTCTCTGCTGGCCCTGCTCTGACCTGAAATTAAAATGATATGCAAATACAAAGAATAACCCTGAAGGACCGCTCTTCGGCGACATTGAAGGAAATCGCAGGACATGCGGCTTCCGGATACATTCTGATGTTTCTGGATGATCTGGTCGATGCTATGGGGCAATATGCCGAAGAAAGATTCATATCCGTCGCTGAAGATACAGGGGCGGATATGCTGTATTCGGACCATTACCGGCTGTTTCCAGGCAAGGACGGTATCCCTGTCAGAAAGAAATATCCTTTGATTGACTGTCAGAAAGGGGCTTTGAGGGATGATTTCGATTTCGGTTCCGTGGTCCTGTTCCGTGCCTCTTCTTTCAGGGAGGCTGTCGGGGAAATGACAGCTGATTTCCGCCATGCAGGGTTCTATGATCTGAGACTCAGGATGCGGAAAATCGTACATATCAATGAATTGCTTTATACGGACATGTCGTCGGACCTGCGCCCGTCCGGTCAGAGGCAGTTCGATTATGTCAATCCGAAGAACAGGGAAGTCCAAATCGAAATGGAAAAGGTCTGTACGGAGCATCTGAAACGTATAGGGGCATATCTGCCTCCGGTCTTCAGAGAACCTGAGGATTGCCGGACTGCCTTCCCGGTTACCGCATCCGTGGTCATACCGGTGCTTGACAGGGTAAGGACAGTCGGGGATGCCGTACGCAGTGCCCTTTCCCAGAAATGCAGTTTCCCGTTCAACGTGATTGCGGTGGACAACCATTCTTCTGACGGGACTTCCCGGTTGCTTGAATCCCTTGCGGCAGAGGACAGCAGGCTGGTGCATCTGGTCCCGGAAAGGCATGACCTCAGTATCGGCGGCTGCTGGAACCTTGCGGTATCTTCCGGATTCTGCGGAGAGTTTGCCGTACAGTTGGACAGTGATGACATATATTCCGGCCCTGATACCCTGGAGAAGATAGTGGCTGCATTCAGACAGCAGAAATGTGCCATGGTCATAGGCACCTACAGGATGACGGATTTCAATCTGGAGCCCCTCCCTCCGGGGATCATCGACCACAGGGAGTGGACAGAGGAAAACGGACGCAACAATGCATTGAGAGTTAACGGACTGGGTGCCCCGAGGGCTTTCCGTACCTCTGTGTTGCGGAAGTTGAGGATGCCGGATACCGGTTACGGCGAGGATTATGCTGCCGGTCTGAGAATCAGCAGGGAATACAGGATAGGAAGGATATACGACGTGCTTTACTGCTGCAGGCGCTGGGAGGGAAATTCGGATGCCGACCTGTCCGTGGACAGGCTGAATGCGAACAATCTGTATAAGGACAGGATACGTACGTGGGAGATAGAGGCGAGAATCACGATGAACCGGAAGGCCGGAAGATGACAGTATTATGAAAAGGATAGGGGAATTTGTCAGTGCCCAACTCTCACGTTGGCCTCTGGCCTGTGAAAATTTCAGGGCTCTGAAGCAGGTCCGGGTGAAGAGCCTTTCTGCAGGGGGGCTGGATGTAAAGGTGCAGTTCAATCCGGCGCGTATCATATCATCGGCGGCAAGGACGGATGCGGCGTCTTTGAAGGAGAGACCCTGTTTCCTCTGTCCGGAAAACCGTCCGGCGGAGCAGGTCCATATCCGCTTTGACGGCCGGAAGGGAAAGAAGTATGATATCCTTGTCAATCCGTATCCGATTTTCCCGGACCATCTTGTCATAGCATACGCAGGACATTCCGCACAGTCCATCTGGAAGCGGTATGTGGATATGCTTGACCTTGCCAGGGCATATCAGGACTATATTTTCTTCTATAACGGTCCCAGGTGCGGGGCTTCCGCTCCCGATCATCATCATTTCCAGGGTGCGGGAAGAGGAAGAATGCCGCTGGAGAATGATGTGGATGCCGCTCTGGATGCGTTGAGAGGGAAGTCTGTGCCTTCGGGAAAGGAGGATTGTGCCCTTGAATATCTGGCATCCGTCCTGGATGCGGATCTTTTCCATTACAGGAAATTCGTCAGAGGTGTATTCGTGTTGAGGGCACGTACCGCGAAGTCGGCGGCCAAACTTTTCTACCGCCTCCTTGACTGTGCTCCTGTCCCGGAAGGTGATTCCGAACCGAGGTTCAATCTTTTTACATATTACAAGGCAGGCGAGTACCGGTCCATTATTGTGTTCAGGGCCTGTCACAGGTCCCATCATTATTTTTCCGACGGTCCGGATCATCTTACGATGAGTCCCGGGTGCGTGGATATGTGCGGCGTGTTCATAACTCCTGTCATTGAAGATTTCGAGAAACTTGACAACGGTCTTCTTGAGGAAATGCTTGATGAGATTACGGTATCCCGGGAGACGGAGGATCTGATTGTCTCAAGGCTGACCAGGAAACAGCCTGTCGTGGAGGTTGGCATAATGTCCGGCAAGGAGATAGAGTTCGAGATAATTTCGGACGGTGCAGGTCCGAGGAAAGCGGTGCTGCAGGAGGGAAAGATAGGGTATGACGGTGCCTTGTACGATGAACTGGATTTCGGTGCGGTGACTCCGTCCACCTTGTTCGCGGAACCGACCTTCATTCTTTACGGGGTCACCATCGGGAAGGGGTTCCATTGGCAGAAAAAGGAGAACCAGCGATTTGCAGGGGCATTGAAGATAATTGCCGGGAAGGACGGGCTGACGGCAGTCAATGTCATAGGGGTCGAGGACTATCTTGTCAGTGTGATTTCCTCCGAAATGAAATCTACCGCATCCCTGGAATTCCTCAAGGCTCATGCGGTGATATCCCGTTCCTGGGTGATGGCCAGGATCATGGACAAAAGGAATCCCGTGGCCGGGAGTCTTTCCCGCACCGGACGGATGCCGGATCATGTGGATAATCTGCCGTCTCTGGTGACATGGCTTGACGGCAGGGCTGTACGGCAGGACCCGGCGAAATGTCCGGAGTCAGACGGAAAATCCGGCCGGGAATATGAGATAATGAAATGGTACGGTCATACCGCTCATCGGAATTTTGACGTGTGTGCGGATGACCATTGCCAGAGATACCAGGGGCTGACAAGGGCGTCTGGAAAGAATGTCAGGGATGCCGTTGACCTGACTTGGGGAGAGGTGCTTGTATATGGGGAAGGACAGTATGGCGGAGACGCTGCGGATAGTCTTTCCGGGATGGAAATCTGTGATGCAAGGTTTTCGAAATGCTGCGGGGGAGTGACCGAAAGGTTTTCCACCTGCTGGGAGGACCGGGACTATGACTATCTGCCTTCCTTGCCGGATACTCCCCGGACAGACGCTTCCGGCAGTGCCGGGGAAAGGGATGCACAAAGACCGTTCTGTGATACGGAGGACAGGGAAATCCTCTCCCAGGTCCTGAATGACTATGATCTCGGGACACGTGATTTCTACCGATGGGAGGTGAGGTACACCAGGGACGGATTGTCGGAACTGGTGCGCAGGCGTTCCGGCATTGATATAGGCAGGATCAGTTCGGTCGAACCTCTGGAGAGAGGCGGTTCCGGCAGGATACGGAAATTGAGGCTGATTGGTTCCGAAGGCAGTCTTGTTATCGGGAAAGAGTTGGAAATCAGGAGAATCCTTTCGGAGTCGCATTTGAAGAGTTCCGCTTTTGAGGTGGAGTATCTTGATGCGTCAGGTAAGGTTGTCCAGGGTATTTTAGGTTCCGGCAGGCCTGTTTCCGCTACTGCCGGTGGGGACGCCCGGCCGGAAGAGGGTGGATCAGCAGCGGAGTGGACGGAAGTCGTCCTGCACGGCAGAGGATGGGGGCACGGTGTCGGACTGTGCCAGATAGGGGCGGCGGTGATGGCTTCGCAGGGATATACTTACCGGCAGATTCTGGAGCATTACTATCCCGGAACTGTCATCCTGAACGGATCGTCCTTGTCAACGGACTGTTCTTTGTCATCCTGAACGGAGCCGCAGGCGGAGTGAAGGATCTGGAGTCCTCTCCGGTTTCCTGTGTCAGATTCTTCGCTGGCGCTCAGAATGACAGGGAGGGATGCCGGAATGACAGGAGAGGCGTTTGGATGGCGGTAAATGAAAATGTGTGGAAATATGGATAGGATCGGACATATATGCAAGAAAAATGATGCCGGGCGGAGCCGGACCTCTCCGTGGCTGTGGGTGCCTACGTTGTATTTTGCGGAGGGCATACCTTATTTCATAGTCAATGTCATTTCAGTGATTATGTTCAAGAAACTGGGGATGGGCAACGGTGATATTGCGATGTACACGGGACTGCTGTACCTGCCGTGGGTGATCAAGCCTCTCTGGTCACCTTTCGTGGACATTATCAGGACCAAGCGTTGGTGGGTAATTGCCATGCAGGCCGTCATGACGGTCGCTTTTGCCATTGTCGCTTTTTCCCTGCCGGATGCGGCTTCCCTCGCAGAGACAACCGGTGCGGTATCGCAGGATACTGTCCCTGTATCCCTCTTTTCCCTTACTCTGGTCATATTCTGGATTACCGCCTTTGCATCGGCCACTCATGATATAGCCGCAGACGGTTTCTATATGCTGGCCCTTGATCCTGGCAGCCAGTCTTTTTTTGTAGGGATAAGAAGCACGTTCTACAGGCTTTCCTCTGTCTTCGGACAGGGTGTCCTGGTGGTTGCTGCAGGATTTCTGGAGATGCGGCTCGGTAACATTCCTCTGGCCTGGTCCCTGACCATGCTTGTCTGTGCCGTCCTTTTTGCTGCCATAACGCTTTATCATGTCTTTTCCCTGCCCAGGCCTGCATCCGATATCCCGGCTGCCGTCAGGAGCAGATCCGGCAGCGGAACGGAGGAATGTAAGCAGGGTCCTGTTACCGGCAGGGCGAAAGGGATAGTAAGGGAATTCGGACAGACATTCGTGACTTTTTTCAGAAAGAAGAATGTGTGGCTGGCGATAGTGTTCATGCTTTTGTACCGTCTACCTGAAGCGTTCCTGATGAAGATGCTCAATCCGTTCCTGCTCGACCCAGTCGAAAAGGGAGGTCTCGGGCTGTCTACCGGGACAGTTGGTATAGTATATGGTACGGTAGGAGTGATTGCCCTGACCTTGGGAGGGATTGTGGGAGGTATGGCCGCTTCAAGATGGGGACTGAAGAAATCGATGTGGCCTATGGCCCTGAGCCTGGCCCTTCCTTGTCTGGTATTCCTGTATCTTGCCATTGCACAGCCTTCCAGCCTGTGGGTCATCAATTTCT
>CALVAE010000115.1 GCA_944325465.1 uncultured Bacteroidales bacterium | reverse complement strand
CGAACAGAGCCGTTAAGCCCGCCAGCGCCGATGGTACTGCCCGAAAGGGTGGGAGAGTAGGTTACCGCCGGTATTTTAGGGAGAGTGACATTGAGTCGTAAGACTTGAAGTCACTCTCCTTTTTTTTGATACGTCGGCTGTCATTCTGAGGGATCTCCCTGTCATTCCGAGCGATTTCCCTGTCATTCTGAGCGCCAGCGAAGAATCTGGAGCAGAAAGCCAGGACCCTGCTTCTCCTTCAGTTCTTGAAACTATGGATCGGTGCAGGTATGCGTCCTGCCCGGCTGATGAATTCTTCGCAACTGAACCGGTTTACGGCCATTATTGGAGCATGGCCGAGAAGTCCTCCGAACTCAACGCTTTCACCTACATTCTTGCCCGCTACGGGGATTATCCTTACGGCGGTGGTCTTCTGGTTTACCATTCCAATTGCTGCCTCGTCAGCGATTATTCCAGATATCGTGCTCGCGGGAGTATCTCCAGGTATGGCTATCATATCAAGCCCGACCGAGCATACACATGTCATCGCTTCGAGTTTTTCTATACTGAGAGCCCCGCATTCTACGGCTTCTATCATCCCCTGGTCTTCACTGACAGGGATGAACGCGCCGCTCAGTCCACCGACGTATGAAGAAGCCATGACCCCTCCTTTCTTTACCTGATCGTTCAGAAGAGCAAGTGCGGCAGTGGTTCCCGGTGCTCCGGCCTTTTCCAGCCCCATTTCCTGAAGAATTTCTGCAACACTGTCTCCGACGGCCGGTGTAGGAGCAAGGGACAGGTCTATTATTCCGAACGGAACCCCAAGCCTTGCCGAGGCCTCCTGGGCTACGGCCTGACCGACGCGGGTAATCTTGAATGCTGTCTTCTTTACGGTTTCACACAGAACTTCAAAACTTTCTCCATGAACCCTTTCCAGCGCATATTTTACAACTCCAGGACCGCTTACCCCTACATTGATTACGGCATCCGGTTCCGTAACGCCGTGGAATGCCCCTGCCATGAAAGGGTTGTCATCCGGGGCATTGCAAAGCACGACCAGTTTCGTACACCCGAATGAATCCTTTTCTGCCGTCCTGCGGGCGGTTTCCTTTATTATTTTCCCCATCAGGCAGACTGCATCCATATTGATGCCTGTTTTTGTGGAACCTACATTGACGGAACTGCAGATAATATCAGTCTTCGCAAGTGCTTCGGGAATGGATTCAATCAGCAGCCTGTCGCTTTCTGTCATTCCCTTGGATACTATGGCGGAAAAGCCTCCGAGAAAATTTATCCCGATTTCGGATGCGGTGTTGTCCAGGGTAACGGCTATTTTCAGATAATCTTCCACCGTTCTGCAACAGGATGCTCCTATAATGGATACGGGTGTTACCGATACCCTTTTGTTGACAATCGGCACCCCGAATTCCCTCGCTATGCAATCAGCCGTTTCCGCAAGTCTACCGGCATATCGGAATATCTTGTCTCTGATCTTGGAGCACGTTGCATCGACATCGTTGTCAGCACAATCCAGAAGAGAGATCCCCATTGTGATAGTCCTTACGTCCAGATTCTCCTTCTCAACCATATCTATGGTCTCGAAGACTTCATTCATGTTTATCATATGCTAGTCTTTGGATAATTACGGCTGGATTTCAGATCCTGTGCATCATATTGAAAATTTCTTCTTTCTGGCATTTTATCTGGACGCCTATTTCTTTGCCGAGCATGTCAAGCCCTTCTGACAATGATGAGAAGTCGGTGTCCATTTCTGACGTATCCACTATCATCATCATATTGAAGAATCCCTGGACAATTGTCTGTGATATGTCCATAATGTTTATCCGTCTGTCTGCAAGGTATGTGCAGACTCTGGCAATGATGCCTACCGTGTCCTTGCCGACTACTGTTATGACTGATTTCTGCATAATCCTATTCTATTTGTCTGTTTTTTCCTTGAGCAGATCCCTGATTTCTTCGAGAAGTGCCACATCTGCCGGCTTTGGTGCCGGAGCGGCCGGCTTTGCCTCCTCCTTTTTCTTGAGATTGTTGATCAGTTTGATTACAATGAAAATGGAGAATGCGATAATGGTGAAATCCACGGCAGTCTGTATGAAATTGCCGTAATTGAGTGATGCCTCTGCGATTTCCTCTCCTGCGGCGTTGGTGTGGGCTTCCCGTATCACCCATCTCCAGCTCGTGAAATCGAGTCCTCCGCTGACAAGCCCGATAAGAGGCATAATGATGTCGTTGACAAGTGAGGTTACGATTTTTCCGAAAGCACCGCCGATGACAACACCGACTGCCATGTCGATAACGTTCCCGCGCATTGCGAACTTCTTGAACTCTTCAAGGAATTTCCCTGCTTTCTGTCCTGCTTCTTTAGTCATTTCAGTTGTTTTCATAGTATATGGTCATTAAATAAAACTGCCGTTATTCCCTGACAAGCAGAATCGCATCTGCACGTACCTTGTTCCCCTGGCCGGATATTTTTACGCATGGATTTTCTCCTGCCTTGAACCTGAATGTCCCTATCATGACCCATTCGCCTTTCGTCTGCCCGATAATTGAATGTCTGTCATGTTCCACTACGGCAGTCCGGGTCCCGCCTGAGGACGTTATTTCCAGGTGTGTGTCCTGTTCCGGACGGCTGTCCTTGTGCAGGAAATAGTATAGACTGTAATTTCCTGTTTCTGATATGCCGGCATTGAACTTAACCGTACCTTCCCCCGTCTTTGACTCAAGATATGTAGGTCCGTAGCCTGAGCCTTTGCGGACCCTTGTCCAGTCATTGGAAAACGATACGCCGGCGTCCAGATCATCGACAATAATGTCCGGAGTGCTGCCGTCGAGGTACGGATTCTCTGCCATCATACTGTTTATTTCCTTGTAATCGACATTCTGAACATCCGTATTGCCGTTTTTAACTGCAAGCCACGTTGCCATGGCAGATACCTGTCCGAGGACCATGAACACAGGTTCCATTCTGATCGAGCCGTATGCGATATGGCTTGCTGAAAGACATACCGGAACAAGCAGATTCGTACATTCGTCCCTTTGCGGTGTAATTGACCTGTACGAAACAGGATAAGGGCCGTTTCCGCCGACTTCCACGTTGCCTTCATTCTTGACCATGACCTGTCCGTTCTTTTCGATTATGATTCTCTGGCAGTTATGTGAATCCATGGTGTACGCTGCCATGGCTACGCCGTCTTCCGGTATTGTCCGGCCTTCGCAGTCTGCCTGAGTCGCCACATATTCTCCTATCATTCTCCTTGCTTCCCTTATGTACAGTTGCGGGGTCCAGTGTCCGTTATTGACATATTCGTCTTTAGGATAACCCCATCTCAACATTTCGTTCCTGATTGCTTCCGGAACTCTCTCGTCATGCCCCATGAAATACAGCAGGCCGATTGTGTATGCTTTGTGCGCATCTGTTATTTCTGCCCGTTGTTGATACCCGGCTTCGGGATATCGGTGGTTCATGCCTATCATGTCTGTGGAAAATCCGCCCTTGTTGTTTATGTCCGTTTTCCTTCCGGGCATGCGGCTCCAGATGAAATGGTCTCCAAGTCCTGGTTCTTTGTTTTTGGGGGAATCTATCAGTCTGAGAAGAAGTTCGTATTTCGTGGAATCATAGTTTTCCGGTCTTGTTATGGGAATCATATTCTGAAGGCTGTCTGTCAGGCATATCCTGTAATTATATGCCTGTACAAGAGTGTCTCCCGTACCGTCCGGGGCCTTGGCTGCAGGAGATATGCCCCAGAGCAGTCCGCTGTCCGGATTGCCTGGCTCTACGAACGGATCTATGCCGTCCGGAAACTGGTGGCCGTTCATGAGTTGTACGCCGTTTATCGTTTCGCCGTACACGTCATTGCTTTCCCTGCCTACGATATAACTCACATCGGCCTTTGCCATAAGATCCCCTTCATATGAGCAGTCGATGAAATATTTTGCTGCAATATCGGAATCAGATGCAAAGCCAGGACCGTTGGATACGGTTATTCCCGTTATCCGTTTGCCTGATTTCCTTACATTTTCGAGCCGGTGCTGTTTTATAACCGTTATTTTCGGATGTTTAAGATACGAGTCGAGAATTTCCGATGCTACGTGAGGTTCGAAAATCCATTGTTCGAGCCGTCCGTAATGTTCACCGGCATCCCGGTAAAACTTTTTTGCAAGACCGATGACTACCTGTTTATTTCCGATGTCAGTATAGCCAAGACCGCCTGTTGTCATGCCGCCTATGTGGCTGCTTGGTTCGACAAGAACAACGTCCATTCCAAGTCGGGCGGCGGAGACTGCGGCAATGACACCTGACGCGGTGCCGCCGTATATGCACAAATCATAATCGGTTTTGCCGCATCCTGAAAATATGATGGCAACTACCGGGAAGGACAGGATAAATGACTTGAGTTTACTCATAATATCTAGCGGATTTCCTTCTCTTCGAATATTAACGACCTTTAAATTTAAAAAAAATACGAAACCGATGCAAAATTCTTTTTTTTGCACCGGCTTCGTATAATTGCTCGGGTACGGAATCTAGCGCTGTGCAAGTTGTGCGTCGATGTAGAAAAGACCGTTGTCTCCGGCTTTTTTCAGTCTGTCAACGATGCCGGCAGCAGTGGCTTCTTCCTCGACCTGTTCGCGGACGTATTTCCAGAAGAAATCCTGAGTGGCCTTGTCTTTCTCGGCGGAAGCGGCATCAACTACCGTGTTGATGAGTTCGGATACGTGGCATTCGTGCTGGTAAACGTGCTCGAATACTTCCAGAACGCTTCCCCAGCCTGCAGGGACCACATCTATCATTGCGACCTTTGCTTCACCGCCTCTCTTTATAAGGTAGTGGGCCATATCAAGGGCATGTTCCTTTTCTTCCTCGGCCTGTTTGTACATCCAGTGTGCAAAGCCGTCCCAACCTTCTTTCTCAAGATAGAATGCCATCTGGAGGTAGAGGTTTGAAGACCAGAATTCAGCAGTGATCTGATCATTGATGGCAGCCTCAAGTTTCTTTGTTATCATAACTTTATTAATTTAAGAATTTATCCGGTTTACCGGTCCTTCCCGGTCTTTCTTCCGACCTTCGGACCGGAAAGATGACGATACAATATCAGTGCCATGAACCGGTCAGTCAGATTATATGAAAAAATGTCAGAGCCTGCGGCTACAGCGGGCTTCAGAATGCGGCGCGGACTGTCAGTAAAGGAAAAAATGTCATAAGGCAGACATTCTCTGCAGGCAGTATTCGATGACCTTCCGGTCCGGATCGAATGGTTTCAGGTCATCAAGTCCCATTGTCCGAACGGCATTATCGATCAGTGCTGACCTGACTGTAGCGGGATAGGTGTTGTAGTCTGGATGGGGAGAGCCTGACTGCCGGAGCAGGATGTCAGTGGCGGTTTCGGGATGTCCTGTCCCGGTACCGCATCCGGTCTTGGAGAGAAAATGCCTGCCTGCATCCAGCAGGACCTTTTCAGGTACGAGACCGATGATTTCCGTACCGGTAATATGTGCTCCATAATGTTCCGCAGCGGCGCAGACGGTTTCGTATGCCTTGTGAAGGGGAGTGGTGTCGATGTCGGTAATGTTCATGGATACCTGGGCTATCCCGTATTCCCCGATGTACCATCCTATGGCCTTGCAGCCTTTCAGGAGTCCAGGTCTGTCAGGTCTTCCGGATTCCCTTACGTCGCGGGCGATTTCTTTGGCAATTGCGACAGAATCCGAATCCAGATTGAAGTTGACAGCGATCAGGTAGTTGCGGGCCCCGACATTGACAGCCCCGCTGCGTTCCACGGTCTCGTTATAGCGGTCCGGGCTGAAATCAGGACGTCGTTCAGGATCCGCTATCTTTTCAGGAAGTGATTCGTATTCTCCGGAGCGGCACACTTCGAGCCTTTTTCTTTCCGGTCTGAATGCTGCCGCTTCATAGCAGTAGCATGGGATTCCGAGTTCCATGTATATTTTCCTTGCAAGCGTGCGTGCCATTTCTGCACATTCTTCAAGGGATACACCGCTGACAGGTATCAGTGGAAGGACGTCTGTCGCCCCGGAGCGGGGATGGATGCCGTGCTGGCGACGCATGTCTATCAGTTCTGCCGCCTTGCGTACGCTCCTGAATGCGGCTTCAGTTACATCTTCCGGGGTCCCGGCGAAAGTGATTACCGTCCTGTTTGCTGCTTCGCCACGGTCTATGTGCAGTATCCTGACACTGTCTTCCTGTGCCGCAATGCCGGATTCCCGCTCTGGGCATGAATTCTCGCCGGAGGCCTGTGCAATGCCGTTAAAACCCGGCTGGATTGCTTCCGCTATCGCTTTTATGATACTGATATCGCGGCCTTCGCTGAAGTTCGGCACGCATTCCACTGTTTTTTCCATATCTGTCTTTTCTTCCGGACGGAAATATTCCGGTGAACAGACCGCAATATAGACATTTTCCGGAAAATATGCGCATAGACATAAAGTAGTTAAACAAAGGAACAGGAGAATCCCGGGACGGGGACAGGCAGGTTATGGCGGCAGTACAAGAAAAAACGGCATGGCCCATGAATAGGCCTTGCCGTTTTTCGTATTGTGTATTCCGAACCCTGCGGAAGGAATCAGTCGTTGAGAGAGAATCTCTTGAATACTGTGACCTTGGCTTCCTTGTCGACAGCGGTGATTGCTGCCTTTACGGAAGTCTTGCCGTCACCCATCTGATACTCCTGCTCTTCGAGGGTACTCTCCTTGAAGAATTTGTTCAGACGTCCGTTGGCGATATTGTTGATCATCGCCTCAGGAAGATTTGCGGATTTTTCTGCAGAAACGGTCTTGATGATCTCGCGTGCCTGGTCTGCCTGTTCAGGAGTAAGCCATCCCTTTGCAGTGTTGGAAGCGATATGATCTTCGCTGTCAACATGTGCCGGGTTGATGCCAGCCTTTTCGAGAGCGGAATTGACAGCCTTCCTTACGAGTTCTTCCTTTGTCTTCTCGACTGCGACAGTGAGTTCGTTGTCGATGATATTCTGCGGAACGCTGTCCTTGTTGATTGCAACCGGATTCATTGACGCAACCTGCATTGCCACGCCTTTTGCAAGGTCTGCAGGGACTTCCTTGTTGAATCCGACGAGAGCACCGAGTTTGCCGTTGATGGCGTGGATATAGGAAACGATGAACGGAGCCTCGATCTTCTCATATCCTACGAGCACGTGTTTCTCTCCGGTCTTTCCTGTCTGCTCTGTGATGGCTGCCTCTACGGTCCTTCCGTCAGCGAGAGGGCAGGCTTTGAGAGCCTCTGCATCAGCAGGAAGGTTCTTGATTGCAGTGTCAGCGATTGCATTGGCAAGTGCCTGGAATTCTGCATTCTTGGAAACGAAGTCAGTTTCGCATCCAAGGCAGAGTATGATAGCCTTGTCCCCGTCTATCCTGGCAACTACCGCACCTTCGGTGGTCTCCCTGTCAGCCCTCTTGGCTGCAACGAGTTTGCCTTTTTCACGGATAATCTCCTGTGCGCGGGCATAGTCGCCTTCTGCCTCTATAAGGGCTTTCTTGCAGTCCATCATGCCGGCACCGGTCATTTGACGCAGTTTCATTACGTCAGCTGCTTTAATATCCATTTCTGTAATCGTTTTTAATCGTTAATACTCTTCCGGGATTATTCTGCCTTGGCCTCTTCAGCGGCAGGAACTGTCTCGGCAGCCGGAGTCTCGCTTGCAGGTTCGGCAACTGCCTCTGCTGCAGGCTCGGCCTTCACTTCCTCTGCAGGTTTTGCGTCTGCAGCCTCTGCAGGCTTGTTCCCTTTGCGTGAACGGAGTTTCTTGCCGGAAGCGGCAGCCTCGTTCTGCTCGGGAGCCTCTTTCTCTTTCTCCAGTTTCCTTTCGTCCAGTCCCTCCTTGATGGCGCCGCATACAGCATCCATAATGTATGCTATAGACTTTGCAGCATCGTCATTTGCCGGAATCACATAATCAATCGGAGTTGGATCGCAGCAAGTATCAACCATAGCGATAACCGGGATATTAAGACGGTTGGCCTCTTTTACGGCATTCATCTCTTTCTGTACGTCCACTACGAAAAGTGCTGAAGGAAGACGGCTCAGATCCTTGATAGAGCCGAGGTTCTTCTCCAGTTTGGCCCTCTGACGGGTAATCTGGAGACGCTCACGCTTTGCGAGAGTATCGAAGGTACCATCTTCAATCATCTTGTCGATGGTATTCATTTTCTTGACAGCCTTGCGGATGGTCGGGAAGTTCGTAAGCATTCCGCCTGGCCATCTCTCTGTCACGTATGGCATGTTGACAGAAGCGGCTTTTTCAGCCACGATGTCCTTTGCCTGTTTCTTTGTGGCTACAAAAAGGATCTTGCGGCCTGAACGGGCCAGCTGTTTGAGAACATTTGCAGCCTCATCTATCTTTACAATACTTTTATGCAGGTCGATGATATGGATCCCGTTCTTCTGGTCAAAGATATATGGGGCCATTTTAGGGTTCCACTTCCTGGCAAGGTGGCCGAAGTGAACTCCTGCATCAAGCAATTCTTGGAAATTTGTTCTTGGCATTGTTTTAAATATTTTCTGTTTGTTTCATTTCCTTCCAGGCTTTTGCCACGCCTGTAAGGCTCTGTCATCAATCTGAAGTAGCGGCATGGCCGGTCTTCAGGATTTTCCGCAGTCCCGGCAATCTTCAGGCAGCTTCCCGGAACTTACGTCCCTGCAGGAAGATCCGAAAATTTTGCAACCGGACTGTACTCATGCAAATCAGCCTTATGATACTAACGTTTGCTGAACTGGAAGCGTTTACGTGCGCCAGGCTGTCCAGGTTTCTTCCTCTCGACCTCACGGGCGTCACGGGTGAGGAATCCGGCGGACTTGAGGGTGTGGCGGTAAGCCTCTGCATCCACTACGCAAAGAGCGCGGGCGATACCGAGTCTCAGGGCCTCAGCCTGTCCCTTGATTCCACCTCCGTCGAGGTTTGCCTTGACATCAAACTGGGCAACCGTACCTGTAACTTCAAAAGGCTGGTTTACAATGTAACGGAGAGACTCATCCTTGAAATAGTCGTTGATTTCCCTTCCATTGATTGTAATGTCACCTTTTCCAGGCACGACATAAACGCGAGCGACTGCTGATTTACGTCTTCCAAGTGCGTTTACTGCTTTCATCTGATTAAATTTCGTTTAATGTAATTGTTTTCGGTTTCTGTGCCTGGTGCGGATGCTCTGAACCCTGATAAAGATAAAGGTTGTTGATGAGCTTTGCACCAAGACGGTTCTTAGGGAGCATTCCCTTTACTGCCATCCTGACCAGTTCTGTAGGTTTCTTGGCCAGAATCTCTTTTGGAGTGCTGAAACGCTGTCCTCCCGGATAGCCTGTGTGACGGACATAGACCCTGTCGGTCATCTTTCTTCCAGTAAGTTTCACCTTGTCTGCATTGAGAACAATGACGTTGTCACCGCAGTCAATGTGCGGAGTGAAGGATGGCTTGTTCTTCCCGCGAAGGATGAGAGCCACTCTAGAAGCAAGACGGCCAAGAGGAAGGTCTGTTGCGTCAATGACAACCCACTCCTTCCTGACAGTCGCCGGTGTGGCGGATACTGTCTTGTAACTCTGTGTGTTCACTGTCTTGATCTTTAATTGGTTAATACTAAAACTGCGTTCCCTACACTATATAGGGGGCGCAAAGATAACAATTATTTTATTTCCGGCAAAATATTTTGTCCGGAGGATGTGGAGGGGGACACGGAGGATGCGGAGACGGTAAAGCAGTGTCGCCCATCGGCCCAATTGTAGGAAAGGGTCAGGGAATGGCTCCTGCAGATGGAATACGCCAGAGCAAGGCCGAGTCCTGTGGAGCCGTCCTTGTCTGATGACTTCCTGTAGAACCGGGAGAAGACAAGTCCGGAATCGAGAGGCCCGTCCCCCGGATTGGATACGGTGAATCCGGAAGCGGATACCGATACTTCCGCGGCACTTCCGCTGCCGCTGTGGACAAAGATGTTCTTGATAAGATTGTTCACAAGCATTTTCGCCAACTGGGGATTCATCTCATATATAAAAGGTGCATCGGTCCGGACCGATACGGAAATGTTTCGGGATGCGTAGATTTCGGAATACAGCCCTATGCTCTCGTTGATCAGTTGCAGGAACGCGATGCGTTCCGATTCGGGGAACCTGTCATTATCTATCCTGTGGAGCATCAGCAGGGTCTTGTTGAGCCGGCTCAGATCCCTGAGGGAGCGGGCAAGTTTCATCAGTTCCACCGTCTGTGTCTCTGTCAGTTCCGTGTCTGAAAGGAGGGATTCTATCCTGCCCGTACAGACGGCAAGAGGGGTCTGTAGTTCGTGGGATACATTGCCGATGAAGGCTTTCTGTTCTTCATTCCGGCTCTCCAGTCTGTCCACGGCTTCCTGCGTGGCCATGGACAGTTTCCTGAATTCCACGACATGCCTGTCTGTCGGCACGGAGCCCGGCTTTTCCCCTCTTGAGTAGGCGTCAAGCCATTGCAGAAGTTCGTCCAGAGGGCGCAGGTTGCGTCTGACTACCGTGAGTGCGATCCCGATTATCGCAAGGAGAAGGACTATATAAAGGATGATTGTCCACTTGATGATGTGTTCCGAGACGGAATCCCTTTCTATTGTGGGGACGGAAACCACAAGTTCGTAGTATCTGTCATCGGCATCCTTGAATATGCAACTGCGGTTCCTTGCCGGGACATCTTCGTCCTGACTCTGGATGTAGGTTATTGATTCCCAATAGCGGATTCTGTTGTTGGCGGCTGCGTATTCCGGAGTGACCTCCTTGATGTCGAATGTGTTGTATGCTACGGCATCCGAATATGGCAGGGGTTCTCCTGCGAGAGACCACACTATGATGTCATTGGAGTAGTCGGCGAGAGTGTCGTCGATTTCCCCGGTCAGTTCACTCATGAAGGAAAAATAGAAGACGGCTCCCCATATCCCGAGAGCGAAGAAGACGAGGATCGAAAGCCCGAGGATTATTTTTGTCGCAAGTTTCATGTCACCGTATGTCAGACCAGTTTGTAGCCGAATCCGTAGACGGACTTTATCCCGATGTCCGCGCCCGCTGCCGTCAGTTTGCGCCGCAGGTTCTTCATCTGGGCGTAGACGAACTGGAAATCATCCGCCTGGTCTATGTGGTCTCCCCATACGGCTTCAGCCAACACCGTCTTGTCTATAATGTGTCCGGGACGCTGCATGAAATATTCCAGTATGTCGAATTCCTTTTTCAGCAACTGTATTTCCCGACCGGCTACCGTGACTCTGCCTGAATCCGGTTCAAGCGCGACATTGCCGTACCTGAAAGCGAAATCGCCTCTGTTTGTGCTGCGTCTGGCAACGCTCCGTATCCGTGCCACCAGTTCCGCGATATGGAAGGGCTTGGCAAGATAGTCGTCCGCCCCGAATCCGAGACCGGTTACCTTGTCGTCTATCGAATCCTTTGCTGACGTGATGATGACGTTTGTCCTGTCTCCTCTTTCCTTGAGTTTCCTGAGCAGGTCAAGCCCGTTCCCTCCCGGCAGCATTATGTCCAGCAGGATGCAGTCGTATGCATATACGGCAAGTTTTTCTTCCGCAGAGCCGTAGTCGAAGGCGGTCTCCACTATGAACCCTTCTTTCCGCAAGGCTTTGTCCGTCAGTTCGGCGAGGGCTTCTTCGTCTTCTATGACAAGTATCTTCATTTCCGCATCAGTCAGGGCCTTCCGTTACGGGAAGACCGGTTGTGTCATAATTCCGCTCCGGCATCGCCGGTTCTGCCAAAGATACAAAATTCCGGGACAATATTATTAACTTTGCGGTCCGTGAAATGAAAAGGAAGAGATTGTTCATAGCCTCCGTTTCGGTTCTGGCAGTGCTTTTTGCCGGCGATATCCTTGTCGGGGGGAATGCGCCCGCTGAAGTGTTCCGGCTTCTGCGTGTGCCTCGTGCCCTGACTGCACTGCTGGCGGGGAGCCTGCTCGGTCTGGTCGGGGCGCAGATGCAGGCCGTATTCAGGAATCCGCTTGCCGATCCCCACATCATGGGAGTCAGTTCAGGGGCAGGCCTGGGAGCCGCAATCGTGACTCTTGCCGGAGGGGCCGGCCTTTCCGGAATTGCCGGCGGGCTGTCTGTGGTGTCTGCCGCTGCTGCCGGTGCATTGCTGGCCTCTCTTCTCATCATGTATATCTCAAGTAGGGTCAGGGGGACATATACTTTGCTGATATTCGGAGTGATGGCCGGATTCGCACTGAGTGCAGTCACGTCCGTCCTGCAGGCATGGGCCGCTCCGGACAGTCTCAGGCTTTATTTCAGTTGGGCAGCGGGAAGTTTCATGAACTGCGGATATGACGGAATGGTGATAATCGCGCTTGCGGGAATTGCCGGATGTCTTGTCGCTTCCCGCAATGCCAGGGGATTGGATATCCTGCTGTTCGGAGATGATTATGCAGCCCTCTCCGGCGTTTCTCCGCGAAGGATAAGGTGGATAGCGCTGGCAGGCTGCTGTCTGGTTACGGGTGCTGTCACTGCGTTCTGCGGCCCCCTTGGCTTTGTCGGAATCGTGGCTCCCCATATCGCGAGGAAACTTGCAGGTACATCCGTACACCGGTACGTCCTTCCGGCAAGCCTTGTCTGCGGAGGCATTCTCGGAGTTTTCGCGGATATCATGTCTCATCTGACCCCGACACCTTTGCCGACAGGCAGTACCATGGCCTTGATAGGAATACCGGCTATTCTGTATATAATGATACGGGGAGGTGCCGGCCGTTCCGGGAGTGCCGTTTCCGTCAGCCCTGATCATTCCGTCCGTACTCCCGGCGGGAATCCGGTTGCAGACAGGCCTGATAAGGACACACTTCTGGATATCAACGATATGTCCATAGGATACGGAGGCAAGGCGCTGTGCTCCGGAATAACTTTCAGGATAAAAAGGCAGGACTGCATTCTTCTTTGCGGAGCCAACGGAAGCGGCAAGACGACATTGCTGCGGGCAATGGCGGCGGAGTGTGACAGGCAGGGGAAAGTCAGGGCCGTCATGATCCCTTCGGGAATTCCAAAGGTACGGGGATTCACTCTCGAAGAATTCATCCGTCTGACCGGAGACCGGGATGGAAGACTGTCTGATGAAGAGACCGCGAGACTGGAGGATGCCATGTGCAAACTGCGCATAACCTGTCTGAAGGACAGGGATATTTCCACCTTGAGCGACGGTGAATTCCAGAAAGGGTGCATTGCATCCGCCCTCTGCAGGCAGGCGGACATAATACTTCTGGACGAGCCTACGGCTTTTCTGGATGCGGAAAACAGGACGGGGATACTATCCCTTCTGCAGGAACTTCCTTCCCGTACAGGGACAGCGGTGCTCTTCTCGACCCATGACATCAGGGAAGGTGCGGCGCACTGTACCGCACTGGCTGCAATCGGATCGGACAGGATTTTCCGGATATCCGACGGGGCGGAATCGGAAAAATTACATGTTGCCGGCAGCATTTTCAGAAATAAAAATATTACCTTTGACCCCTAATACCCCTATCCTTATCAAGCAAGATGGATAAAAGACTTTTTCTGATAGACGGACACGCCCTGATTTTCAAGATGTATTTCGCATTCCTGCGGCATCCCATGATAAATTCCAAGGGAAAGGACACTTCCATACTGTTCGGTTTTACCAAATACATCCTTGAACTGATAGAGAAGGAAAAGCCTACCCATCTGGCCGTTTCGTTCGACCCTCCCGGAGGTACGTTCCGACATACGATATACCCCGATTACAAAGGAACGCGAGAGGCGACTCCGCAACTGGTCATTGATGCCCTTGAGCCTTTGACTGAACTTTGCAAGGCAATGAATATCCCTGTTCTCATGGTGGCGGGATATGAGGCGGACGATGTTATCGGTACAGTGTCAGGAAAGGCTGCTGCAGAAGGTTTTACCGTATATATGGTGACACCGGACAAGGACTACGGTCAGTTGGTATCTGATCACGTATTCCAGTACAGGCCCGGGAAATCCGGAGGGGAGGCGGAGATACTCGGAGTAGCCGAAATATGCGACAAGTACGGGATAGTTTCCCCGTCACAGGTAATAGAGATTCTCACTATATGCGGGGATGCGTCGGACAATGTGCCCGGAGTGAAAGGAGTGGGTGAAGTCGGGGCGAGGAAACTTATCGGCAGGTACGGGACTGTGCAGGAGATATACGGCCATCTTGATGAACTTACGCCGAAACAGAAGGCCGCCTTTGAGGATGCCCGTGGGTATCTGCCGTTGAGTCATGACCTTGTGACTATCAGGACCGACGTCCCGGTGGATTTCAGACCGGATGAAATGTCTTTGGATACCGGATTCACGCCCCGGGCGGCGGAACTTTTCGATGAATATGAATTCGGTTCTCTGAAAAGATATCTCGGAGTGTCGGAATCCGGGGGAAAAAGGGAAGAGGAGAGTCTGGAATTTACGGAACTCACTCCGGCCGGGGCCTGTGAGGAAGCCAGACGCGCCGGTTGTTTTTCAGTTGTCGGTGACTTTGAAGACTCTACGATATTCTGCGGGATAAGGAGGCTTACTGTGGGAATCGTTTCGGGCCAGAAGAAGTACGTTTCTTCCGGCAGTGCCGGGGAATTCAGGGAGATACTGGAAGACGGAAATGTCAGCAAGTGCGGCTATGATCTGAAAAGACAGGGGAATATCTTGAAATACAATGGTCTGGATATGGCAGGGAAACTCCTGGATATCGAACTTATGCACTATCTGATCAATCCGGAGAAAAGCCATCGGCTGGATATCCTGTCAAGAAGTTATCTGAATATAGGCATGGAAGACCCGGACAGGGCCCCTGAGGTTACCTCTCTTTCTTTGTTTGATGCCGCAGGTGACGGGGAGTCAGATGTCCCGCGCAGCAGGGAGGCCGTTGTAACGGCAATGCTCGGGATTGCCGTGCGTCAGGATATCGGAAGGCTTGGACTTGACCGGCTTTATGACGAAATGGAAGAGCCTTTGATAAGGGTTCTTGGGGAAATGGAACGGACCGGGGTCAAGATTGATCTCAACCAGCTCAGGATGTATGCCGCAACCCTTTCAACGGAACTGGAAAAAATCCAGCAGAACGTAAGGGAAATGGCAGGGGAACCTAATCTCAACATCCTGTCTACAAAACAGATAGGTTATGTGATATTTGAAAAACTGGCCCTGGATCCCAAGGTGAAGAAGGCGGGGAATGACAAGCGTTACAGTTATTCTACGGATGAGGAAACCCTTGCGGCACTTGCCCACAAGCACCCTATAATCAATGAAATACTCGAATATCGCGGTGTCCGGAAACTTCTGTCGACCTATATAGAGCCATTCCCCAATTATGTATCCCCTGGGACAGGCAAGATTCATACGACTTTCAATCAGGCCATGACCGCCACCGGAAGGCTCAGTTCATCCAAGCCCAACCTTCAGAACATACCTGTCAGGACTGAAAGGGGTAAGGAAATCCGCAAGGCTTTCATTCCCGCCAGGGAGGATGGCGTCATAATGTCAGCGGACTATTCCCAGATAGAACTTCGCATAATGGCACATCTGAGTCAGGACGGACATCTGATTGATGCATTCAGGCACGGGAAGGACGTCCATGCCATTACGGCATCGAAGATATTCGGGATAGAACCGGAAGAGGTCACTCCGGAGCAGAGAAGGATTGCCAAGACGGCCAATTTCGGGATAATGTACGGCATCTCGGCTTTCGGACTGTCCCAGCGTCTCAAGATTTCCAGGGCCGAGGCCAAGAAGATCATAGAAGACTATTTCGCCAGTTTTCCGGCAATATCCTCCTATATAGAACAGACCATAGCCTCTGTCCGGGAAAGCGGTTATGCCCAGACCCTGTTCGGACGCAGGAGATACCTTCCGGACATTTCCTCCCGTAATGCCACCGTGCGTTCTCTCGCGGAAAGGAATGCCATAAACGCTCCTATTCAGGGAACTGCCGCCGACATTATAAAGAAGGCAATGATCAATGTGTCGGACAGGATAAGGAAGGAAGGCATGCGGAGCAGGATGGTGCTTCAGGTCCATGACGAACTCGTGTTCGATGCCCTAGTATCGGAGGCGGAGACCCTGAAGAGACTGGTGACGGAGGAAATGGAAAATGTCATACAATTGTCAATCCCGCTTACGGTAGACTGTAATTATGGAAAGAACTGGCTCGAAGCTCACTAATCTCACGGATGCGGAACTCGTTTCCCTGGCTCTGGAACAGAACCAGGCTGCGTATATAGTGCTCTATACCAGATATGACAAGGGGGTCAGGGCGCATATATCGCGGTATGTGTCGCAGCAGGAAGACATAGAGGACATCTGTCTGGAAAGTTTCCAGAAGGCGTTCAGTCAGATAGGTTCGTATAATCCTGCATACAAGTTCTCCACCTGGCTGTACAGGATTGCCAGGAATACGGCTTTTGACCATATCAGCCGCAAGGACAGGGAAAAGAACAATCTTCCTACCACTTCGATAAGCGAGCAGATATCGGAAATGACAGAGATCCCGGCAGCGATGCACAATCCTGAGGATGAGATAATAAACCAGCAGGAGTATGACAAATGGCTGGCCAACATCGACAGGCTGAAGGACGACTACAGGATAGTTGCCAAAATGAATCTGATAGACAATTTCGGATATAAGGAGATTGCGGACGAACTGGAAATACCGATAAACACGGTCAAGACCAGGATCAGGAGGGCCAAGGCAATGCTGTTGAAAATGATGGACGTATCCGATGAACTCATCTGAACAGACCGTCCGGCTCTCCCGACCGTCATCCCGGCTGTCGTCCTGCCCCCAGACTGTCTTCCAGAGCCTCCTGACCGTCATCCCGGCTCTCCCGGCAGTCCCATTGAGCCTCGGCTGTTATTCAGAGTCCCCCGGCAGTCACCCTTAGCCCCTGGCTGTCATCCTGTCCCCCTAACTGTCATCCTGAGCGAAGCGAAGGATCTGTAACACAAAACCTGCAAAAATGAACTACACTGAATTCATAGAAATTACGGAAAGACTTCTCGGCCCGCTTGCACCGCGGCAGAAAGAACAGTTCCGCCTGCTGGACGGGCTGTACCGGGAATGGAATGAAAAGATAAATGTCATATCCCGCAAGGATATCGACGGATTGTACCTGCATCATGTCCTTCACTCCCTTGCCATAGCCGGATACATGAAATCATATCTGCCCGGCTATCCCGGCTCTCATCCTGACTTTTCCGACTGTCATCCTGAGCGGAGCGAAGGATCTGTCACCCCTCTCCGTTTCCTCGACCTCGGCACCGGGGGCGGTTTCCCTGGTATCCCCCTTGCCATCCTCTTCCCGAATGCCGCCTTCACCCTCTGCGATTCGATTGGAAAGAAAGTGAAGGTGGCGGAAGCCGTGGCAAAGGCCATAGGTCTTGAAAATGTCACTGTCATCAACGCCCGCGCTGAAGATCTTGACGAGAAATTCGACTACATTGTCTCCAGGGCCGTGACATCCCTTGACAGGTTCATCCCGTGGGTGAAGGGGAAATACACCAGGGGAATCCTTTATCTTAAAGGCGGGGACATAGCAGAAGAACTTTCCACGGTGATGGAAAGATTCCGCATTCCCGGCAATGCCATACACACTTGGCATATAGACAACTGGGCAAATTATCCGTACTTTTCTGAAAAATTCGTCATTTTCATAGAAAAGATTTGCAATTAAAGTGAAAAACACTACCTTTGCACTCCCAAAACTCCGTACGATTATAATATAAAAGAAACAAAATATGAAAAGAACATTCCAACCATCACAGAGGAAGCGTCGCAACAAACACGGATTCCGTGAGCGTATGTCCACTCCGAACGGACGTAGGGTTCTCGCTGCACGCCGCCGTCACGGACGCAAGAAATTGACCGTATCTTCAGAAGACAGATTCTAGGTCACATAATGTACAGATTTACAAGAGGTCATGCCAGACGGCATGGCCTCTTTGTCTATGGAGGATTCCGTCATTCAGAGATCATACTGCCAGTATCATGCATTCAGCGTCTATAGTCTGCATTATACTCTCATCGTCATGCTGCAGCAAAAAACTTGTTCAAGATCCTCATTTTTGGGAGAGTCTCGTTCTGAAAAAAGTTTACAGAAAAAGGGTTGTCATCCTGAACGGAGCCGTCGCCTTTGTCATCCTGAACGGAGCCGCAGGCGGAGTGAAGGATCTGAAGTACCTCATCGGTTCTCCACATCGGCATCCGCAGATGTCGGATGGCTTCGACTTCTCTATATGCCCCACCCGTTCACACCCGTTCTTTCGTTCCCTCATTCCGTGCCCATTCATTCCCGTCATCTGCCTGTCCGCCCTGTTTTATGGTTTATCCAGTTCTTCCCTACATACTTCTCCGAAGATATGCACCCTGAAAGTGCCACTGGGAGCATATATCGAGGGTTGGCGGCGCATATCTCTTGAGATACCAGATTCTTCGCTGGCGCTCAGAATGACAGGAAAGTCGCTCAGAATGACAATACAGCAAGTGCTCGGTCAGTCTGTGTACGAGTGCCATGAAGGGTGGGTCGAGACTTCTTTTCCTGCAAGTGACACAGGGGGCCGGTGAGCGGTATTCAGCGGTGTCTCCGTTCAAGTTCCTTTTCAAGGTCGGAAATGGAGCAACCGGTGGCTTCGAGAAGGACCAGCAGATGATATACCAGATCCGAGGCCTCGTATATCAGGGCGTCCCTGTTCCCGGCAACCGCCTCTATGACAGTCTCGACGGCTTCTTCCCCGACTTTCTGGGCGATTTTCGGAGTCCCTTTGCTGAACAGCCTTGATGTATAGGAGCCTTCCGGCATATCCGTGTGCCGCTGGCGTATGACTTTCGCGAGTTCTCTGATGAATCCTTCCGTACAGTATTCCTTTTCACCTCCGGCGACTTTCCGCCTGGTATCCTCATCTGCGAAACAGCTTCTGGTTCCGGTGTGGCATACCGGTCCGTGTGGGATGACCCTTATCAGGAGCGAATCGGAATCGCAGTCTTCCGCAATGGACACCACATCCAGAAAATTGCCGCTTGTTTCCCCTTTTGTCCACAGCCTTCCTTTGGAGCGGCTGTAAAAAGTCACCTTTCCTTCTTTCTGTGTCTTTTCCAGAGCCTCCCTGTCCATATATCCGAGCATCAGTACTGCCAATGTCGTATCATCCTGGATGATTGCCGGGACAAGGCCTTCACTGCTTTTTGCAGTATTCAATTCTTCGAACCGTATCATATAGCGTATGTTTTGATGTTTGTCAGGAATAACGGGATGTGACGGAGCCTTTACGGTGCGGGACGTACCGGAATCCCGGCGGACGCAAGGGCTGCCTTCAGTTGCGGTATGCTGACCTTTCCGTAATGGAAGATGCTGGCGGCAAGGGCGGCGTCTGCCTTGCCTGCGGTGAGGACTTCCGCTATGTCTTCAACCGATCCTGCACCCCCGGATGCGATGACGGGAATGTCCAGCATTTCCGAAAGGGCCGCAAAAGTCCCGCACGGATATCCTTTCCCGGTCCCATCATTGTCCATTGATGTGAACAGTATCTCACCCGCCCCTCTTTCTTCAGCCTCCATGGCCCAGGAGAAGAGTTCCCTGTCTGTCGTCCGGCTGCCGCTGTGGGTCGTGACTGTCCATCTGTCCCCGATACGTCTGGCGTCGATTGCCACTACGACGAACTGGCTCCCGTATCTTGAAGCGATCTCGTCTATCAGTTGCGGCCTGCGTACGGCGGCGCTGTTGACAGAGACCTTGTCCGCTCCTGCCAGAAGCAGTCTTCCCGCGTCTTCGGCCGATGCGATTCCTCCGCCGACCGTAAACGGGATATCAATGGTTCCGGCGATTCTTTCCACGAGCGAGGCAAACGTTTTCCTCCCTTCCAGAGTGGCGCTTATATCCAGACAGACCAGTTCGTCTGCGCCTTCCCCGGCGTATTCCGCTGCCATTTCCACCGGATCCCCGACACTGCGAAGTCCGAGGAAATTGGTCCCCTTTACGGTGACTCCGTCCCTGATATCAAGGCAGGGTATTATTCTTCTCGCGAGCATTTTCCTGAATTTTCCTGTTTGCTGTTGAATTCTTCTATCTCTTCCAGGGAGATTCTTCCTTCATAGATGGCCTTGCCTACGATGACGCTGCCGATTCCCGTCCTGTCGAGACTGATGATATCCTCCATGGACCCTATGCCTCCGCTGGCAGTCAGTCCCAACTCCGGGAAGCGTCGGAGAAGGCCGGCATACAGTCCGAGAGATGGCCCGCAGAGCATTCCGTCACAGGCGATGTCAGTACATATTACCCTTGAAAGCCCGAAAGGAAGGAACCTTTCCACAAGGTCTTCTACCGATACGGACGAGTCCTGCATCCATCCGTGCGTGGCGATCATCCCATTGCGAACATCCGCTCCGAGGATTATCCGGTCCGGCCCGTATTCCGAAAGCCACGTCCTGAATTCGTCAGGATCCGAGACCGCAATGCTTCCGCATATCGCCTGGGATGCTCCGCTGTCCAGAACTGCGTCCAGTGCCTGCCGGTTCTTTATCCCTCCACCCCATTCTATTTCCATCCCGGTGCGGGATATGATTTTTTCCAGGATATGCAGGTTTTCAGGAAAAGAGGCTCTGGCTCCGTCCAGGTCGACGATGTGCAGCCTTTTCAGTCCTGCACCGCAGAACCGTTCCGCCATTTCAAGAGGGTTGCCGGAATATGATTTCCGTGTGGAGTAGTCTCCTTTTGTAAGGCGGACGCATTCTCCTGAGATTATGTCCATTGCAGGTATTATCTGTATCATAGCCCAAGGAAATTTTCAAGTATCCGTTGTCCTGTCTTCCCGCTTTTTTCGGGATGGAACTGTGTTCCGAAGAAATTGTCCCTGTCGAGGGCGGCGCTGAAAGGATGTCCGTATTCCGTAACCGCAACCGTATCCTGGCAGATGTCAGGAGCGAACGAATGGACGTAATAGACGTAACTTCCATCCGGAATCCCTTTGAAAAGAGGACACGGTTCCTGTTTCCCGTCCTGTCCGTCCGTTTCCATTCTGATATTGTTCCATCCCATTTCCGGAATTTTCAGTTTCATGGACGGATGTGCAGGAGAGAGTCTTCTGACTTCGGTGCGGAATATTCCCAGACATTCCGTCTTCCCCTCTTCGCTGGAACGGCACATCAACTGCATTCCGATGCAGATTCCGAGTACGGGCTGCTTCAATGACGGGATAACCCTGTCGAGTCCCGTGTCCAGAAGCCTTTTCATTGCGGAAGAGGCTTCTCCTACTCCAGGCAGTATGACCCTGTCCGCGGACAGGATGTCTGACGGGTCGGACGAGACAAGATATTCCGCTCCCATCCTTTTGAGGGCGTTCCCGATGGAACGCAGGTTTCCGGTGCCGTAATCTATTATGACTGTATTCATTGCTTTTATCTATGCTTTTTGCAGGTCCATGTGCCTGATTTTCGGTTTCATCCCGGATGACAGGCCGTTGCTACGCCTTACAGGACTCCTTTGCTGCTGGGAATGGAATAAGGGAAACGGTCGTGCGCCACCGCCATTTTCAGAGCCCTGGCAAAGGCCTTGAATATGCCTTCGATTTTGTGGTGCTCGTTTTCCCCGGTCGCTGAAACATGCAGGTTGCAGCATGCGGATTCCGCGAGGCTTTTGAAGAAATGGCTGAACATCTCGGTCGGCATGTCTCCGATTCTTTCGCGTTTGAATTCGGCATCCCATCTGAAGTCTGTCCTTCCTCCAAGATCGATGAGAACCGAAGCCTCGCTTTCGTCCATAGGCAGGACAAATCCGTATCTTTCTATTCCGATTTTGCTGCCGAGGGCCTTTGCAAGCGCTTTCCCCAGCACAATGCCCACATCCTCTATTGTATGGTGCTCGTCTACATTGAGATCGCCTTTGGCATAGACCAGCATCGATATGCCGCTGTGACGGGCTATCTGTTCGAGCATGTGGTCGAAAAATCCTATTCCTGTGGATATGAACGAAGGCCCTTTCCCGTCCAGATCCATCATCGCGGCTATCCCGGTCTCCGAAGTCTCCCTGAAAACCGTGGAGTTGCGGCTCTCTCCTTCCTGTCCGGAGGATGAAGCCTCTTCCCGGTTCTCCCGGCCGCAAGCGGATGTCACGGTGTGGAGCATCCTGTCGTTTTCCGGCCCGGTGCCGATTGTAATCCTCAGACATCCTTCACAGCCTGGGATGCCGGACCTGTCCCTGACTATCACGCCGTTGTCGAGCAGTTTCCGGTACAGGCCCTTCGGATCCCGGCATTTTACCAGAATGAAATTCGCTTCGGACGGATAGACCTTCAGTATGCCGGGACATTCTGCCAGGACCCGGGAGACCCGTTCCCTTTCGCGGATGACTGGCCCGGTCTCAGGTCCGGACGTCTCTATCCTTTTGAGGACGATTTCCTGTGTGAGGCCGTTGATGTTGTACGGGTACTTCACATTCGAGAACAGCCGGATGATGAAAGGAGAGGCAAATGCCATCCCGACCCTCAGCCCTGCCATTCCCCATGCTTTCGAGAAGGTTTGAAGGATGATGAGGTTTGGGAAACTCCCAAGCATGGGCAGGAGCCCTTCTTCTGACGAAAAATCGATGTATGCTTCATCCAGTACGACTATCCCGTTGAAAGAAGATATGATGCGGGTCAGTTGCCATGTCGGGAATCTGTTCCCCGTGGGGTTGTTGGGAGAGCAGATGAACAGCAGTTTCGTATTGGCATCGGCCGCTGCCAGCAGGGCCTCCTCGTCCAGGGAAAAATCCTCCCTGAGAGGTACGGTCCGGAATTCAGTGTCATTGCACGCTGCCGCCACTCCGTACATCCCGTATGTGGGCGTGATGGAAACGGCATTGTCAATCCCCGGTCTGCAGAATATCCGGTATGCAAGGTCTATGGCCTCGTCGCTTCCGTTGCCGAGGAAAATATGGTCGGGACTTGTCCCCTTGATTCTTGCAACCGCTTCTTTCAACTGTTTCTGGTGCGGATCGGGATATCTGTTGAATCCGTTCCCGTACGGGCTTTCGTTGGCATCGAGAAATATTTCGGGCCTGCCCTCGCATTCGTCCCTTGCGGTCGAATACGGTCTCATTGACAGGATGTTCGGCCTGACCAGCCTTTCCAAGTCTTGTGTTTCCATTTTCCAGTATCTGTCCGTTAATTTGCCTGTTCCTCCCTGAGCCGGATTTCCACTGCCCGGCGGTGTCCTTCCAGTCCTTCAGCCGACGCCATTGTCATGATGGTGTCTCCAAGTGCTGCAAGTCCTTCCCTTGTAAGTTCCTGAAGGGTCATCCTTCTCATGAAACTTTCCGTGTTCACTCCGCTGTATGACCCCGCCCATCCGGAAGTAGGGAGGGTGTGATTGGTCCCGGAAGCATAGTCGCCTGCGCTTTCAGGGGAATGGTTCCCTATGAAGACACTTCCGGCAGCCGTTATCCTGGATGCAATCTTCCACGGGTCTTTCATCGAGATGATCAGGTGCTCCGCTGCGTACATGTCGGCAAAATCCACCATATCGTCAATAGAGTCCATCACAATGATCCTGCTGTTTTCCAGGGCCTTTGCTGCCAGTTCCCTCCTTGGCAGCCGCGCAAGGCCCGCTTCCGTTTCCTCCCTTACCTTTTCCGCGAATTCTACGGATCTGCATACCAGCATTACCTGGCTGTCAGGTCCGTGTTCCGCCTGGGAGAGAAGGTCCGAGGCCACGAAATCCGCTCTGGCGCTTCCGTCCGCCAGGACCATGACTTCCGAAGGACCGGCCGGCATATCGATGGCTACGGTCGAACTTAGCATCTGCTTTGCCCGGGTTACATAGCGGTTTCCCGGACCGAAGATCTTGTCTGCCTTGGGAACTGTTTCCGTTCCGTAAGCCATTGCGGCGATTGCCTGTGCCCCTCCGATTCTGAAAATCCTTCCGACTCCGCAGAGCGAGGCTGCATACAGGATGAGAGGGCTGATATTCCCGTTCCTGTCGGGTGGTGTGCAAAGGGTGGTCTGCCTGCAGCCTGCGACCTGTGCCGGTATGACCAGCATGAGTACGGTCGAGAACAGTGGTGCCGAGCCTCCCGGGATATAAAGGCCTGCGCTGCGGATGGGGACGGGTCTGGATACGCAGCGGATTCCCGGCATGGTCTCAATACTGATTTCAGCAGGCATTTGTGCCTGGTGGAATTTCCTGATGTTTTCCGCAGCCTGTCCCAGAGCCTGTTTCAGTCTGTCCGGGATTGACCCGGATGCCGCCCGGATTTCTTCCCGGCTGACTTCCAGGGAATCAGGCCTTATCCCGTCAATCCTTTCCGTCAGATCGGAAAGGGCCGCGTCACCCTCTTCCCGTACTCTCCGGATGATAGAAGCGACTGTCTCATCGATGCTGCTGTCATCTTCCCTTGTCCGGCTTGTGAGCCTTTTCCAGGTGTCACGTCCGGGATTGATGAATATCTCCATTGTCTACCATATTGTCTTTTCAAGGGAAAGCACCAGTATGTCTTCCGCTCCTATCCCTTTCAGTTGCCCGATCTTTGTCCATAGTTCATCCTCGCGTACCGCTGCATGCAGGGAGCACCAGCCCTCCTGGGCCAGGGGCAGGATTGTGGGAGATTTCATCCCGGGGAGTATCCTGACCGCTTCATCCGCCTTGTCTGACGGGAGGTTCATCAGCATGTATTTCATCCCCCTGCTGCGCTCCACTGCCTCGAACCTGAATGTCATCTGGGAAAGAAGCCCACGTTTTTCTTCCGTCAGGGACCTGTTCCCGATCAGCACGGCTTCTGAAAAAAGGACTTTCTCCACTTCTTTCAGTCCGTTGCTGACAAGGGTCCCGCCGGAACTCACGATATCGAAGATGGCATCGGCCATCCCCACCGACGGAGCGATTTCGACGGATCCGGCAATGGTTTCTATATTGGCCTTTATGCCCTTTTCCCTGAAATACCTGCCGACGATACCCGGGTATGAAGTCGCGATTTTCTTCCCCTCGAACCATCCGGGACCCTGGTAGTCTTCTTCTTTCGGTATGGCAAGCGACAGCCGGCATTTGCCGAACCCGAGCCTCCGGACGATTTCCACGTCCCTGTCCCTTTCCTCCACTTCGTTAAGTCCCACTATTCCTATGTCCGCGACCCCGTCGGCAACGGCCTGGGGAATGTCGTCATCCCTGAGATACAGGACTTCGAGGGGGAATCCCTCTGCCGGGGTCAGCAGTTTCCTCCTGGATTCCTCTATTTTCATTCCCGCTTCGGACAGAAGACGGATGCTGTCTTCGTTCAGTCGTCCTTTTGACTGGATTGCAATGCGTATCATAGTGTGAAAGTTTTTTGTCGGCAGGCTGCCACGGTTCCGACACTCCGCGTCATACAAAAAAAGGCTTACCGTTCGTGGCAAGCCTTAATCATGTATGTGCAGATTCATGATTATCTTCACGGCTACCACTCGGGGGCTGTGTCGTGATGATGAATATGGCTGAATCCTGCTGTCATGTGTCAAATGTAGTCTGTGTAGTTATTGCGGTAAATACAACTTCACAAAGATATAATATTTTCTTTACAAATGCCAAAATATGGCAGAAATTTTTCGCAAAATATGAAACTCCCGATTCTTGTCAGCAATATCCGTTGTCTGTCCGGGGCACTTTAGCGGATAAACACCGAACTTTTCATTTTTCATTTTTTATGGAAATTTCGGTGTTTTCTGAAATAAATGAATAAATTTGTAAGATTTTGTGTATTGGCAAACGATAAGGATATCTGTTATGGACCTTGACCTTTTTCTTGAAATACTCAATATCGATTCGACTTCTTCCAGAGAGGGCAGACTTTCCGATTTCCTGATCCGCAGGCTTCCGGTGTCCGGCTGCGAGGTCAATGTCTATATGTCGCCGCGGACAGATTACGGCACGGAAGCCCCATCGAACATCCTTCTCTCATGGGGCAGACCTGAAGTGGTATTCTGCACCCATTATGATACTGTACCGCCGTACATACCCCCGACTGTAGAAAAGAGGGAGGACGGCAAGACTGTCATTAAGGGCAGGGGTGCATGTGATGCGAAAGGCCAGTTGATTTCCATGTATGAAGCCTGTCTGGAACTGGCTGACCGGGGAGAGGACGGATTCGGCCTGTTGCTTCTGTACGGAGAAGAGGCGGGGTCTCTCGGAGCGAAGGATTTCAGGACAGAATACCCCGGAGGCAAGTATGTGATAGTGGGAGAGCCTACCGACAACAGGATGGTGTCTGCCAGCAAGGGAACGAAGTCCTTTGCTGTGACGGTACGGGGAAAGAGTTTCCATTCCGGGTACCCTGTCTATGGAGCCAGTGCGGTGGAGCGCTTCATCGATATGATGAATGCCCTGAGGGCTGTTGATTTCCCCATGGATCCCAAACTCGGGGAGACCACGTGGAACATAGGCAGACTGTCAAGTGACAATCCTCAGAATATTCTCAGCGACCGTCTGACGTTCCGCATATATTTCAGGACGACATTCGCAAGCGACAGGATGGTGTGCGAAGTCATGGAGAATTTCAGGGACGAATATATAGAGGTGGAAGCATACGGAGGCGATACCCCGGCTGAATACCTCGCCCTTGACGGGTTCGGTAGCAAGACAGTGGCTTTCGGAAGCGATGCCCCTCAGTTGACCAATTTCCGATACAAGGCCCTGTGCGGTCCCGGTTCCATCCTGGTTGCCCATACTGATACCGAATATATCCTGCTGGATGACATCGAGCAGGCGAAGAAAAATTACATACGGATATTCGAGGCCCTGAAGGCCGGAATTTAAATAAAACGGACTTATGATAGTGATGAAATTCGGCGGCACTTCTGTCGCCAATGCTGAAGCGATAGTAAGGACAATATCGATTGTGAAAGGTCGGCTCGACCGGAAACCTGTCATCGTGGTATCCGCCCTTTCCAAAGTGACCGATCTTCTGTACAGGATTTCCGACAGTGCGGAGGCGCGGGACAGGAAGACAGCCGATGGATATATAGATGCTCTGGCGGAGAGGCATACCGCTCTTGCTAGGGAACTGCTGCAGGGCAGTCCGCTTTGTGACGAAGCCTGTGCAAAGGTGACGGAAATATGCGGGGAACTACGCGATTTCGTAGGAGCGGTCTGTTCATTGGGAGAACTCACCGACAGGAGCAAGGCGAGGATAATTTCAAGGGGGGAATGGCTTTCCTCCAATATTATATGCCATGCCATGAATGCAAGAGGTATAGTCACGCATTTCATGGATGCAAGGGAGATGATAATCACGTCCGATACCTACATGAAAGGGGAGCCGGATATGTCGGAGATTTCCCGGCGGGTGCCAGAGGTGGTGGCTGAGGCATACGAAGGGGCGGACGCGGTCATTACGCAGGGCTTTATGGCATCGACTCTGAAAGGAGAGACTACTGTGCTCGGCAGGGGAGGTTCGGATTATTCCGCTTCCCTGATAGGAATGGCTCTGGATGCAGAACGTATCGAGATATGGACAGATGTGGATGGAGTGAGGACGGCGGATCCGAGAATAGTTCCGAATACCAGGAACATCAGCCGGATATCGTTTGAAGAGGCGGCGGAAATGGCGCATTTCGGGGCGAAGGTGCTTCACCCGATGACAATCGAGCCGGCTGTCATGAAGAATATCCCGGTCTATGTGCTCAATTCGATGAATCCGGAGGGCGAAGGGACGGCCATTCTCCAGAACGACCGGATAGAGGACGGGGTGAAATCCGTTTCATACAAGGAAAACATCCTTCTGCTCAATATCTTCTCTACCAGAATGATCAACGTGTCCGGTTTCCTTCAGAAGGTATTCGCGATATTCAGCCGGTACAAGGTATCGGTGGACCTTATCAGTACGTCTGAAGCGAATATTTCCCTGACGATGGACGGAAACCAGGATATAGATGAGGTGGTGAAGGCCCTGTCGGAATTCGCGGAGGTGGATGTGGACAGGGACAAGGCCCAGATTTCGGTAATAGGCAAGAATATCGTCAATCTGCGCGGGCTTCTCAAACAGACTATGACATCCCTGAAGGACTGCAATGTCTATATGATTTCCCAGGGAGCTTCCTTCGTGAATATAAGTTTCGTGGTGGACAGGGCATCCATGCAGAATGCCGTGAGAGAGGTGCATAAATATCTTTTTGAAGACAGAGACTATGAAAGTGGTGATCAGCGGATACGGTAAGATGGGCCGTATGGTCGAAAAGACCCTCGATGAAATGGGAATTGAATGTGCAGGCAAAAGCGAGGATATCGGGACGTTCGATCCGGCGGTGGCAAAAGAATCGGTATGTATCGATTTCACAGTCCCTGCGGCAATCAGGGAGAACTACAGGTTCCTGGCCGAGAATTTCAAGGCGGTAGTGATAGGGACCACCGGCTGGGACGATATCAGGGATGAGGTGATTGCATATTTCAGGAAATGCGGGACAACCATGGTCTATGCGTCCAATTTTTCCATAGGAGTAAACATCTTTTTTGCTGTGAATGACTTCATTTCGAGGAAGATGTCGCAGACCGGAGGGTACAGCCCGTATATCGTGGAGATGCATCATTGTCACAAACTGGATGCTCCGAGCGGGACCGCGAAAAGTCTGGCATCTGTCGTGGAAGGCAATATGGGAGTAAGTCCGGACATACAGTCGGTCCGCTGCGGGGAGATTCCGGGGATTCATATAGTCGGATTCGAGGGGACGGATGACAGGATAGTCCTGAAGCATGAAGCGTTTTCCAGGGCCGGCTTTGCAAGGGGGGCGGTTGAGGCCGCTCTGAAGGCGGACAGGCTTGAAGGCGTATATGAGTTCAAGGACATTATCTTCAAATGACAGACGATAGAGGAATCATCATGGGCAGAATTGACAGCAATTTTACTTTGCGCGGGCTTGGTACGGCCCTCGTGACTCCGTTCAGGGACGGAGAGGTTGATTATGACGCTTTCGCCGCGCTGGTGGACAGACAGGTCCTGGCAGGAGTGGATTTCCTCGTTCCTCTTGGTTCGACAGGGGAGACCCCTTGCCTGGAAGATGAGGAAAAGGTGGCGTTGACCGAGTGTGCGGCTTCCCGTAGCGGCGGAAGGCCGGTGATGGTGGGGGTCGGGACAAATTCCTTCAGACACACGGTCCGGAATATCAGGCTGCTGGAGGATCATGGCGCGGACCTGTTCCTTGTCGTCGTCCCGTATTACAACAAACCGACGCAGAGAGGGATGCTCGAATATTTCAAGGCGGTGGCTTCCGAGACCGACAAGCCGGTAGTACTTTACAACGTCCCTTCCAGGACAGGAGCCAATATGACGGCGGAGACAGCCCTGGAACTGGCACGGACAGACAATATAATAGCGGTGAAGGAGGCTTCGGGTGACCTGGAACAGATCAGGAAGATAATCGAAGGCGCTCCTGACGGCTTCACTGTCCTCAGCGGCAATGACGACCAGACTCTGGATGTCATGAAGGCCGGCGGAGCAGGTATAATCAGTGTCGCATCCAACATAGCACCGGATCTGATGGCGGATCTGACGGCTGCAGCGGCTGCAGGAGACTACAAGATTGCAGGAATGTTGAATGAAAGGCTTTCCCCTCTGTTCAAGGGCTGCTTTATCGAAAGCAATCCGATTCCGGTCAAGGCCGGTCTTGCAGCAATGGGGCTGATATGCAACGAACTCCGTCTCCCGCTCGTCCCGGCAGAACAGTCTACCTATGAAGAAATGGAAAGGATAATCTCTTCTCTGAAAAACAGATAGTATGCAGACAGATAACTTCAATGCCCTTGTCCGCGATCTCGAGTCGGGGAAAGTCAGAGTGGCGGAAAAGCAAGACGGGGAGTGGAAAGTCAACTCCAGGGTCAAGGAAATCATACTTGAGGGGTTCAGATACGGACAACTGACCGATATGTCGGAAGGCCGGTTCAGTTTCTTTGACAAGGACACGATTCCGACCCGGAAATTCACCGTTGAAGACGGGGTGAGGATAGTTCCGGGCGGAAGCGCAGTGCGGACAGGTGCCTATCTGGCACCGTCGGTGATAGTGATGCCGCCGTCATATATCAACATCGGGGCATACGTGGATGCCGGTACCATGATCGATTCCCATGCCCTTGTTGGATCCTGCGCCCAGGTCGGGAAACATGTGCATCTTTCGGCTGCATCCCAGTTGGGAGGTGTGCTGGAACCGGTCGGAGCCCTGCCTGTGATCATCGAGGACAATGTGTTCATAGGCGGCAACTGCGGAATCTATGAAGGGACCATAGTCAGGGAGAACGCCGTGATCGCCACCGGAGTGATAATCAATTCATCCACTGCTATCTATGATGCGGTCAAAGGAGAATACATCAGGGCCAACGAGGCCGGGCAGATGGTCGTGCCCGAGGGGGCTGTAGTCGTGGCAGGCAGCCGTCCGGTGACCAAGGGACCTGGCGTGGCGGCAGGTATCCATATCTATACCCCTGTCATAGTGAAATACCGGGATGCAGGGACTGATGCGTCCCTTGTCCTTGAAGACCTTCTCCGCTGACCTTCCCGTTACGCTGGGGCTTCAGTCATCTTAGATTCTCGGTCATCTTAGGTTCTCGGTCATCTTAGGTCCTCGGTCATCTTGGACCTTCTGTTACCCTGGGGCTTCAGTCATCTTAGGTTCTCGGTCATCTTAGGTTCTCGGTCATCTTGGACCTTCTGTTACCCTGGGGCCTCTGTCGCTCCGTACCGACTGTCATCCTGATCGCCGCCTGTCATCCTGAGCCACCATGTCATCCTGAGCGCCAGCGAAGGATCTGTGTCCCCCAGGATTGCGCAGTACCCCCTCAATATACGCTCTGTATGGCATCCTCCGTTGCGCAGGTCGACATCAAAACGATGGACCTGCGCAGTCAATCCTTGATATGTGCTCTGTATGGCACTTCCGCTGCGCAGGTCCACACCAGAAATGTGGATATGCGCAATGATCCCACGATATACGCTTTCACGGCATCACCCCTGCGCAGATCTTCTCATAGAAAGCGTGACACCTGTCATTCTGAGCGATTTCCCTGTCATCTAAGGGATCGCCACCATGTCATTCTGATCCGCCTGTCATCCTGAGCGCCAGCGAAGGATCTGGTGTATGGGGCGGTGTGGTACTTCAGATCCTTCACTCCGCCTGGCGGCGTTCAGGATGACAGAACAACGGTTTTGTTCAGGACGAGACATTGGACCGCGAACAAGTCAGATTTGTATTTCTTTGAAAGACAAAACATTACAAAATATCCTTGTTCGTAGTCCCCCTAAAAAAGTGGGGATCCCGAACAGGGTTGTTTTGCATAATATTGTATCTCAATAGATTACAAAAAGTTGATGTTCGCGGTATGGAGAACATATCTGCGCACGGGGCTGCAATCCGTCCGTAACAACAAAATACATACTTTTCCCGCTGATCCACGATTTCTTTGCGGGAACGAGGATTTTGTCTACTTTTGTATTATTATTGCCATTGTTTTCCGGATACTCCGTTAAATGTTTATTCTTCGAATGGTTGTATCAAATCATTGAAAATCTCAAAAATGAAAAATTACACGGATCTCTTTTCGCAGGACACCTTTTCGTTTTTCCGCTCCCCCGTCAGGGATATTTTCAAAAGGGTGGACCTGAACGCAATATATTCCTTTGCCGGAGGCTATCCGTCGGCAGACACCTTCCCTTTGGAAGATTTCCGGAGGATAATGTCGGAGGTGATAGACCGGGTGGGGGCGAAGGCCTTCCAGTATGGGGCCACCCAGGGTGTCACTGAACTCAGGGAGGCCCTGTCGTTGAGATATGGAGTCTCTCTCGAACGGGTTCAGATCACTTCTTCTTCCCAGCAGGGGATTGATGTCTGTACGAGGATACTTGCAGATCCGGGAGATGTCATCCTTACTTCCAGTCCGTCCTATCTCGGTGCCCTGCAGTCTTTCCGGTCCTACAGGGCGGATGTGAGGGGAGTCGCTTACGATTCCGATCCCGACCGTTTCGAAGCGGCGTATGTCCGGACGGCTGTGGCGGCCCTCAATGAGGGGAAACGCCTGAAATTCATATATTCGATTCCTGATTTCCAGAATCCGTCAGGGGAGACCCTGCCTCTGGAGCACCGTCGCAGGCTTGTAAGGGTGGCAAGACGGTTCGGTATGCTGATAGTGGAGGATTCTCCGTACAGGGAATTGAGATATGAGGGGGAGTCCGTGCCGACGATATATTCCATAGATCCGGATATCACCCTGCATTTGGGTTCGTTCTCGAAGATAATGGCTCCCGGTTTCAGGCTCGGCTGGATTTTCGGCCACCCTGATGTGTTGGACATGATTTACGTGTGCAAGCAGTCACTTGACCTGTGCCCTCCGGTATTCGACCAGTATGTGGCAGCAGGATTCATTTCTGACGGAAGTCTCGACAGGAATCTGGAGAAAAGCATTGCCCTGTACCGGAACAAGCGGAACATCATGCTTGGGATGCTGGAGCAGACAATGCCGGAGGGTGTTTCCTGGACTCATCCTGAAGGCGGGCTCTTCCTGTTCCTGACCCTTCCGGAAGGATTCGATTCGGTAAGATTCTATGATACCGCCCTTGATGCCGGAGTGGCGTATGTGGCAGGAAGTTTCTTCTATCCGGACGGTGGGGGGCATAATACGATGCGTCTTAATTTCTCCTTTATGACTGCCGACCGTATTCGCGAAGGCATCCGTCTCCTTGCCTCCCTTCTGAAATGATCGGATGTACTGATGGGATGGTACTCGCAATCTTTGATGATAAAGAATATGTCAATATTTGTCTGTCTGATTTCCGCTTTGTCCTTATTTGCAGGATCAGATCTGTCCGCTCAGGTGATCATTGAGGACAGACTCTCTGTCAGTGCACAACAGTACGACTTCGGAA
>CALVAE010000114.1 GCA_944325465.1 uncultured Bacteroidales bacterium | reverse complement strand
TACACCAGGGATCTTCTTATGAATGTCCCGATGCCGGATCCTAACCCGTCTCTTTTCAGGAATGAAGGCGAGATGTCAAACTGGGGTCTCGAGTTCGCCCTTTCTTCCGTCAATTTCAACAGGAAAGGTTTCCGCTGGACAACGGATTTCAACATATCCATGAACAGGAACCGGCTGGAGAAACTTGATCTTCAGCAGGTGTACTATTATGCTACGACATCGGAGGCCCTCAGTGAAAGTGTTGTCAGGATGACTCCCGGACAGCCGCTTTCCATGTTCTGGGGATACAAGGCTCTCGGTGTGGACCCGGAGACAGGTATGATGATATATGAGGATATTTCGGGCGACGGGAAGATTTCGGATGTGGACAAGCAGTATATCGGCAATGCCAATCCTGATTTCATCTTCGGTATGACCAATACTCTCAGCTGGAAGGGTTTCAATCTCAGTTTTCTGATTACAGGTTCGGTAGGTAACGATATCTACAACGCATCAAAGATAGAAATGGTAGGTATGTATACGGGAGCGAACCAGATCACGGATGTGCTCCGCCGCTGGAGGGTTCCGGGCCAGATAACCGATATTCCGAAGGCTGGAGAACTCGACAACCTCAGGGCATCGACCCGCTGGGTGGAAGACGGATCGTATCTGAAGATAAAGAACATCACTTTGTCCTATGACATTGTCCATCCTAAACTGAAGAGGGCCAATATTTCGAGGATACAGCCGTATATTACCCTGGATAATATGATCACGTTTACGAACTATTCGGGATATGACCCGGAGATGAGCCAGTGGACCAATGCATATCAGACCGGTATCGACTGGGGAACATATCCGAATATAAGGACTGTGATTTTCGGTGTTAACATTGATTTCTAAAAGACAGGTGAAAATGAAAAAGACATTCAGAATATTTGCAATTCTTCCCGTTTTCGCTCTTTTTTCCTGTGACCTGGACCTGTATCCGGTCACTTCATACAATGAAGGAAACGTCACGGTAGATGAAAGTACCGAATCGCAGTATTCGACAAGGGATGACATGCAGGGGCTTCGCGATGCCCTTTACAACAGTAATGCGCGTGATATCCAGGAGAAAGGATTCCTGGACTGGCTCGTCTATAACGAGTGCCGTGCTGACAATGCCTATTGCGGCAGCCTTACTACGGGCGAGATAGTGGCGATAGAGGCGAATTCGCAGGATGGGGCCAACAAGAATGTGGACAGGGACTGGTCCTGGTATCTGTCCCAACTGACGGCAGCCAACCAGATTATCTGCAACATAGACAGGGTAAAGGAGATAGATCCCTCCCTTACGGATCAGGAATATCAGGAGTGGAAGTCCGAAGCGTTCTGCTGGAGATCGCTGATGCTTTATCAGATGTCCCAGATATGGGGAGCGGTACCTGTCATAACCACCATTCCTCCGGCCATTACCGCCGAGAATATCGAGGAGGTATATGATGACTATTATCCGGCGAGGGCTACGATCGACGAGGTATATGACAGGATGATAACTGACCTTGAATATGCGGCGCAGTATGCTCCGGATGTAAATCCTGCGAACAAGTTCCTGTTTACCAAGGGCTTTGCAAACGGACTTCTCGCACGGATCTATGCCGAGAAGACCAGGCAGGACTGGAACAAGGTGGCACAGTACTGCACCGTGGTTGAAGGGATGGGATATTCCCTGTGCGAGCATTACGGCGACCTTTGGGCATATAATGACGAGGATACCGAGAACAGGAATACTCCTGAATCGATTTTTGAAGTACAATGGCCGCGCAGCAACGGGAACTGGGTCAACTGGATGGTGTACAGAAACGCGTATGACCCCGACGGCAATTACTCATGGGCAAAATGGGTCACTCCGTCAAGAGACCTTATAGCCGCATATCAGGCTGAAGGGGACACGGAGAGGATGAATGCTACCATCAAGTTCGACGAATGTACATGGAGCAGTTATTATCCTTCTGACAACTATGCATTTATGAACAAAGTGCCTACGGGAGCCACGAGCATTATCGTGATGCGCCTTGCGGAAATCTATCTCCTTCATGCGGAGGCCCTGACAATGACCGGCCAGCTTACCGGTGAGAACGGGGCTGAAGGATATGTCAACAAAGTGCGGGCACGTGCAGGTCTTGCGCCTCTCCCGTCCAGTGCCACGCAGTCACAGGAAGCCATGCTTGATGCGGTCCTTCATGAAAGGAGGCTCGAACTGGCTCTTGAAGGATTCCGTTTCTACGATCTGGTCCGTCACGGCAAGGCAAAGGAGATACATGATTCAATGCCGCTTGAGGATCCGTACTGGCAGCCTCGCTATCCTCTGACAGATGAAACGATCCTGATGCCGATTCCGACAACCGCACTTGAGGACAATCCGAGACTTGTACAGAATCCTGGATATTAAAATCTATCGTAATGAAAACGAATATGACCATATATGCCACGGTCCTTGCAGGACTTCTCTTTGCGTGCAACAATCCTTCCGAGAACACGGCCGGTCCCGATAACGGCGGAAATGCCGGACAGGACGCAAAGGATGTGAAAGTCTATGTCACCACATCGGACAGGAGCCGTCTTTTTTCTGAAGAGAGCGTGGAATTCAACAGACCGGCGTCCATGTCTCCGTATATTGTCAACCTTGATTTTGACAAGACCTATCAGACTGTGGACGGGTTCGGAGCGGCGATAACCGGAGCGACTTCCTACAATCTCATGCAGATGACCCCGGAAAACCGTACCGCTTTTCTGAAAAATGTTTTTGATAAGGAAGAGGGTATAGGATCAAGCCTGATAAGAGTTTCCATAGGTGCATCCGATTTCCCGGCCAGTCGTGTGGAATTCACGTGGTGCGACAAGGAAGGAATAGAGAATTTCGCCCCGCATCATGATGATGTACGGTATCTGATACCGGTACTGAAAGAGATATATGCCATAAATCCTGACGTGAAGATTATCGGCTCTCCGTGGTCCGCACCGTTATGGATGAAGGAATCGGCATCATGGACAAGCGCGTCCCTCAAGCCGGAATGCTATTCCGATTATGCGCTGTATTTCGTGAAATGGATCCGGTATATGGAGGAGCAGGGATTTGATATTTATGCCGTTACGCCGCAGAACGAACCTCTGAACAGGGGAAATTCCATGTCAATGTATATGGGATGGCAGCAGCAGCGTGACTTTATCAAACAGGCTCTTGGCCCGGCCTTCAGGGAAGCGGGTCTTGATACCAAGATACTGGTGTTCGATCATAATTTCAACTATGACAATGTGGAATCCCAGCAGGGATATCCTCTTCACATCTATGCGGATCCGGAGGCATCCCGGTATGTTGCCGGCTCGGCGTGGCACAGTTACGGAGGCAATGTGTCCGAACTGGATCAGATAATCTATGAGTATCCGGACAAGGAGATTTACTTTACGGAAGCCTCCATAGGTGCGTGGAACTATACTTTTGAAAATTGTCTGGTTGATGATTTCGAGACGATATTCATCGGCACGTTGTCACGCATGGGCAAGGGCGTCACATTGTGGAATCTGCTCCTTGATGACAAGGGAGGGCCGTACGGCTCGGCAGGAGCCTGCACTACGTGCTATGGTGCCGTGGATGTTTCATCGTCTGATTATAAGACCCTTACCTACAGGACCCATTACTATAACATAGCACATGCCTCAAAGGTAATCAGACCCGGGGCCGTGCGTATCGGGACCGACGGTTTTGAACTGGACGGACTGGATTATCTGGCTTTCCGCAACCCTGACGGCTCTGTAGGGGTTATAATCGTCAACAAGAACCGGGAAGCCCAGACCTTGACATTCAATACCGATGAATATTCCGTCAACTATGAGGTTCCCGGGAGGTCGCTTGTGTCCATGTCCTGGAATCGGGAGAAATAGAAAAACAATTGAATTATGAGACAGTCAGTTAAAGTTTCAATAGCGGTTCTTGCAGGAATCCTGACCCTGTCATCCTGCAAGAAGGAATTCGAATATGTATTTGCAGATCATGGTCCCGATGTGGTTGTGAACAGTTGCAGCGAGAGAGCCTATATGGGATCCGTGATTGAATTTTCAGTCGCAATCAGTGATCCCGAGTTTGCCCTGTCCACGTTGAAGGCCGAACTGTATTTCGATGCGGTCGCCGTAAACGATGTGACAATCAGGACGAAGGAGCAGGGAACATATGAAGGGGAGATTGCAGTGCCTCTGCTGGCCGGTATTCCTGACGGAACGGCTACCCTGGTTTTCACCGGAACAAATGTCGGACAGGGACAGACAGTCCTTGACCCTGTCGAAGTGTCCGTCACTCGTCCGGATTTCGAATACCTTACCTTGAGGACTGAAGAAGGGCAGGAGTACAGGATGGACAGGATTGAAAAATATGTGTATTCGGTAACGGAATTGTTCCCGGTCAACGTGAATGCCATCATAGAGGCTCCGGCCATAGCGGAAGGGGAGGACCCTGTATCGTTCGGCTGGAACGGGACGGAAATTGATGCGGAAAGCGATGGCATGATACCTTTTTCCAACGGTGTGGCCGGGGAATATGAAGTTACGTTCAATACCTTTTCATTCGAGGGTTCTCCGTTTGTGACGCTTACCATCAACGATGAAGAGACAACGATGATAGATACGGATACGTATGAGGCCGTTCTGGATCTTGTCCAGGGGCAGACCGTGACTGTTGACGGATATGTCCCTGGATTCGAAGACTGGACGATTGATCCGGACTGGTTCGAGACCGTATCCGACGGGGAGTACAGATTCCTTGCGGTTGACGGCAAATACAAGATTATCATAGAACTTGACAACAAATTCTTCCGTGTTGAGGCAATGAAAAGCGATACGGAACTGGCTACGCTGAATGCAGACGGCACAGGAGCCGTATGGCTCATAGGTGATGCCAATGTCGGCAAGCCTACCATGGAGCAGGGAGCGAGCTGGAGTCCGGAACTGGGCGGTCTTTGTCTGGCACAGATCGAGCCGAAAAAATATCAGATCACCCTCACGGCAGGAATCAATATCCTTACGGATGCCGTTGACTTCAAGTTCTTCCATCAGAAGACATGGGGCGGGGAATTCGGAGGAGGAACCATCACTTCCCAAAGTCCTCTCTTCATCAGCGGTGAAAGTGACGGGAATATCCATATCGCGGAAGGCCAGACCCTTGAACTCGGTGCCGTGTACAGGTTCGTCCTTGATCTGACAGCCGCGACATACGATGCATCGGCTTCGAAGATGTCAGGAGCCATCCTTACGGTAGAGAAAGTAGGAGAAGCGGAGATTCCTCAGCAAGAGATTACCGTCAACGGGACCTTGCTTGAGATGCAGTCGCCCGGAGTTTACAGGGGCAATGTGGATCTGGAGCAGAACGGTGCGATAACCTTTTCCGGCATCGGCAATCTCAACGAATGGTATGTTGATCCTGACTATCTGAGGCTTGAGGGGACATCTCTGGTTTTCAACGC
>CALVAE010000113.1 GCA_944325465.1 uncultured Bacteroidales bacterium | reverse complement strand
ATAATGGCAGGAGGCAATGCCGTCGTAGCGGTGGGGAACTCCGCCAACGTGCTCCAGGACAAGTCTTCCGCCGACCTGATGGGAATGCTTGCCCAGGGCTACAGCGTCGGAGAGTGGATGCAGCAGGTCAACATAATCGAATCCCATATACTCGGAGACCCGACATTCAGGTTCACCCCGCCGGCATCCGCAGCAAGGCCGGATCTCAGGAATACCGACGGAAAATACTGGCTCGGATATACCGGAGAGGAATATCCATGCGACATCAGGGGACTGGCCCTGCACAAATTGTACGGCCTGCATTACGAAGGGCTCCCGGAACTTCTGCAGGAAATCTATGATGCTTCGGACTCCTATATGCTCCGTCTGCAGTGCATGCATCTGCTTGCACACTACAAGGGGGATGCATACACGGAACTGCTGGAGAAGGCCATGGACGACCCGTATGAGTTCATCCGCAGAAAGGCGGCATACTTCGCGGGAAAGACGGGTTCGGAAAGTCTGGTGGAATCGCTTGCGGAAATGTATCTCAATGAGTACAATGCGCTCCGGGTGGCATTCAACATTGTAAGCGGAGGCTCGAAGTTTCCAGACAGGGAATTTGTCAGGGTGCTCCGGAAGAAGATAGGGGAATCGGACTTCATATACGACAAGGAAGCCTTTGCAAAGGAGGCAGAAGACAGGCTCGATGCACAGTGCAGGATGGAGGAAGGCTCGCGCAAGACCCTTGAAGACAAGGACGCCTCAATGAGAAGCCTGTACATATCATCGATGCGCAACAACCCGTACCCCCATCTGGCCGATGCCTGCATCAAGGTACTGGAAGATGACAGCGAGAGCCTGGAACTGAGGATCCGGGTGGCGGAGGTGCTCGGCTGGTACGTATATGCATATAACAGGGAAGAGATTGTCCGCAGCCTGCAGGAATATCTGGACAGCGGGAGCGGGATTCCCGATTCGTTGAGAGAAGAAACAGTGAAGACAATCGGACGTCTGTCCGACTATCTGAGATAAACCGGGAAATATCATGAAAAGCATAATCGCATATATGACAGCAATGGCCGCTGCCGTGTCCGTCGGAGCGGCTGCGGATGCGGCGGAAAGGCAGGACCTTCCGGCCGCCGACAGGGCAAAGGCACCCGCGGAGGAGACATTCATCCCTTGCGGCAAAGGGTTCAGGACATCGTTTGCCATCATTGCAGACACTGAAACATACATGCAATGCAGGAGCGAAATCGGGGAATACAGGGATGTGCTCGAAGAGGAAGGTCTGGGCACCTATATCCTGGCCGGGGACTGGGATGACCCGATGCAGTTGCGCGAAAGGATAATCGGTCTGGCAGGAAAGAAGCCCGTACTTGAGGGAATAGTCCTCATGGGGGACGTCCCGATAGCCATGATACGGGAGGGACAGCACCTGACAACCGCCTTCAAGATGGATGAGGAAAGGTTTCCGGAGTTCGAATCGTCTGTCCCGTCCGACAGGTTCTACGATGATTTCGACCTTGAATTCGAACCGCTCGGACAGGACACGGTACGCAATGACGTTTTCTACTACAGGCTTGCGGAGACAGGGGCACAGACCTTGAGGCCAGAAATATATTCGGCCAGGATGAAAGTCCCCGGAGTGATGGAGGGTGACCGGTATGAAATCCTAAGGAACTACCTGAAGAAGGTGGTCCGCGCCCACAGGGAACGGAATGTCCTTGACAACATGAGTTATTTTGCCGGACACGGATACAATTCCGACTGCCTGACGGTATGGAGACAGAAGCCTCTCGTCTTCAGGGAGAACTTCCCGTACTGTTTCGACAGGTCGTCCCGCAACAGGTTTCTGAATTTCAGGGAAGAGCGGTATATGGAAGACCGGCTTTTCAACGAACTCCAGAGGGACAGTACGGACTTCTTCATGTTCAGCGAGCACGGGGAGTTCGACACCCAGTACATCAGCAGTTCCGATAACGGCATCCATTCTCTCGGAGATGCCGTCGACAGGCTGAAAGGGTCGGTTATCCCTGCCTATGAGAAATACCGTGGGACGGCAGACGAAGAGCCTTTCATGAAAGAGGTGCTCGACTCTGTCTATCATTTGTCGAGGGAGACTGTAAGCGATTCCTCGATAGCAGCCTTCCACCGCGAATCGCGGATTGCCGCGGAAAGGATAAACATCACTCTGGACGAGATAACGGAACTCAGGAGCAATGCGGAATTCATCATTTTCAACGCCTGCTACAACGGCTCCTTCCACAGGAATGACGGATATGTGGCCGGATGCCACGTGTTCGGTCCGGGTGACTGCATCGTAGCCCAGGGCAATACCGTCAACGTACTGCAGGACAAATGGGAGGACAAGATGCTCGGAATCGTGTCAATGGGAGAGCGCATCGGAATGTGGCAGAGGGAAATCCCCTATCTTGAATCCCATCTGATCGGTGACCCGACCTTCAGGTTCACCCCTCATTCCGTGGAAGAGGCCAAGGCGGTCAGGAAACTGCATGAAGACCTGATATTCCACAGAGACAAGTCCAAGGTCTGGGAAAGATACATGAAAAGCGGCAATCCCGTACTCAGATCTGCCGGAATAGCGATGCTCGCCGGCACGGACCTGGAAAACGCCGACGGGATGATTCTGGACATGCTCGGGAACGACCGTTCCATGACAGTCAGGATGCACGCACTGGATGCTCTTGTAAGGATGAAATCAGACCTGCTTCCGGAAGCCGCCAGGACAGGACTTGAGGATTCTTATGAAATGGTAGTGCGTACCAGTTGCCATCTGGCAGGAGACCTGTGTGACCCGGCTCTTGAAGCCGCCCTGGAAAAGACGGTAGAGGAACACCCTGATATGGTCAGGGTCAGTGGAATCGCTGCCGGCAACGCCCTGGATGTCATCAAGGGAAAGAAATACAAGGAAACTGAGGAAACCGCAGGAGACAGGAGCCTTCCGGACGCCAAAAGAAGAAGTGCCGTCAGAATGTTCAGGAACAGCAATACCGCAGGCGCGGTCCCTGTCCTGGTCTCCATTGTCACCGACGGCACGGAAAGCGTAGCCCTTCGCCGGGATGCCTGCGAGGCCCTCGGATGGTATTTCCTGTACATCGGACGCGGTGAAATCATTTCCGCCCTGGACAGGATGCTTGACGAAGACGCCTCCATGCCGGAAAGGGTGAAAAAGGAAGCGGTGAAGACAATCAAGAGACTTCAATAAACTGACAAACGGAATGAAAAAGATATCCTTATTTGCAATAATCCTGTCCACAGCCCTTATGAACGTCTCCATTTCCATGCAGGCGCAGACCGGCCAGGAAGGGGACAAGACAGTGATGGGAGTCAGGACGAGGCCGTGGAAAAGCCCCGCGGCCAGGTCTGCCTCCACCCTTCCCCTGTCCGTGGACAACTCCGTCAGCCGGCACTTCCCGCCCATATTCAACCAGATCGGGAATTCCTGCGCACAGGCTTCTGGGACAGGCTACATGTTCACCTATGAGATGAATGCCCTGCTTGACAGGGACGCTTCCCTTGCGGAAAACCGATTCAGTTATCTTTTCTGCTGGAACTTCATCAACGGAGGCAGGGATGAAGGAGGGTTCAGTACCAACGGACTTGACCTCGGCAGGACAACGGGGATAATGACAGAAGCCGATTTCCCCGGACAGACCACCGTATCTTCATACCGTTGGGCGACCGGATTCGAGAAATATCTCAATGCCATGAAATACAGGCCTTCAGCCTATGTCAGGCTCGAAATAACCGATGAAGAGAGCCTCGTACCTGTCAAGCAATACCTCTACAACAAAGGGGTGGAAGGAGGCAAGGGCGGAGTGCTCTGCTTCTCGGGATATTCATCAGGCTGGACCTTCGACGAATATTACAGCGGACCTTCCGAGACCGGATACGACTGTCTACTGACCTCGCTTCCCGATGACGGGGCGCACGGGATGACCATTGTCGGTTATGATGATACGGTGGAATACACCTCCCCGGACGGCCAGGTCCATAAAGGAGCGTTCATCGCGGTCAACTCCTGGGGGACATTCTCCCACGACAACGGAAGATATTACCTGCCTTACCATTTCTTCCTCTCACCGCACGATCATCTTGCCCTTGGGAACGACCTTCTCGGAGTGGAAGTCGAATACAGGGAGCATCCTGACATCGTATTCCGGATTGCTCTCGACTACTCTTCCAGGGATGACCTTTCGCTGAGACTGGGCATCAGCGGAAACGGTTCCGACACAGGACCGGAGTACGACTACCCGGCCGCGATTGTCTACAATCAGGGAGGCGACTATCCGATGCAGGGACAATATGACGACCCGACCATCGAAATAGCCGTCGATTTCAGCCAGTACGCTGACAAGGTGGCAGGAATGACCGAACCGAACTATTTTCTCACGGTCACCAGAAGCAAGTTCGGCAATGTCCTGGGAGAAGGTACCATACGGGCTTTTTCTGTCTATGATTTCCGGGAAAATCCTGATAATCCCGCAATCTACACCTGCGAAAGCATCGACAACACCCCGCTTGCCATAGGGAAGAACATATTCAATATACCTACGGTTGAGCCGGACAAATGCTCCTATTCACCGGTGCAATGGATAAACACCCTTACAGGCCAGCCGGTTGCGGCCCCGTTCGTTTTCAGGACGGCCGACGGCAGATACGCCAAGGTGAGATTCTCGGACTATG
>CALVAE010000112.1 GCA_944325465.1 uncultured Bacteroidales bacterium | reverse complement strand
TCTGTCCGCTACAGATTCTAGAATCTGAAAATCACTATACCATATAACATATAAACAACAATGAAGGATGCCCCTTAAAGCCTTTGACTTCGGGGGCATCCTTTTTTACGCGGATTCCGGATCTGTTTAACTTTATTGCTGTGGACGGATTGAAAATCGACAACGGGACACGATCATCCATTTTTGTAATTCATTAAAACATAGTGTAATACAAATAGATTGGTATCCTGAACGGAGTTTATCTCTAGTCATCTAAAGGAACGACGCCAACTTTATCATCTAAGGGAACGAAGCCGCAGTACATTGTCATCCTGAACGGAGCCAACTTTGTCATCTTGAACGAAGCCAACTTTGTCATCCTGAACGACGCCAACTTTGTCATCCTGAACGAAGCCACCAGGCGGAGTGAAGGATCTGCCGCCCAATGACTTCTTGCCATTCTCTTATTTCTTGTCATCAATACTCCTTTCAGCCCCCGCATTACTCGGTTCGCCCTCCTGCTCCTTCCAGTTTCCCCAGTCCTTGACGTGCCGGTACCTTCGCCCCTCGGCCCTTATCATACTCCTTTCGTTCCTACAATCCGTTCCCTCATTTCCTGCCCATCCCTTCCCGCCACCTGCATGTTCCTTCCTTTTTTATGGTTTATCCTGTCCCCCGCGGCACTGATCCCCGGAGATATGCACCCCGAAGATGCCACAGAGAGCATATATCAAGGGTTAGCGGCACATATCTCGGTTATTTCGTGGAGATATGCACCCTAAAAGTGCCTCTGGAAGCGTATATCAAAAGGTAGCGGCGCATATCTCATGGAATATCAGATTCTTCGCTGGCGCTCAGAATGACAGGGTGGCGCTCAGAACGACAGGGCGTCACGGTTTCTTTGAGAAGATATACGCAGGGATGATGCCGTAGAGCGTATATCAAGGGGGGACTGCGCAGGTCCACCGTCCTGACGTCGACGTGCGCAGCGGGGATGTCTCTCAGGACGTATATCAAGGAGTGACTGTGCAGGTCCGCAGTCCTGATGTCGATGAGCGCAGCGGGAATGCCTCTCAGAACGTATATCGAGGGTTGACTGCGCAGGTCCACCGTCCTGATGTCGATGTGCGCAGCGGGAATGCCTCTCAGGACGTATATCAAGAGTTGACTGGTTTCAGAAGGGCAATGTAGAAAAATGCCCGGCTATGGATTCATCAGATCCTTATTGACAAAACCTCTTATACGGAGAATCAGTTCAATGGACGCCACGGCCCTGTTCTTCAATGTACGGAGTTCCTCCACCGAAAATCCTTCAGCGTTTTCCGACTGACAGGCTTCGCCTGAACAGCCATCTGTCTGGCCTTTCGGGGAAAGATCATTCCGGGAAACGAGTTCACACTTTTCTGAAGAAAGTATTCCAATAAGTTCTGACGCCGTTTCTTCCGCTTTTCGGAAAGCATTGACGGCCTCGCCGAAAAGTTCCTTCCGGCGCAAGGAAACACCCAGTTCATACCATTCGTAGGGTGAACCGGGTGTCATATCGTTTTTTTCAATGTTCATCGGTCTGTTGTAACAGATTCTTCGCTTCGCTCAGAATGACAGAGTGTCGTTCAGAATGACAGGGTGTTGCAGAACACCAGATTCTTCGCTTCGTTCAGAATGACAGGCGGACTATACCAGTCCGGAGAATCCCATAAAGGCCATTGCAAGGATGCTGGCGGTAATCAGGGCAATCGGAATTCCCTTGAAACTCTTCGGCACCTTGTTTAGAGCCAACTGCTCCCGCAGGCCGGCAAAGAGAATCATCGCAAGACCAAAACCGAGGGATGTAGCGAATGCATACACTACGGATTCTCCGAGGTTAAGCATGTGAGGTTCTCCTCCGAATGTGAATTCCTTTGTCACGACGATAAGGGCGACGCCGAGCACCGCACAGTTTGTGGTGATCAGAGGAAGGAAGATTCCAAGTGCCTGATACAGGGCCGGGCTGACCTTTTTCAGGACAATCTCGACCATCTGCACCAGGGCCGCAATCACAAGGATGAACGCTATGGTCTGCAGAAAGCCTATTCCCAGTGGGTTAAGCACATAGTACTGGAGCAGATAGGTCACCAGCGTGGCCAGGGTTATCACGAAGCAGACAGCCCCAGACATTCCGACCGCAGTGCTGAGTTTGTTGGATACACCGAGGAACGGACAGCATCCCAGGAACTGCGCCAGCAGGATATTGTTTACGAATATCGCCGATATGATGATTATTATATATTCCATGACTCCTCCTTACTGTTTGTTCTTCTTGTCTGTCAACTTATGGAAAAGCACGATAAGGTATCCGAGCACCATGAATGCTCCAGGGGCAAGGACGAAACAGAGAATCCCGTCCCCGGGAATGAACTTGAATCCGAATGCCGAACCGCTGCCGAGTATCTCCCTGATAAGACCGAGGACCGTAAGGGAAGGGGTGAAGCCCAGTCCGATCCCGAGTCCGTCGCAGGCTGAATCCACTACGGAATTCTTGTTGGCGAAAGCCTCAGCCCTGCCAAGCACGATACAGTTCACGACGATAAGAGGAATGAAAAGACCGAGGGTCTCGTAGATTGCAGGTGTATAGGCCTGCATCACGAACTGAAGCAAGGTCACGAAAGTCGCGATTATCACGATATAGGCAGGAATCCTGACCTTGTCAGGAATCACTTTTGCGACCGCGGAAATAGCCATATTGGACAGCACGAGGACGAACATCGTAGCAAGTCCCATGCTCATGCCGTTGATGGCGGAAGTCGTAGTAGCCAGTGTAGGGCACATTCCGAGGAGAAGCACGAACGTCGGGTTCTCCTTTATAAGGCCTTTTGTTATAAGCTGGAATTTAGTCATTGTCTGTCCTCCCTTATTTTTCGTTTCCGGTATTCCCTTCCGCATCATCGGAAACAGACGCCCCCGAAGCGGAATCAACTGATACCGAGCCGCCGGTAATCTCGTTGAATACCCTGACCGCACCGTTCAGGGCATCACAGAACGCCCTTGAAGTGATGGTGGACGCAGTGATTGCATTCACGTCACCGCCGTCCTTCGTCACTGACAGTTTCTTCACAGCCGGGTCGAAATCCCGGAACTGGTCTCTGAATGCAGGCTCTGTACATTTGGCTCCGAGTCCCGGAGTCTCTGCCTGGGCAAGCACCGCCGTATTGTAGATCTTTCCGTCAGGATAGAATCCCACCATGACCTGTACTGCACCGCCGAATCCTGATGCTGAAGAGATTATCGCATAACCGGCAACCCCGGATTTGTCAGATACGGTGTAATACTGGTATTCCGTACCGTCCACGCTGATCGTCTCTGAAACAGGCACCCCATCGAAAGAAGGGACAACCTGGGCAATGGCCGCATTGGTATTGGCCTCAGCCGCCGCCTGTATCGGAGCCGCGGTGACTGCATACACGACCGCCAGCAAAGTCGAGCATACTATGCATATCACAAACAGGCAGAGTACCATATTCTTGAATGATGATTGTATCGCCATAACCGTTACCTCCCGTATTTCTTTGATTTACAGAATTTGTTGATAAGAGGCACCGTGGAGTTCATTATAAGGATAGCGAATGAGACTCCTTCCGGATAAGCGCCGAAATATCTTATCAGCATTGTAATGAGACCTATGCCGACTCCGAAGATTATGCCTCCCTTTGCACTCATCGGGGAAGTCACATAGTCGGTGGCCATAAAGACCGAACCGAGAAGGAGGCCTCCGGTAAGAAGATTGAATATCGGGTCAGTATATGTCGAAGGATCAACAAGCCACATTATCCCGGAGAACACGAACACCGTAACCCAGATGGACAGCGTGATATGCGGACGGATCACCTTCCTGGCAAGGAGATAGATGAAGCCTATGATAATGGCTATCGCAGAAAGCTCTCCGGCAGATCCGCCTATATTCGCATAGAGCATATTCA
>CALVAE010000111.1 GCA_944325465.1 uncultured Bacteroidales bacterium | reverse complement strand
TCTGCAAAACCTGCTACAGCAGTTCGATTCTGCTTGGCACCTCGACTTATTGGTTATTAGTTTTAGTGTTATTAATTATGTGGTTAGTATGAGGTGCCCCTCGTGAGAGGCGCGTCTCATTTGTTTTTATATACTTCCTCTAAATCAGATTCTTCGCTGGCGCTCAGAATGACAGAGTGCAGTTCAAAATGACAATGTGATGTTCAGAATGACAGGGTGGTGTCAAAAAGAAAAACAACTACCTGAAATACAGATAGTTGTTTTGTTTCGGGTAGTGGGTAGGAGAATCGAACTCCTATTGCAAGATTGAGAATCTTGAGTACTAACCGTTATACGAACCCACCGTTTCTCATTTGGGACTGCAAAAATAGGGTAAATTTTTTTAACCTCCAAATTTTTCCGGATCTTTATTTCATAAAAACGAAAAAAACTGCAAGAATAAGGCAGATGAACGCCGCCAGGTGATTCCATTGGAGGGCCTGGTTCTTGAACAGAAGAGTCACGACCACGGTAAATACCGTCAGGGAGATGACTTCCTGGATCACTTTAAGTTGCATGATGTTGAACGGGCCTCCGTTTTCGTTGAAACCTATCCTGTTGGCAGGAACCTGGGCGCAGTATTCGAAGAAGGCTATGGCCCAGGAGAAAAGAATGACCAGAATCAGCGGCCAGTTTGAAGAAATCTTCATTTCCTGCAGTTTCAGATGGCCGTACCAGGCAAAGGTCATGAATATGTTTGATGTTATCAGCAGCAGTACAGTCCAGAGGGCTTTCATATCATTCGGAATTATTCGGGCGGCAAAGGTAATACTATATGCTAAAAAAACAAGCAAAATTCGGCGGAGTTTCGTATCTTTGTCAGATGTTGTCGTCCGAGTCCGGTTTGCGGGCTTTACCATGATAACAGATAATTCAATAACCCGATATCGTTATGACTCTAATCAAATCTATTTCAGGCATCCGGGGAACAATCGGAGGAGAACCCGGCAATGCCTTGACGCCTGTTGACATCGTGAAGTTCACGTATGCATATTGCGCCAAGTTACGGGAAAGGCGGCCAAAGCCGGCAGGGGAGAGATACAAGGTAGTAGTAGGAAAGGATGCAAGGATTTCCGGCGAAATGGTGGAGCAACTGGTGTGCGGAACTATTGTTGCCTGCGGTATTGATGTGGTCAAGGCCGGATTCGCTTCGACTCCGACTACCGAGATGGCCGTAATTTTCGAGAAGGCTGACGGAGGCATCATACTGACGGCTTCGCACAATCCGAAACAGTGGAATGCACTCAAACTGCTTAACGAGAAAGGGGAGTTCCTCAATGCCGATGAAGGTGCTGCGATTCTCGAATGTGCAGAAGCCGGGAATTTTGATTTTGCCGATGTGGATTCGATAGGGACAATAGAAGAGAAAGATTTCACGGACAGGCACATAGACGCAGTGCTTGCTCTGGAGGCAGTGGATGTGGATGCGGTCAGGAAAGCAGGTTTCAAGATCGTGCTTGATGCCGTCAATTCCGTCGGCGGGATAATCATGCCACGTCTGCTCAGGAGGCTTGGAGTGGAGTGCGTTGAAATCAATTGTGAGCCGACCGGTCATTTCGCCCATAATCCTGAACCTCTGCCGGCCAATCTGGTACAGTTGAGCCAGGCGGTCGTTGACAGCAAGGCAGATTTCGGGATTTCGGTAGATCCGGATGTGGACCGTCTTGCACTTATCTGCGAGGACGGGAAGCCGTTCGGAGAAGAATATACTCTGGTGAGCGTGGCAGATTATCTTCTGTCAAGGGTTGTGGACAAGGCGGCCGCGACAGGAAAGACCGCAGAGGAGACTGCCGCTCCATACAGGCTGACAACGGCTTCCAATCTGTCTTCTTCCAGGGCATTGCGTGACGTGACCGAGAAGCATGGCGGAAAATATTATGCTTCTGCAGTCGGAGAGGTCAATGTGACGGCGAAGATGAAGGAGTGCGGAGCGCTGATCGGCGGTGAAGGCAACGGTGGAGTAATCTATCCGGCCCTGCATTACGGAAGGGATGCCATGGTCGGTGTGGCCCTGTTCCTGACGAATCTCGCATACAGGAAATGCAGGGTGTCCGAACTCCTGAAGACCTATCCGGCCTATTATATAGCAAAGAACCGGATTGAACTTTCGGACAAATCCCTGATAGACAGGATACTTTCAGAAATGAAATCCATTTATGCAAAGGAAGATATCAATGATATCGATGGAGTGAAGATATCATTTGAGTCCGAGCGCAAATGGGTCCACCTCAGAAGGTCAAACACCGAACCTATCATCAGGATCTATGCTGAGGCTCCGACCCTGCAGACAGCCGAGGAACTGGCTGGAGAGATAATAAGGATTGCGGACTCGATAATCAAGGCCTGATGTTTTCATTCAGGACAACTTCATTGGAGGAACAGTTGGACAGGGCCTTGAGAGACGGCCGTGTCGGCTGTTTCTGTACCCAGAACTGCTGGGATACGGAAAAGCGCCGCTACATGTACGATATTTTCCGCGAGAGGGGAAATCTGGTCCATATCTTTTCTCCGAGGGATACGGAACTGACTCCGCTGACGAACCATATCGAGTTTTCGGCGGAAGACCTTGCCGGTCTTGATGCTGTAGTGGTCGAGATCCAGGATGTCGGGACAAGGTATTTCAACTATACCGTGGATGTCTTCAGGCTGATGCTGATGCTCAAGGAGATGGAAAACGCTCCGTCTCTCTATATCGTGGACCATATCAATCCTGCCGGCCGGTCCGTCGAAGGGACGATGCCGTCATCAGGAGACCGCAACATTCCGAAGATAGCGCACAGGCACGGGCTGACTTTGGGTGAACTTGCCAATCTGTATTACAGTGAAATAGGAGCCAGATATGCCCTGCACGTCATTTCAGCCCTGGCTACCGGTTCCAACAAGCAACTGATGCCGTGGACTATTGCTCCTGCGTCCGATATTCCGGGACTGTTTACCTGTGACATGTACAGCGGGGGAGGACTGTGGAACAATACCAATGTGACGCCTGCTATCGGAACTGCGCGTCCGTACGAATATATCGGGGCCCCTTTTGTCAAGACATCGGCGTCTGAAGCGCTGCCTGTTCCGGAGGGAGTATCGTTGCGGCCCTGCTCTTTCACTCCTGCATGCGGCAGGTATGAAGGGAAAAAATGTTTCGGTTACCAGATACTTCTCGAACCTGGAGCGGAATATCATTCTCTGATGCATACGCTCCAGTTGATACATTATTTCAATGACAGGTATCCGCATGAATTCCGTAAGGAGGAAGGTTTCATGGAAAAACTTGCGGATGATGTCCTTTATGACTATATAGTGAACAAAGTCAGTTGGAATGATGCAAGGGAACACATCAAGGTCGAGGAGCAGAAGTGGATCCGCAAGGCCCGCAAGTATCTTCTTTACGAAGATGCTCCGTACAGGATCAAATGACACATTCTTCAACTATGCTTTTTCTGATACACCACGACGATGGTCATTGTGCACAGGATAAGCATAATGCCTGCAATATTGATGGTCGACTCTATCCTGTCTTTTTCAACAATATCACATAGCCGGCGTAACACAGAACGGAGGCGGCAGATGCTATTATCCCTTTGGTTTGTCTGTTGCCTTTAATCTTTTCTGTCATCACCTAATCTGTCAAAATAGATCCTATAAGAGAAGTAAAAAACCTTTAAAAAAGATAAATCTAACGCCTAACATTTTTGTTAGGCGTTAGAACTATTTTGTTATATTGATTTATAGTCAATCATTTGTTTCTGATTCTATCTTTTTCCTCAATACATCGAGGGCGGAAGAGGCAAATCTTTCGATATTGCGTGTCCTGTCGTTTCCGAACTGGAATCTCACGGTTTCGGTACCGCTTGCGGAAGTTACTCCGACCCAGACAAGCCCGACCGGACAGTCGTCTGTGCCTCCTCCCGGACCTGCGACTCCGGTTGTGGAGATGGCGAAGTCACTGCCTGTTATCAGCCGTACTCCTTCAGCCATTTCAGCTGCGCACTGACTGCTTACGACTCCGTACCTTTCAATGATGGCAGACGGGACTCCGAGAACGTTTTCCTTGACGCTTACCGCGTATGAAGTGACCGAGCCGAGATAGTATTCGGATGCTCCAGGCACAGATGTAAGAAGATGGGAGATTGTCCCTCCGGTACAAGACTCTGCGACACTGACTGTCTTTCCGGAATCCTTAAGCATTTTCCCGATTGTTTCCTGCAGGGTAGTGTCGTCTTCAGCGTAGATGGAATCTCCAAGCAAACGTCTCAGACGTCCGATCTCCATGCCGATTCTTTTTTCCTCATCTGCGCGGTTCCCTCCATATATGGAAAGTCTCAGCCTTACTCCTTTGACCGGGTCGGGAAGATATGCCAGATGCATATCCTCAGGCAGGCTGTTTTCCCATTCCGATATCATTTCAGACAGGGCGGACTCCGCTATGCCGTAAGTCATGATGCTGCGGTGATATATGTCGGTAAGTCTGTAGTGCGACTTTATGTCTTTAAGGATATCAGGCAAGGCGCCTTCTGCCTCAAACGGTACGCCCGGCAGGGAGTACAGGGTATGCAGACATTCTCCGTCACCGAATCTGAATATCATCACAGGGGCAGTTCCGAGCCTGTTAGGAATCACTTCGCACCTGTCCGGAACCAGTGCCTGTGCCCTGTTGATATCAAGAACATCAAGCCCCCTCGAATGGAGGATGTTTTCTATGATTTCCAACTGTTCCTTGTTTTCCGCATATCCCGTGCTTCCGGACAGTTCCGCCAATGCGGATTTGGTGATGTCATCCTTGGTCGGTCCGAGCCCTCCTGTCACAATGACAATTCCGTTGTGCCGGAGTTCCTCCTTGAGATTGCCGATGATTTCATCCCTGTCATCACCGAATGAAACCATCCTGGTTACCCTTACTCCGATGCTTTCCAGTGCGGATGCAATGCGTGAAGAATTGGTGTCTACAATCTGGCCGATGAGAATCTCGTCTCCGATTGTACATATTGATGCCTGTACCATTATTTACCGTTACTGATTTTATTCTTCTGAAGATATTTCAGTATCCTCTTTATTATGGAAGGACCTTCATATATGAAGCCGGAATAGATTTCTATCAGCGATGCTCCGGCATCCAGCATCTCGGCTGCCTGCTGAGGGGACATTATGCCTCCTACTCCTATTATCGGCAGATTCCCTCCGGTCTTTTGGCTGATATATTTTACCATTGCAAGGCTTTTGGAGAAAAGGGGAGCACCGGACATGCCTCCCGCCCCGATTTCTTCTATTTTCTCCTGTCCGACGGTCAGTCCGTCCCTGCTGCGTGTGGTATTGCTTGCAACAACCCCGTCTATGCCGGACATCATGCAGTAGTCGAGAATCTCATCGAGTTGCGACTGATGGATATCCGGGGAAAGTTTCACAAGAATCGGCCTGTATTCATCGAAATACATTCTCAGGTTGATAAGTTTGTCCAGTATATCAGACAGGAACGAGATATCCTGGAGGTCTGTCAGCCCTACAACGTTAGGGCAGGATATGTTGATTACAAACATATCCACGAAGTCGTACAGCAGGGCGAAAGCCGATTCATAGTCCTTCGCCGCGTCATCATTGATGCTTGTGCTGTTCTTGGAAATGTTGGCGGCGACTATTACGTTGGGATGTTCCCTTTTCAGATGTTCTACGGCGTTCCTGACCCCTTTGTTGTTGATTCCCATCCTGTTTATGATGGCCTTGTCATCGACTACCCTGAACAGTCTCGGTTTGGGATTGCCTCCTTGCGGCTCCGGAGTAAGGGAACCGATCTCTACAAAGGAGAATCCGAAATTGGAGAGGTCATTGTAGTATTCCCCGTTTTTGTCCAGCCCTCCGGCAAGTCCTACCGGATTCTTGAATCTGATCCCGAAGACCTCTCGTTCAAGATCGGGTGTTTCCCTGCAGTACAGGAGCCTGATGACAGACCTGGCGAGAGGAATGTGTTTGATGACGGACAGAGCGGACATAATCATGTTATGCGCAGTCTCTGCATTGAACCTGAACAGGACAGGCCTCAATAGATGCTTATACATGGCTCAACTTTTCAAAACAGTTGCAAACATACGGAAAATTTTAGAATTCCTGATATGTCCCGTCGTCGTAAAAGATGATGATTCTTTTTGCTTTTCTTTGTCTTGCAGGTTGTTGTAACAGGTTACCTGAAGGATTCATTTCTTGTGAGATTCCATTATCAGGTTGCCGGTCGGTGTCTGGTACGGTTACAGGCGATTCCTGAACAGCCTGGCCGTTGTCTGAAAGAAGGGACCGGACCTCCTTCCGGTTGTCCGGCATATCCGCGAAAAGTCCCAGGTCAAGTTCCTGGTTTTCCATGAGGGCCGCGTTGTCCATGATGACTGCGTTGTCCGTACCGGAGCCTGCCTGCTGCGGAGGATCTGTCCTGCCGGTCCTGTACATTTTCCCTTTGCCGATCAGCAGCCATTCGATGTTCAGGTCAGGGTAGCGCTTCATGGTATTTATTATGAAATCGTATCCCGGATTGTTCCTTCCTGCCAGTATATGGGATATGCTGGCTCTGGCGACATTTATTGAATCCGCAAACTGTGCCTGCGTTAGGTTTTCTGCCGAGAGAAACTGCTGAAGACGAGTATTCATAATTGTTAATTTCCTATTTACAAAAGTAGTTAAAATATTTTTAACAAATGTAAAATACGACAGTTAACATTTGGCAAATATTGTGATTTACGTATTGTAACTGATTGAAGTGATTTTATATATAACAATAATGAATTATCAGATAATAATATAGTTACACGTAATATAAATCCCTGTATATAGCAATTCCGGAGCAATTCGGGACGAAATTTCCATCATTTAACTAATGTCATACTAGAGAATTATGTGTTTAAATAATTGATTATACGCAGATTAAACATTATATAAAACATATCATAAGAATCCCTTATGGCAGATTTTTGATTTTGCGCCGGAATACATTTTTTACATTAAATAGTATGAAAATGCACTAATTATGTAAATTGTAAGTTTTGCATTGTGATTAACAAAAGTAAATTGCATTAGTCGTGATATATTTGTAATTTCGCATTGATATTTTAATAGGAATGATACCTCATATAAGAATTGAAGACTACGACTATCCTCTTCCGGATGAAAGGATAGCCAA
>CALVAE010000110.1 GCA_944325465.1 uncultured Bacteroidales bacterium | reverse complement strand
TGTCTGTTCTTGCGCAAGCGTTTTTTACGCTTGTGCGTCGCCATCTTATGTCTCTTTCTTTTTTTACCGCTTGGCATAATAAGAAATTTTTAAATTATTTTTTAACAACGTTCACGAATACCTTTGCCGGTTTGAATGCAGGCACGTCGTGAGCCGGAATAGTCATGGTAGTGTTCTTGGTGATATTCCTTGCAGCCTTTTCTGCACGGTGCTTGATAATGAAGCTGCCGAATCCGCGAAGATATACAGGATTACCTTTAGCAAGAGAATCCTTGACGCTCTCCATAAATGCGTCAACGACCGTCTGGACAGTCAGTTTCTCAATGCTGGTCGCTTTAGCAACCTCGTTTACGATTTCTGCCTTTGTCATAATTATCAACTTTTTAAACAAAAAATAAAATCCAATACAACCGTGCAAAGATAGGTATCTTTTTTTTAGATGCAATATTTTTTAAGTGTTTTTCGGCAAATTATAGCATTTGAACGGGCTTTGCGGGCTTTCACGATGACACTTTCCGGATATGGCACAAAGATTGACCAATAGGGGCCGCGGTTCCGGAAAAGGCCGCATACTGCCAAAATGGCAGCACGGCGCCGGCACCGGCACACATATAATAATAAGGAGTAAAATATGAAGGATATCAAAGAAATCATGTCTCCGATGGGGGCGGAAGTGAGTATCATACCTGTCATGCAGGGTGATGGTACCATGAAAGTGAATGAGGCGGAACTGCCTGATTCCCTTCCGATCCTCGCGTTGAGAAATGCAGTGCTTTTCCCCGGCACGGTCTATCCGATCACTATAGGAAGGGAAAAGTCGATAAGGCTCATCGAAGATGCGGAAAAGAGCAACAAATATATCGGGGCCGTACCTCAACTGGACGTAACGGTCGAAGATCCTAAAAAAGAGGACCTGTACACGTACGGTACTGTAGCGAAGATCATCAAGACCCTTGAGATGCCGGACGGCACACTGACGGCCATCCTGCAGGGATTCAGCCGTTTCGAAATCGAAAGCATAACCGAATACGACCCATACATCCTCGGACGGGTACACTATCTTTATGACATAGTGCCGGAAGTGAATGACAACAATATCAGGATGATCATAGAGTCCCTGAAGGAAAAGGCCGCCACAATCCTGAAATTCTCGTCATTCGCCCCGAAAGAGGCTGCAATGGCCCTGAAATCCATTGACAATTTCGAATTTCTGGTCAACTTCATAGCCACGACCATCGAAGTGGACAATTTCTTCGAGAAGGTCCAGTTGCTCCAGTATGAGGAGATAAAGACCAGGGCCATGAAACTGCTGGCCGTCCTTGACACCCAGATCGAACTGCTGAAAATCAAGCAGGACATCAACCAGAAGGTCAAGAGCGAAATAGACCAGCAGCAGAGGGAGTACTACCTCAACAACCAGTTGAGGACCATCCAGGAGGAACTTGGGATGGACGACGCGGAGGACTTCGACCGGTTCCGCAAGAGGGCCGAAGAGAAGATCTGGTCGGCAGAAGTGCAGGAAATCTTCGAGAAGGAGATGTCCAAACTGGAAAGGTACAATCCGAGTTCTCCGGAATACAGCATACAATACAATTACATTCAGTTCATGCTCGACCTGCCGTGGGGAGAGATGTCCCAGGACAATCTGGACCTGAAAAATGCCCAGAAAGTGCTGAACGAGGACCACTACGGACTTGACACTGTAAAGGACAGGATCATAGAATACCTTGCCGTACTGAAACTGAAGGGTGACATGAAGTCCCCTATCCTCTGTCTGTACGGCCCTCCGGGAGTCGGAAAGACCAGTGTCGGCAAATCCATCGCAAGGGCCCTTGGCAGAAAGTACATAAGGATAGCCCTGGGCGGAGTGCATGACGAGAGCGAGATCAGGGGTCACCGCAAGACGTACGTGGGAGCGCTCCCGGGAAGGATTCTCAACGGAATCATGAGGGCCGGGACATCCAACCCGGTAATCGTTCTGGATGAGGTGGACAAACTCAGCAGCGATTTCAAGGGCGACCCGTCATCGGCCCTGCTCGAAGCCCTCGACCCGGAGCAGAACACCACGTTCCATGACAACTACCTTGACATCGACTACGACCTGTCCAACGCACTGTTCATCACCACGGCCAATGACATATCCACCATCCAGCCGGCCTTGAGGGACAGGATGGAAATGATCCAGGTATCCGGATATCTGGCTGAAGAGAAATACGAAATCGCAAGACATTACCTGATACCCAAGCAGTTGAAGGAACACGGCCTAGAGAAGGGACAGGTAAAGATAGACAAGAAAGCCATCATGGCCATAATAGAGCAATACACCAGGGAGTCCGGAGTAAGGGGCCTGGAGAAACAGATTGCCAAACTCGCCCGCGTTACGGCCAAGAAGATAGCCCTTGAAGAGCCCCTTCCTGCCGCCATCAAGGCCTCCGACCTGAAGGAATACCTCGGTCTGCCGATAAGTTTCCACGACAGGCAGGCAGGCAACGAAGCCCCGGGAGTGGTCACCGGACTGGCATGGACTGCCGTCGGCGGGGAAATCCTGTTCATCGAGAGTTCCGTCAGCGACGGCAAGGGTGTTCTGAGCATGACGGGAAATCTCGGAGACGTGATGAAGGAATCCGCCCAGATAGCATACCAGTACATCAAGGCCCATCCGCAAATGGCGGAAATGACTTCCGAAGAGTTCGCCAGGAAGGACCTGCATGTACATGTCCCTGAAGGTGCGGTTCCTAAAGACGGGCCTTCCGCCGGCATCACCATGGTCTGCTCGATGGTTTCAGCCTTGAGAGGGAAGAAAATCCGCAGCGGAGTGGCAATGACGGGGGAAATGACCCTCAGGGGCAGGGTGCTTCCTGTCGGCGGCATCAAGGAAAAGATCCTGGCCGCCAAAAGGGCAGGGGTGACCGTCATCGTGATTTCCGAAGACAACAGGAAGGATGTGGAAGACATAAAGGAAATCTACACGAAAGGTCTGGAGTTTGTATATGTCAGGACCATCGGAGACGTAATCTCTTTCGTCTTTCAGGATGACACATCTCTAAACAAGGAAAAATGAAAAAGTCAACAGTGATTTTCATCTGTACCGCCTTGTGCGCAATATCCCGGACATCAGAGGCGACAGCCCAATATGCAAGGGATACGGCAAAGGTGCATAGTCCGCAGGAAGTGTTCATGGCAGAAGAATCCGCCACGGACACTTCTTCCGTATGGACCCTGCGCAGTTGCATCGAATACGCCCTTGAGGAGAACATCAGCCTGCAGAAAAGCAGGATAGCGGTGGAGAATGCCAGAGTCGGCATAAAAGAGGCCAGGGGAGCCCTCTTCCCTAACCTTTCTTTCGCCACAAGCCAGAGCGTAATCAACCGTCCGTATCAGGAAAGCAGCACGACGGTAAGTGGGACCGAAATCCTCCAGTCCGACTCGAATACCAGTTATACGGGCAACTACGGGCTTAATGCACAGT
>CALVAE010000109.1 GCA_944325465.1 uncultured Bacteroidales bacterium | reverse complement strand
GCCATTTCCAGGACCATGGTGGCGTAACCATAGGGGAGGGTTGCCAGATAGGACACAACGTGGTGTTTGCCACGCTCAATCATTTTATGGAGCCTGAAAAACGCAAGATGACCTATCCTGCCCCTATAGTCTTGGGCAAGAATGTCTGGGTGGGTTCCAATGTCACCATCCTGCAAGGCGTGACCATCGGGGACAATTCCGTGATAGGCGCAGGTGCTGTCGTGGCGAATGACATCCCTGCAAATACAGTAGCAGTAGGCGTTCCTGCAAAGGTAATCAAGCATATATAGCCCGAAAACATTATTGTGAAGAAATGGTTATTCGCATCCCTGCAATGGAACTGATAAGTGGCAGGATTTTAAAATAATATCTCGGATTGATATGCCCTTATGGAAAATTTGTTACCTTTGCATCGTTTCGACCTGAACTCTTATGAAGTATCGGCTTCTGTTATACGTTTTTTCTTTTCTGCTGATTGCTGTAAAGGCTCCGTCTGTTTCTGCGCAGAATGTAGCAGTCTCTACCAATGCGCTGGACTGGTTGAACTATGGTACGGTCAATCTCAATGTCGGGATGGACGTGTCCAGACATTTCTCCGTGGAGGCAGGTGCCCGTTATAATCCATGGTCTTTCAATAGAAAATCAGGTCTTTCAGTGTGGAACCGTCAGGTTACGGCCTTTGCCGGTGTACGCTATTGGCCGTGGTACATTTTTTCCGGGTGGTGGATCGCTGCAAGATGCCAGTATTCGGATTTCTCAAATACCGGCGTCTGGAGGTATGCCCTTGATGAGGGCAAGGCTTTGGGTGCAAGTCTCTCGTTCGGATATACTCTGATGCTGAGCAGGCATTTCAATATGGAATTCGGAGCAGGAGTCTGGGGGGGGCAACTGCTAGAACATTCTCTTTACCATTGTCCCAGGTGCATGAAAGTCCGGGAAAGCGGTCCCAGGGCTTTCATAAAACTTGACAATATCTCGGTTTCCGTAATGTATGTATTCTGATAATTGCGGAAATCATGAACAGGTCTGTAATAAAAATCATTGCATCGATTCTGGTGGTCATTGTCGCGGTATCCTGTGCCACGAACAGGAAACTGTCGAAATTACGCAAGAACGAAGCCGGATCAGTACAGTTGGCTCTCGGAAACCAGCCGGATTATCTTCCTGATATCAAGGATGATGTCCCTGTCGCCAAGGACACTCTGACAGTCAGGGATGATGACGGTAGGGAAATGATCATAATGAAAGCCATAAAGGATGAGAAGACCGGAGAAATGGTTGCAAACGAGGTGATCAGGGCGGCAACGGTTACCGCACGTTTCAGGAACGTTGCGGAGCGGAACGGGAAGGTCGACCTTGCATTCCAGATTATCGTGCCCCCGTCCATGATGGACAGCAAGTGGCAGTTGCGTTTCTATCCGGATATGTTTGTCTTGGAAGACAGCGTCAGGCTTGACCGTGTCATTATCACAGGAGCGGCTTACAGGAAAGCCCAACTCAGGGGATATGAACTTTATGACAGGTTCCTGTCAAGGATAGTCAGTGATTCGACAAAATTTATCAATGTCAGGCTGCTGGAGATTTTCTTGAAGCGATATATACCACAGATCTATGCTTACAAGAGTGATTCCACCTTTGTCTCGGAAGAGATGTTCTATTCTGCATACGGAGTCAGCCAAAGGCAGGCGGTCGAGCATTATACCAACAAGTTCGCAAGGAACATGAACGAGAGGCGGAAGAACCGGATGGACAAGATGTACCGAAAATACGTGAAAGTACCTATTGTCACCGAAAGTATCCGTCTCGATACCGTAATTGTCAACTCGGACGGAGAATTCGTGTACAATTACGTGCAGACCATAAATACGAGACCGAAGTTGAGGAAGGTGGACATCGTCCTGAGCGGTGATATATTTGAAGAAGACAGAAGGATATATTCCATCCCGAGGAGCGAGCCTCTGACATTCTATATCAGTTCCATTTCCGCCTTTACTGACAATAAGGAAAGATATCTGACAAAGGTCATAGAACGCAGGGCATCTGCCAACACGGAAGCCCATATTGATTTCAAGGTCGGTAAATCGGATGTTGTGCCGGAATTCGGCAACAATGCCTATGAAATCGAACTTATAAAAAGGACTTTGTCTTCTTTGGTCAGAAACGAAGTGTTCGACCTCGATTCAATCATTGTAAGCGCAACTGCTTCTCCTGAAGGCTCCTTTGCTCTCAACGCTTCACTTGCACAGAAACGTTCGGAATCCGTGTCCGGGTATTTCGAGAATTTCATGAACGAATACAGGGATTCTCTGAAAATGACAGCAGGAATATCGGAGAATATGGATGAGACCTGGGAGGATACGGGACATGAGTTGCCGGATATCAGGTTCACTCCGAGGTGCATTCCTGAAAACTGGAGCGACCTGGATGACCTGGTCCTCGAAGATGTGGTGATGAATGACGGACAGAAGAGACTGTATCAGGACATAAGAACGGAAAAGAATCCTGATGTCAGGGAAAGCAGGTTGAGGCAGACACAGTCATACAACTATATCAAGGAAACCTTGTATCCTAAACTCAGGACTGTCAAGTTCAATTTCTACCTCCACAGAAAAGGGATGATAAAGGATACCGTACATACTACCGTATTGGATACAGTATATATGAGGGGAGTGCAGGCTCTTCGTGATATGGACTATGCCGGTGCCTTGCTTCTGCTCAAACCATACGATGATTTCAATACGGCAGTGGCCTATATGGGAACCGACAGGAACGCCAATGCCATGAGGATCCTTGAGAAACTTGAAAAGACCGACAAGGTAAACTACCTGCTTGCTGTCCTCTATTCCCGTCAGGGGAATTTTGAGAAGGCGGTGGAACATTATGTGAAATCGTGCAGTCAGAATCCTTCATACGTTTTCAGAGGGAATCTGGATCCTGAAATATCGGTCCTGATCAAGACTTATGGTCTGAATTCGGAACCCGATGACGGAGTTTTCCTGTGACAGACTTTGTATTTCAGGCTTTAAGACAGAATTGAAGATAAAAATATAACAGAAAGATGGGATATTTCCGTTTTATATTTTACATTGGCCTGGCTCTCACACTGTCAGGTTGTTCCGAAACCTGGCTGGACAGGATGTGGAGTCGGAATGTGGATATGGAGAGTCGGGTGGAGGAAAATTCCGACAGGATCGGGAATCTGGAAAATATAGTCTCCATGGCCAATACCGATATCGCTTCCCTGCAGACATTGGTGCAGGCCGTCAGTGACAGCGATTTCGTCACTTCCGTCAGGGATTTCTCCGAAGGAGGACGGACAGGGTATATGATATCGTTCCATAGCGGCAAAAGTATAAGGATATATGACGGGATTGACGGTAAGGACTGCCCTATGCCCGAAATAGGCGTAAGGAAGGATGCCGATGGAAGATACTGCTGGACAGTAGGAGGGGAATGGCTGGTAGACGGGAACGGATCCAGAATATATTGTGAAGGCAAGGATGCAACGGTCCCTGAATTGCGTATTACTGACGGGTATTGGGAAATCTCATACGATGGCGGAGGTACATGGACGAATGTCGGTCTTGCTGTCGGAGCGGACGCGGATACGCTTTTCGAGTCCATTGAAACGACGAACAGCCAGGTCATATTCACCCTTTCGGACGGGACTTCCTTTTCGCTTCCGTTCTATGTGTTCATAGAATTCGACATAGAGGGAGACGAGACCGGGGTGGAGGCCAGAAAAGAGATATCAGTGAACTATACTGTATTCAACGCGACGGAGAATACTTTGGTCACGGCTGCATCTGACGGGAACTATCGTGTCAGGGTGGAAAGGAAAAGCATCTCCGAGGGGACTATCATCATCACAAGTCCCAAATTCTACGAGGACGGCCATATCTCGGTATCGGTCTATGACGAGAACGGATATTCGAAGACCAGGGTCATCAATTTTTACGAGAGGGAGATACACTTCCCGCATGGCCTTGAATACCGCATACCGGCCAGAGGTGCGACCATAACGATACCTGTGAGTGCGAATTTCGACTATAATGTGGAGATCCCATCGGCACCGTGGCTTACGGAGCAACTTCAGACCCGGGCGGAAATGGAGGACAGAACCATAACCGTAACGGCAGGGATGAACAATGAATTCTCCGAACGCACTGCCATCATTGAACTCATAGCGTTGAACAATCCGGATGAGCCTCAATCAGAAATAACGGTAATACAGTCAGCTGCGGATTTCTCAATAGACAGGAAAAGGTTCGTGCTTTCGCAAGAGGAACAACCATTCAGTTGTATGATAAATACTTCGCTTGATATATCTGTCTCCGATGCTGCCGATGGATGGCTCTCATATTCTCTGGAAAGACGTGAAGAAAACCTGTTTGTCCTGAACGGTATCGTTTCGGACAATCCCGGTACGGGCAGGGAGGTGACGATTAGCATTTCAAACAGCAATACTGGTTCTCTTCTGGATGAAATAGAGATAGTCCAGTTGCAGGACGGAGCCGAGAATCCGGATGACATGATATTCACTGTCAGGGCAAACCAGACCAATGACTATACGGTCTGTCTGCCTCTTGCAGGTTCGGTGGACTGCCATGTGGACTGGGGAGATGGAGATGTGGAGCATATAACCTCGGAGAAGCCATCTCATTTTTATGAGGTATCCGGCGCTACGGATTTCACAGTGCGCATATCCGGAAGGGTCTCCGCCCTGTCTTCTGACAACATTCCGGCACCGTCGGTAGCGGAAGTCAGGCAGTGGGGGAGGACAGGCCTGACTTCCATGAGTAATGCTTTTATCCGTAATAATCTGCTCATCAGCATACCACCTGATGAAAACGGCTCTTTTTCGGAAGTAACGGACTTTAACAGTACATTTGAAGACTGTCGGAACCTGACGGAAGTCCCTGCCGGCCTTTTCCGTTTTTGTGGCAAGGCGATTTCATTTTATTATACTTTCGTCAGATGTCATGGTCTGGTATCCATTCCTGATGCCCTTTTTGAAGGATGTAATTCGGCAGAGTATTTCGTCGGAACATTTTCAGGGTGTAATCGTCTGGCAAATATTTCTGAAAATATGTTTGAAGGCTGTAGGAATGCAAGGAGTTTCGATGATATTTTTTCATATTGTCATTCATTGCAGTCTTTGCCCGAAAGTCTATTTCGGGATTGTCCGAGAACCACCAGTTTTTTCAATTCGTTTTCGGAATGCAGATCGCTTACATCAATACCGGAAGGCTTATTCGTCAATTGTCCGCAGGTAACCTCCTTTTTCAATGCTTTTGTCAATTGTTGGTCATTATCTGACTTGCCAGTGAATATTTTTGATGGCAATAGAAGGGTATCCAGTTTTCAAACGACATTTTACGGCTGTTCAAAACTGTCTGGAGAATCTCCATACACAGTTATAGACGGAGTCAGGTATCATCTATATGAGAGGTATCTGAATCCTGATCATTTTTCAATGCCGGTTGAGTCCGGTGCCTGTTTCGGCGAGTGTGACCTGTTATCGGATTATTCGGAAATCCCGGGTAATTGGAAATGATATTGAAATATTTCAGTTATGTATAGAAGAATATGTACTTTGCTTATAGTGTGCCTGACAATAGTCAGTTGCAAGGATTTTCTGATGGAAGAAATCCGGGAATCCGATAAGGTAATAGAAGATGCGATTGCCGGAAACACCGAACGGATAGAGGCTCTGGAGGCCCTGTGCCAGGATATCAACCGGAATATAGCGTCCTTAAGGACAATACTGGAAGCCCTGCGGCAGAACGAGTTCGTGTCCTCTGTCACTGCAATTGTAGAGGAGGGAAAGACGATAGGCTATTCCCTGGTCTTTACGGGAAGCGGCGTGGTGAATATCTACAACGGTGAAGACGGACTGGATGCGCATACTCCGGAAGTCAGTGTTAGGGAAGAAAACGGTACGCTGTATTGGACAGTGGACGGTGAGTGGCTGCTTGATAGTGAGGGGAACCGTGTCCAGGCAGAAGGAAAGGATGCGGTTACTCCCCAACTGCGGATTACCGACAGAAACTGGGAAATCTCGTACGATAATGGCCGGACCTGGGTTCTGGCAGGACTTGCTACGGGGAATGACGGGAATTCCTTTTTCTCATCCGTCACTCATTCGGATACTAAGGTGGAACTAACGCTTGCTGACGGGACGGTCATCGAACTGCCCATCCTGCAACCGATAGGAATTGAATTCGATATTCAGGAAGATGTGACGGGAATAGCCGGAGGAAAGACCATCATGGTCAGTTATACTCTCACCGGGGCCGATGAAAATACCATAGTCACCGCCTCATCTGACGGGAACTATGTTGCAGAAGTTGTTCCGGAAAGTCATAATAGCGGTATCATCAGAATCACGTGTCCGAATACCTATACGGACGGGTTCATAAACGTCATGGCTACCAATGAAAGCGGAGTGGCTTTCGTGAAGGTGATATCGTTCTATGAAAGCCGTATAATATTCGAGGACGGGCTTGAATACCGCATTTCTCCTGATGGAGGAGAAATCACCATTCCGTTCAGCGTGAATTTCGACTATCGGATGGAATTGTCTGACGAGTCCTGGGGATGGCTTTCAATAGTACCGGAGTCCAGGTCCGAAATGAGGGATGAGGAAATCACCCTCAAGGCAACCATGAACGATGGCTTTTCGGCAAGGACAGCGAGACTGCTCGTTTATGCAGAGACGAATAACGAGACTCCTTTTACGGAAATAACCATCAGTCAGGCTTCAGCATATTTCAACATGAACAGGAGAAAATTCGCGCTATCATACGAAGGTGAGACCATTGTCGCTGACATTACATCATCGCTTGGTCTTACGGCCCGTATAGAGGATGGGACAGACTGGATTTCCGTAGAAACGACAGATCTTGGCAATCATGGATACCGGTTGATTGCCACTGCGGTCCCGAATGACGGCGACAGTGAGCGGCATACCGTGATTTCATTATATGATTCGGACGGACGGATTTATCTCGGAACGGTCGAGATAGTACAGTTGTGCAGGGACCCGGAAGATCCGGAAGACATGGTATTCATCGTGAGGGCGAATTATGTGAATGAGTTTACGGCATATCTGCCTCTGGCAGGTATGGTAGACTGTTATGTTGACTGGGGAGACGGAGATGTTGAATACTATGGAGAAGAGATATGGTCTTCAGAAAATCCGATCTGGCATAAGTATGATGCGGATGTGCCGACTTCCTTTGAGGTGCGCATATCCGGACGGGTCACACGTCTGGATTCAAGCGGAATTCCTGCCCATTGTGTTACCGAGGTCGTGCAGTGGGGTCGGACAGGATTGAATGATATGGGAAACGCTTTCACGAGGAACGATATTCTTACATCCGTGCCGAGGGATGATATCGGGGCATTTTCCGATGTCTATAGTTTTAATGATGCTTTCAGTTACTGTTACAGATTGAATGAAATACCTTACGGAATTTTCAGATTCTGTAAAAATACAAATTATTTTTCCAGATTGTTTTTTAATTGCAAGTCATTGTCGGTCGTGCCGGAGAATCTGTTTGAAGGATGTTCTTCCGCTGTGGATTTCGTAGAGACATTTTATGGCTGTTCGTCACTGCAGGATATTCCGGAGAATACCTTTAAAGGCTGTGTGAATGTCAGGAATTTCACATCCGTGTTTAACGGATGCACATCCATGAAGGAAATTCCTGAAAGGATATTCTGGGATTGCATCAATGTGTCGACATTCAACGATGTATTTAGGAATACGTCAATAACTACAGTTCCGGAAAAAGTATTCTGGAACTGTGAGAACGTTACTTCAATGGCAAATATTTTCGTTGACTGCTTTCAGTTGACATCCATACCGGTCAGCATATTTGACAATAACAGAAAAGTCTACAATTTTGAAACGACTTTCTATAATTGCCCGAATCTGACAGGAGAATCGCCTTATACGATTATAAACGGGGTCAAATATCATTTATATGACAGACATAGGCTTCCCGATTATTTTGTTACCCCGCTGATTTTCGGAGCATGTTTCGTAGGTTGCGGTAATCTTTCCGATTATGAAAATATACCGCAGGAATGGAAATAAGGCTCGGTTTTTATCGATTTGTTTTCCTATCTTTGCCGGTCTATGGAAGGAATCTTCGGATATGGGGCCGGTCTGTCATTGAGGATCATCGGGTGTGTAGTGGCCTTGACGTTGTCATGTGTGGCTTCAGGGGCGACATCATTTTCCCCGGATTCACTGCAGGTGACGGAAAGGAGGGACAGCATTGCAGAGGCAAGGATTACGGCGGACAAATATGGTGAGGAGGCTTCCCGCAGCCAGACCGGCCATGACCGGATCGATGACGTGGATTTCCTGTACGGCAATGTGGTCTTCAGTTCCCCGGACCTCATCAAGGCCATCCAGAATCTTCCCGGGGTGAACTCCGGAACGGAACTGATGTCCGGCCTGTATGTCCACGGAGGTGAGGGGTCTGACAACCTTTTTCTTCTGGACGGTGTGCCGATGTATCAGATAAGCCATCTCGGAGGCCTTTTCTCGTCTTTCAATACCGATGTGGTGGATCATCTTGACTTCTACAAGAGCGGTTTTCCGGCCAGGTACGGAGGACGGTTGAGTTCTGTGGTGGATGTGACCACCGAAGACGGGGACTTCGGGAAATACCACGGGACCTTTATGCTGGGCCTTATTGACGGACGCATCAGGTTTGAAGGACCGATTGTCCGCGACAGGACATCTTTCAGCATCGCATTCAGACGCAGTTGGATGGACGCGGTGCTCGCCCCTGTCATCTCCCTTGTGAACAGGCAGAACCAGGACGGGGAGACCATTGGCGGGACATACGCCTTTTATGACATGAACGCTTCGGTCACCCATCGGTTCAGCAAGGACAATATACTTTCCCTTAAATTCTATCATGGTTCGGACCACCTCCGGCTTGATCTGGATACGCCGCCGTCGGCATCCGGTTCCGTTGACGGACAGTCTGTCCAGGGAGCGCAGATGGATAACATCAATACGGACATAAGATGGGGAAATACCCTTGCATCGTTGAACTGGTCATACCGGATCAGGGACAATCTGAGGATGAAGTCAGTCCTGTATTATACAGGCAGCAGGGCGGACGTGTGGTACCGTTGGATCGACCGGGAATTCCGGGAATATGGTTACGGTGTCTCCGTAGATGAAACGAACCGTTCCAGAACGGAGGATATTGCGGCGAACGCCGATCTGTTCTGGCAGCCGCACAAAATACATAATGTAAGGTTAGGAACTTCATATCAGTATCATATCTACAATGTTTCCAGATGGGGGACGGCTGACAACGGCATTGATTATGAGGAGAATTCTTCTTCTGGGCATTATGACGGACATGAATTTTCCCTTTATGCGGAGGATGAAATGCGCTTTTGGGACAAGGTCAGTCTGAATCTCGGATTAAGATATGCCATGTACGGTGTTTCGGGAAAGGTGTGGAACAGACTGGAACCGAGACTGTCACTGAGTGTAGGATGCAGCGACAATGTGGATTTCAAGGTGTCATATACAGAGATGAACCAGTTTGCCCACCTGGTCTCGACAACATACCTTGATATCCCGACAAACTGCTGGCTCCCGTCGACTCCGAAAGTCGCTCCGATGCATTCCCGCCAGGTGTCCGGAGGAATATACTGCAGCCTGCCCCATAATTTCCGGCTGAATGTGGAAGGCTGGTACAAGACAATGGACAATCTTCTGGAATATTCCGGGGCGAATGCCCTGTTCCCTCCGCTTGACCAATGGGAGACGTCCTTCAACAGGGGGCACGGCCGCTCTTATGGTGTGGAAACTGAATTCGGATGGCATTCTTCAAGACTCTCTCTGACGGCATATTATACCTTGTCATGGAGCCAGCGGCGCTTTGATGACATCTGGTATGACTGGTATCCGCACCGATATGACAACAGGCATAAACTGACTCTTATGGGAAGTTGGAAGGTGTGCCGGGCAGTTGACCTGTATGCTTCCTGGAATTATCACAGCGGCAACAGGATGACGGTACCGACGCACATTTATAATCCGGGTGAGGTATTCGACAGGATATACACCAGACCGAACAATGTGAGGCTTCCTGACTACCACCGACTGGATCTGGGGGCGAATTTCAGGAAGGTCTCGAAAAGAGGCCTGGAACACGTATGGAACATAGGGATTTACAATGCCTACTGCAGGAAGAATGTCGTCTTTGTTGCCGTTGAAGAACGCGAAGACAAGAGTCTGTACGGTACCGGGCGGGCGATATTCCCGATAATCCCGTCTTTCAGTTACACTTTTAAGTTCTGAACATGAGGAAAAAGCATCTTATATCGGTTTTTCTTTGCTGTGTGGCCGTATCGGCCTGCGAGGTGGAGTTCGACCTGAAAGGACTCGAAGAGGACCCTCTGTTCATGTTGGACGGATATGTCAGGACTGATCCCTTCTATCCCGGTTCGGGAAACCTTTCAATGTACATCTATGCGGTCCCTTCCGCTGCAGGAGAACGGGAGTTCAGCGAAGAGGCTAGGTGTACTCTCAGGGTTTACAGAAATTCGGAACTTGTCATTGAGAATGATGACATTACGGTCCAATCGTTCTACGGGCTCATACCTGGCGATTTTACCGCTGGACCGGGAGATGAGATCGTGGTGACTGCCGGGTCGGAGGGTTTTCCCACCGCGTCTGCAAGGACCGTGATTCCCGGAGAAGCCCCGGTGCCGGAAGTGTCCTGCTCGATGTCAGGAAAGAATCTGAATGTCCGTTTCTCCTTTGTGGACGATGCAGGGACAGAAGATGCTTATGCCGTGTGTTTCAGAACTATACAAAATGACGATGTGCCGGATGATTCTCAGATCGGTTATTCCCTGGACCTGGCGTTCGGCAATTCTCCTGAATCTTCTTTTCTGGATGTCGGCCCTTTCGATGTATCCTGGATGGACGGCGTGAGGTATTACGGAATTTCCGATGATACTTTCAACGGTCAGAGAAAAGAGTTAGAAGTCACCGTGCCTTCTTTTTCAGCCAACGGTGAGAATGCCTGGTTCCGTGTCGAATTGCAGAGGATTTCCAGGGAGAGGCTGCGGTACGAAATCGCCTGCAATGACAAGGGTAACAATGTCCTGGGTTTCATCGGGCTTTCTCCCGTGACTTTCGCCTATACCAATGTCTCCGGAGGGTCAGGTTGCTTTTCCGGTGCCAGCACGTCCTATTCAGACTGGATCAGGATACAATAAATCGTCCGGAGCGGAAATCATTGCCCAGGGAAAGGATTGATGCCGGTTTCAGGCTTTATATCGCGAATTTTAGTAAATTTGCAGATTGCTTTGAATATATGAACAATATGTCTGACGAAGGGAATATCATAATACACAATGCAAGGGTCAATAACCTCAAGAGTGTCTCCGTAGAGATTCCAAGGGGTAAATTTGTCGTGATAACCGGAATTTCCGGATCCGGCAAGTCATCCCTGGCGTTTGACACATTGTTTGCTGAAGGGCAGAGACGTTTCGCTGAAAGCCTTTCTTCCTATGCGAGACAGTTCCTCGGAAGGATGTCCAAGCCTGATGTGGATCTGATTGAAGGCATTCCTCCCGCTATTGCAATCGAGCAGAAGGTCAATACGAGAAATCCCCGTTCCACAATTGCCACGAGCACTGAAATATATGATTATCTGAGGATAATATTCGCAAGGATAGGACGGACCTATTCCCCGATATCGGGACAGGAGGTGAAGTGCCACAGTGTCAATGATGTGATGGAATATATCCATGAAATCCGGGATGCAGTGGGAGCAGCGGTATATCTGCTTGCGGATATAGGGTGGAATTCGAGGGAAGACAAGGTGGAACTGATGCTCCGTCTCAAGGAGGACGGCTATTCCCGGTTCTTTTCAGACAAGGTAATCCGTATCGAGGACGTGATGAAAAGGGCGGAGGCAGGGGACTATCCGGAGAACCTTTATCTGCTGGTGGACAGGCTGAAGATGCCTGACTTGAAGTCCCTGGAGGAAACGGGTAGGGAAGACCTGCGTACCAGGTTGCATTCCTCCGTCCAGACCGCGTTTGACAGGGGAGAGGGGACGATGTATGTATATGTCGAGTATCCTGATGGAATCCGTCCGGCGACTTTCAGGCAGTTTGTCAGCAGATTCGAGGCTGACGGGATGACTTTCCGGCAGCCGGACGAATATATGTTCAGTTTCAACAGCCCTCTGGGGGCCTGTCCGGTATGCGGAGGTTTGGGAAAGATAATAGGAATCAGCGAGGAACTGGTGGTACCGGACCAGAGCAAGAGCATATATGACGGGGCGATTGCCTGCTGGAGAGGGGAGAAGATGGGCTGGTTCAGGGACCAGTTGATAAGGAATGCGGAAAGATACGGAATACCGGTTTTCGAGCCGTGGCATAATCTTACGGAAGAGCAGCGCAGGCTTATATGGGAGGGCAGACATGCCGATACGGAAGAGGATTCGCTTATAGGGCTTAACGAGTTCTTCAGATGGGTGGAGGCCAACAAGTACAAGATACAGTACAAATACATGCTCAGCCGCTATTCGGGCAAGACAGTGTGCAGGGAGTGCGGAGGCAGCCGTTTGAGGAAGGACGCGCTGTATGTGAAGGTGGGAGGGAAGAATATCCACGAACTGCTGTGTATGAATGTCGACAGCCTGCTTGATTTTTTCAGGACTCTGGAACTGACCGATTATGAGAAAGGCATTGTATCGAAGGCTGTAGCGGAGATAACCTCACGTCTGCAGTATATCAGGGATGTAGGCCTTTCCTACCTGACGCTCAACCGGGCATCCAATACCCTATCGGGAGGGGAGAGCCAGAGAATCAATCTGGTCACGGCCTTGGGCAGTTCCCTTGTCGGTTCGCTGTATATTCTGGATGAACCAAGCATAGGATTGCATCCACGTGATACTGACCGGCTTATAGTTGTACTGAAAAGGTTGAGGGATATCGGCAACACTGTGGTTGTCGTCGAGCATGACGAAGAAATCATGCGTGCCGCCGACATGCTGATTGATATCGGCCCGAAGGCCGGAGTCGACGGAGGGGAAGTGGTATTCTGCGGCAGGATAGGGGACAAGACAGACAGGAAGACAATGTCAAGGTCTCTTACCCTGCAGTATCTCAACGGTGTAAGGTCCAGATATGTCCGGCCGAAACACGGTTGGAACTATTCCATTACCGTTGAGGGTGCAATGGAGCACAATCTCAAGGATATAGATGTCAGGTTCCCTCTCGGTGTGCTTACGGTCGTGACCGGAGTCAGCGGAAGCGGCAAGTCTTCTCTGGTGGGGGATATACTCTATCCTGCGCTTTTCCGTCATATCAACCAGACCGGGACCGCTCCTGGAACTTTCCGTGGCCTGTCCGGAAATCTAGACCGGATATCTGCAGTTGAATATGTGGACCAGAATCCGATAGGGAAGAGTTCACGCTCCAATGCAGTCACTTATCTGAAGGTATATGACGACATCAGAAAACTTTTGTCAGAACAGCAGTATGCAAAACTGAACGGATATACTCCGTCCTTCTTCTCCTTCAATATGGATGGCGGCAGATGTCCGGAATGTCAGGGTGAAGGTTTCGTGAAGATAGGGATGCAGTTCATGGCGGATGTCACAATGACCTGTGAAGCCTGCGGAGGGAAACGTTTCAAGCCTGATATCCTCGAAGTCAGGTACAAGGGCAAGAACATAGACGATATATTGAATATGAGTGTGGACGAGGCCATGCAGTTCTTCGGTGAGCAGACGGATCCTATGGCAAGAAGAATAGCCGAACGGCTTCAGCCTCTTGCGGATGTGGGACTGTCCTACATCAAACTCGGCCAGAGCAGCAGCACTCTTTCCGGAGGGGAAAGCCAGAGAATCAAACTGGCCTATTTCCTGTCCCTTAACGACCCGCAACCGCGTAGCGGCAGGCAAAGGATAATGTTCATTTTTGATGAACCGACCACCGGTCTGCATTTCTACGATGTCGAGAAACTCCTCAAGTCTTTCGATGCCTTGATTGCCAAAGGCCATTCCATAGTCGTGGTGGAGCATAATCCGGATGTGATACGGTCTGCCGACTGGGTGATAGACCTCGGGCCTGATGCGGGGGATGCCGGCGGAAGGGTGGTGTTCGAGGGCACTCCTGAAGACCTTGCCAAGGCTGACACATTCACTTCCCGCTATATCCGTTAGGTATCCGTAGAGGGTTCCAGCCCGCTTTTGTCGACTCTCCACCCTGTTCCGGAAATGCCTGTCCCTTCCGGGCAGACAGTGATGTGGTAGTGACAGTTCCTTTCAACGTTGAAATCGGACGGACCTTCTCCAAGATAATGCCTGTAGACAAGCCCTTCTCCTGGCCGGGAATGGTAGTCGGCGGAAATATATTCGGCTGTGATTTCCAGATAAGAACACAGTCGTTCATGTGAGTCTCCGTCCTCAAAGACCTTGTCGGCATAATCAGTTATCTCTCCCAAAGGCTTCCCCTGCAGGTTTTCAAGCAGATACAGGCTGACATCACCGCTGACCTGTCCATCCGTGTTTATATTAAGCGGATCCGTTTCCAGATCTGTCCTGCTGAATCCCGAGGCGAACGATCCGTTGTTTTCATCCAGACCGCTATCCCCGAAGAGCCTGATGTTTCTCGGACAATTGCATATCCTGACCATGACTACCTTGAATTCTATACCGTCGTCGAGCTTGCTCCTGTCCACATTGAGGGATATCTTTGCCATCGCTCGTTTCAGAGGGACCCTGATTTCGCTTTCTCCTGCATATTCTATGTGCCGTATCCCGCTCATTGCCATACCTATGCTGTAGTCATCGGGATAGGCGATATGGAATCTGTATCCGAGCAGTTCGGAAAGGTTCCTGCAGGCTAGCCTGAATCCGGTGTTGGCGCAGACGTATATGGAGTACCTGCATCCTTCCAGTAGCTGTATGTCGTAGGCCCAGTCCCCGTCATCGTTGCTGTGCATTTGGGCTATATCGGCATAAATGTGCTCTTCCATCAGTCCGTCCTCATTGAAAATGAAGATATTGAAATCCGTGAACAGGTCTTCGTCCGGAGAAATCGCCCTGGTGTCGTATGATCCGGCACTTAGGACAAGTTCTGTCTTTTCCCTTGGCAAGGAAGACGCCGATTCCCCGTATCCGCCGTATTCCGGTCCAGGTATCTTGTCACAGGCACAGACTGCAATAAGTGCGGCTATGCCTGTGAACGAACTGAAGATACCGGAGCAAGGCCGGAATACCGGTAAATCCGGTTTTGCACTTGAGTCTTTCATATACAGTTAAGTTTAGAATGAAACCGTTCCATTGTCTGTCTCTTTCCAGGGTTCTATCGGGCAACTGACAGTGACATCCTCCAGACTGACGGGTATGTCAGGGTCCTTTGTCCCGGCTCTGCGTATTGTGATATCATAGGTGTAGCACATATTCCTGCCTATCCCTTTCCCGTTTCCTCCGGAAGCGATTCCGAAACCGCCCCTGTTGATGCTGATGGGATACCAGTACGTATTGCCTCTTATTTTCCCCTCGATGACCAGCCTGGTAAACGGCGAACCTGCGGATTCCTCTGCTCCGTCATTCGGATAGCAGAACAGGCTTATTCCCGGATATACCGCGTCTTCCCCGATGTCTTCTTCTATTTCACGGTATATCATTCCGGTGTCCCTGAATCCGGATACCGTATCCATATCAAGGAATCCGGGATTGATTATCAGTTCCGGCCTGAAATCTTCACTGCGCAGCATCCTGCAGGAGGCATTTACATTCGTAAGGAAAACCTTTACGTCTGTCAATGGCTCTCCGTCATATTCCCGTCCTGAAAAATCCGTCCTTATAGAGTTTATCCGGATTTCGGAAACAAGCCGTTCCAGGTCTGCCCGGTATGTCTGTCCTGAACCGGCGGTTATCCCTGTTATGGAAGTCATGACCGGTGATTCCCTGCTTTCCCGTTCCAGAAGTGTTATCTCTTCCTGGAAGCCTTCGAACGAATTCACGTTCCGCCACTCTTCTCTTGTCCGGGGAGAATTCGCAACGATTACCATGATTTTATCGCCTTTTCTTGAAGCGGCCGTGACCGGTCCGCTGCCTTGTATCCTCTGGTACGAGTCCAGCCGTTTGAGCGCGTCATCGTTGAATATGAATATGTCCGAATGTCTGATGGGGACATCCGGCCCGGCACCGGCTGAAGAATGCGGTCCGCAGGAAACGGATTCGGTGTCCATGCGGATAGAATACCGGCAGTACTCCTCCGGGTCGTATTTCCCGGAGGAGCATCCGGTATAAAAGGCCGGAATACAACATGAAAAAATGAGTAAGGCGATGGCGCGAACGCGCGAAGAAGGAGCTTGTCTCCGGCCTTTATGTCTGTTGATTGTTTTCATTCTTTTTGTTGCAAATCTTGGCAATATTCCGTTTCCCCGCAATAGTCTTCGGCGCCGGAAAAATCCCTTTTGCTGTTTTTTAGCATACTTTTTCTGTTTTTTGTAATAATTTCTCTTTTTGTATGCTTTTTTATGTAAATTTGACTTCTTAAGGTAATAGTCATATATGAGATTATTCAGAAGACAGAGGAAATTCACCAAGGCGAAATCGCATTTCCTTCCTATTTTCAGCCGTCAGGTTGCATTGGGGAAACAGGCGGCAGTTTCCTTGTATGATCTTGTAAGAAGTACGGACAAGACGGAGTGGGCAAGACTCGAAAAAGACGTGAAACAGTGTGAAATTCAAGGGGATGCCCTTCTGTCTGAATTCTATGAGGCTTTATATGAAGTCCTCCTGTATCCGGTAGACAGGGATGATTTGCAGGTTCTGGCCATATACATCGATGAATTCCTTGACCAGATAAACACTTCGGCAAAGTCCATTCTCCTGTATATGCCTGAAAAGATTGACCAGCCTCTTGTTGACCTTGCCCAGTACATAGATGCGGAGGCGGATTCCATGGTCAGGATAATTTCCCTGATGTCTGACATGAAGGCGTGCTTTTCCTCAATCGCTCTGGAATGCGACAGGATAACTGAACTTGAACATGCAGGAGATGATTCCTACGAAGAATATATCGGCAATATTTTCCGGAATGAAAAGAATGCAATTGAACTCATGAAGTATAAGAACCTTGCGGAAGTGTTCGAAGCGACTACGGACGGGGCGAAGAAATTTTCCGACCATGTAAGGAAAATCCTTCTCCGGTATGTACAGTAAATCCCGGAATCCGGTTTCTTGAAAGTCATGAACTGATAATAAAAAAAAGACGGCCCGTTTGCCCGGACCGTCTTTCTATTGTTTTTAACCTCCGAAATCGTCGAAGAGAATGTTTTCGGAAGGGACACCGAGACTGTCAAGCAGCCCCAGCACTGATTTGGTCATCATAGGAGGACCGCACATGAGATAGAGGGCATCCTCCGGATTCTC
>CALVAE010000108.1 GCA_944325465.1 uncultured Bacteroidales bacterium | reverse complement strand
CCGGCAATTCCAATGAGAGGGATCCCGGACAGACGGGCAATCCCGAGACTGTGTATGTCAAGGAGGAGGGATCGATAAGGCTTGTGGCGTATAATGTCGGGGCGTTCAGCAAGGAGATGACGGACAGCGCTCCGGTCATAGCCTCAATGATGAAGGAGATATATGCCGATGCTATGGTGCTGAACGAACTTGACAGGAACAACGAAAGACATGATTACGACCAGCTTGCAAGGTTTGCCGGCTATCTGGACTGGGACTGTTTCTTCGGAAAGGCAATGGACTACCGGGGCGGTGAGTATGGAAACGGGGCTGCATGGAGCAAAGGCCTTAAGGTCGTGGACAGGTTTGTGATAAGCCTGCCGAAGGATACCGGTTCGGAGGACAGGAGTTGTGTCGTGGTGGAATTCGAGGATTTCGTTTTTGCCGGGACCCATCTTGAGGTCAGGGGAGAAAATGACAGGATTCTCGGTGTAAGAAGAATCAGCGATGAACTTAAGAAGCGTTACAGCGGCGGTTCAAAACCGGTTTTCCTTGGAGGGGATATGAATTCATTCCCTGACAGTGAAGTCGTTTCCGAGATCCGGAAGGACTGGGTGATGCTTACTCCGAAACATCCTACCTACCCTGCGGAAGATCCGGTGAACTGTGCAGATTACATATTCGCCCTGAAGGATACCGGTTCATACGAAGTGACTTCTTCTGGAGTATGTTCGAAATTCTACGCCGGAGATGTGGCAGTCACTTCCGACCACCTTCCTGTCTATGCCGACATCCTTCTCGGTCAGTGATGTACAGTTTCCCTGTCATTCTGAGCGTCAGCGAAGAATCTGAAGCAAAAAATCAAATGATCTAAAACGTTAAAACTATGAAACCCATATCGATATGCCTTATCATAGCGGCAATGTGCCTGTCTTCCTGTAAGCCAATGATGGATGGAGGGTGTATATATGAGGGAGTGTACATAGAGACGGTCACAGGCCGGATCAATGCGCACGGTTATCAGATAATGATTCCCGGGAGCGGCGGGGAGTTCGATTACTATCTTGACTGTGTCAGACCGTTTTACAATTACTATTTTGAAAAGGATGGCCTGTCCATATACTTTGCAGATGAGGTCAGCATGACGGGCATCGGAGAGATGACGGATGAGGGTTACGACAAGGCAAGACTGCATCTGTCGGTACCTCCGAACCGGACCGGAGAGGAACGCTCGGACGAGTTGAGAATCGGTGATGTCGCATCGTTTTATTGCGCGATAATCACGGTCCGTCAGGATATCATTCCTTATTAGCCATTCTGCGGCAAGCCGCAGGAACACAAATCCGAACTGAAATTATGCAGTTCGGATTTTTTGTTTAACTTTGCGGCGCTTTTAGTCAGGTGCAGGGAATGTACGCTTTTCGGAAGATAGGATATTTGATTGTCGCCGTGATACTTATAGGAGTTGCGGCTTTTATCCCGTCCCGGGACGGCCAGACAGCCGGAATCCCGGATGCTTGTGTCGGGACTGTCTTCAGCGTACCTGCATTCGATACCGCCTCCCCAGCGATGGAGGGATATATGGAACTGACAATTTCCGGGAATGTGGTCTCCGCTGCGCCCGTATCATGGTGCAGGACAGTCCTCCCCGGCAGGTCAGGCTCTTGTCCGCTGCCGGATCTGTCCGGCAAGGAAGTGCCACGTTCCTGCTGTCAGGATACTATCCCGGGCAGGATGGCCGACTACTTCGTCTTTGCGCTGGAACGTATAATCATTTAGTCATCAGACGCCTCCAGGCTGTTTCTGCGCCTGGATCAGTTAATCCCGGAGACCTCCCGGCCTTCAGGGCATTTTGCCGGTCTGCCGCAAGGCCCCGGCAGGAACATTTCCATAACAGACAATAATTTTACAGATATGAACAATTTCGTATTATTGGTCGTTGTAATCCTTATCGCCATCCTTATCGTGGCGGCAGCCATAGGTATAGCGAAACTTGTCGCGCCGAGATCGTACAACCCCCAGAAAGGAGAGGCTTACGAGTGCGGTATCCCGACAAGGGGAAAGTCCTGGATGCAGTTCAAGGTGGGTTATTACCTGTTTGCCATCCTTTTCCTCATGTTCGATGTGGAGACGGTTTTCCTGTTCGCATGGGCCGTGGTGGTCCAGGATCTGGGGATGTACGGACTTTTCAGCGTGCTGTTTTTCCTGCTGATTCTTGTGTTGGGTCTTGCATACGCCTGGAAGAAAGGCGCCTTGGAATGGAAATAGCCCGGCGGGGATTCCTGATTGGACGGATAAAAATTAATTACGGGATATATGAAACGTAATGTCAACATAAAGTCGATGAAATACGAGGATTTCAACGACAATGAGTATATAGAGCAGATGCTCAAGGAACTGAACGAGAACGGGGCGAATGTGATAGTGGGTTGCCTTGATAATGTGATCGAATGGGGAAGGAGCAACAGCCTGTGGCCCCTTACCTTCGCGACCAGTTGCTGCGGAATCGAATTCATGGCCATCGGAGCCGCCAGATATGATTTTGCAAGATTCGGCTTTGAAGTGGCACGTGCCTCGCCTCGTCAGGCGGACTTCATAATGGTGGCAGGAACCATCACGTATAAGATGGCACCGGTGCTCAAGCGTCTCTATGACCAGATGGCCGATCCGAAATATGTGGTAGCGACCGGAGGATGTGCGATCAGCGGCGGTCCGTTCCAGAAATCATACCATGTGGTATGCGGAGTGGACAAGATCCTGCCTGTCGATGTATATATTCCGGGATGTCCTCCGAGACCCGAAGCCATGCTCTACGGTCTGATGCAGTTGCAGCGCAAGGTGAAGGCGCAGCGTTTCCTCGGCGGTATCAACAAGGGCATAAGCGAGAAGGAATACGAAAGGCTTATGGCGGAAGGTGTCGGCAGATCCGAAGGCAAGGATGATTATGATGAGTCAGGACTGGCATAATGGATAGTATTATGGAGAACAATCTTGATATAAAGGACAGGATGGCGGCATTCGTGCCGCAGGTACAGTGGTCTGAAGCAGGGGAGGGCATGTTCACCGTCCCTGCAGAGGATTTCAGGAAGGTCGCGTCTTTCCTGAAGGACGAGGCCGGCTTTGATTTCCTCCGGAGTCTCACAGGAGTGGACTGGGGAGACGAAGGGCTCGGATGCGTATATCATCTCGAGAATACTTCGACCGGAGAGAATGTGGTGTTGAGGACATTGGATCCGGACAGGGACAATGCCACCCTGCCTTCCGTGCATGATATATGGAAGGCGGCTGACCTTAACGAGCGTGAGGCATACGATTTTCTCGGGATCAGGTTCATCGGGCATCCGGATCTCCGCAGGCTCTATCTGAGGGATGACTGGAAAGGGTATCCGCTCAGAAAGGATTACGACCCGTCATGGAACGGCATTCCGGTGGAGAACGAGGAGACCAATGACGATGCCCCTACGTATGAGGTCACCAAGGACGGCAGTTTCATCCTCAAGCGCCGTCCGCTTTTCGAGGATGACGAATATGTGATCAATATCGGCCCGCAGCACCCGGCAACTCACGGAGTGCTCAGGTTCAGGGTTTCTCTGGAAGGCGAGATCATCAGGAAACTGGACGTGCATTGCGGCTATATCCACAGGGGTATAGAGAAGATGTGCGAGTCCATGACCTATCCCCAGACCCTCGGTCTGACGGACAGGCTTGACTATCTGGGGGCGATGCAGAACCGTCACGCCCTGTGCATGTGCATAGAGAAGGCAATGGGACTGGAGGTGTCCGACAGGATACAGTACATCAGGACCATCATGGACGAACTCCAGAGGATAGATTCTCACCTGCTGTTCGCATCCTGCCTCGCGCAGGACATGGGTGCTCTGGAGGTGTTCTTCCTCGGTTTCAGGGACAGGGAAAAGGTTCTCGACATCCTCGAGCAGACCACCGGTGGAAGGCTTATCCAGACCTACAACAGGATAGGCGGAGTCCAGGCCGACATCCATCCTGATTTCGTAAGGAAGACCAAGGAGTTCATCGCCTACATGCGTCCGAAACTGAATGAATATCATGAAATATTCACCGGGAACGTCATCGCCTGCACAAGACTCGTCGGCACTGGGGTGCTTTCCCGCGAGGATGCCATCTCGTTCGGTGCGACCGGAGGTACGGGAAGGGCGTCAGGCTGGGCCTGCGATGTCCGCAAGAGGCATCCGTACGGAGTCTATGACAAGGTCGATTTCAAGGAAATAACCTTCACCGAGGGGGATTGCTTTGCCAGATATATGGTCAGGATGAAGGAAATAGAGGAGAGCATGAACATAATAGAGCAACTGATAGACAACATTCCTGAAGGAGAGTACCAGATGAAGGTCCGTCCCCTTGTCAAACTTCCTGAAGGCAGTTGGTATTCGGCTGTCGAGGGCAGCAGGGGAGAGTTCGGCGTATATCTCGAAAGCCGGGGGGACAAGTCTCCGTACAGGCTTAAGTTCCGCTCCACCGGTCTTCCTCTCGTGTCATGTATCGACACTATCACCAGGGGTGCCAAGATTGCCGACCTGATAGCTATCGGAGGTACGCTCGACTATGTTGTTCCGGATATTGACAGATAAAACGAAGATATATGTTTGATTTCGGTGTTGTAACAAACTGGATACATACCCAACTGACATCGGTGATGCCGGAAGGGCTTGCCGTCTTCCTCGAATGCGTGGCGATAGGCGTGTGCCTGCTGTTGCTGTATGTGATAATAGCCATAATAATGATCTATATGGAGCGCAAGGTCTGTGCGGCTTTCCAGTGCCGTCTCGGCCCCCAGAGGGTGGGACCGTGGGGTTCCGTTCAGGTCTTCTGTGACGTGTTCAAGATGCTGACAAAGGAAATCATCATCATCCGTCATGCAGACAAGTTCCTGTACAATCTCGCTCCGTTCATAGTCATTCTCGCTTCCGTGATGGCTTTTGCCTACATCCCGATCAACAGGGGGATGGAGATCCTGGATTTCAATGTGGGAATCCTCTTCTTCATGGCGGCATCCTCCATCGGTGTGGTCGGAATCCTTCTGGCCGGATGGAGTTCCAACAACAAGTTCTCCCTGATAGGCGCGATGAGAAGCGGTGCCCAGATGATCAGTTACGAACTGTCGATAGGTCTTTCCATCCTGACCATCGTCGTGCTGACGGATACGATGCAGTTTTCGGAAATCGTGATGAGGCAGGCTGACGGCTGGTTCATCTTCAAGGGCCATATCCCTGCCCTGATAGCGTTCATAATCTATCTGATAGCCGGAAACGCCGAGGTGAACAGGGGACCGTTCGACCTTCCCGAGGCGGAGTCGGAACTTACCGCCGGATACCATACCGAGTATTCGGGTATGCATTTCGGGCTGTTTTATGTCGCGGAGTTCGTGAACCTTTTCATCGTTTCAAGCATTGCCGCGACAGTCTTCCTCGGAGGCTGGATGCCTCTGCACATTCCGGGGCTGGACGGATTCAATGCGGTGATGGACGCCATTCCGGGATTCATCTGGTTCTTTGCGAAGGCGCTTTTCGTGGTATGGCTGCTGATGTGGATCAAATGGACCTTCCCGAGGCTCAGGATAGACCAGATACTGACTCTGGAGTGGAAATACCTTGTACCTATCGGACTCCTCAACCTGTTGCTGATGGTCATCGTGGTCGTGTTCGGACTGCATTTCTAGGATTTGTAGAATAAATTGAACTGAAGTTATGGCTGGATATATCAAAGGAATTTTTACAGGTCTCGGTTCTCTCCTTACGGGACTGAAGGTGACTTTCAGGGAATTCTTTACCAAGAAGATAACGGAGCAGTACCCGGAAAACAGGGCGACGCTCAGGATGAACGAAAGGTTCTGCGGGGAACTGGTCATGCCGACGGACGAGAACGGCAACAACAGGTGCATCGCCTGCGGCCTGTGCCAGATGGCCTGCCCCAACGGTACGATCCGCATCATATCCGAGACCGTTACCGATCCGCAGACGGGGAAACCGAAAAAGAAACTTGTGAAGTACGAATACGACCTGGGGTCGTGCATGTTCTGTCACCTTTGCGTGAATGCGTGTCCCCATGATGCGATAAGGTTCTCGACCGCTTTCGAACATGCCGTATTCACAAGGGAGAAACTTGTCAAAACATTGAACAAACAATAGTCATGGAGATAACACTTGATCTTATAGTCTTTATCGTGCTCGCCCTGTTCATCGTGGTGAGTGCGGTCCTTGCCGTGACGACAAAAAGGATATTGAGGTCGGCGACCTATCTCCTTTTCGTCCTGTTCGGAACGGCCGGAATCTATTTCCAGTTGAACTATTCCTTCCTTGGAGCCGTCCAACTGCTTGTCTATGCAGGAGGAATAACCGTACTTTACGTGTTTTCCATCCTTCTGACATCCAGTGAAGGTGACCAGGCGGAAAAACTGAAGAAAAGCAAACTGTTCGCCGGTCTCGGCGCGACTCTGGCCGCTATGGGAATCTGTCTTTTCGTAATGCTGAAGCATCAGTTCATCCCGTCCAGTTTCGAGCACGGCGAACTGGCGATGCGGACTATCGGCCATGCCCTGATGTCTACCGGAAAGGACGGATATGTCCTTCCGTTTGAAGTGATAAGCATACTGCTTCTCGCCTGCATAATAGGAGGCCTGATGATAGCAAGAAAACGTTAAAGGAAAAGGAGCAAGAGATATGATACCAATGGAATATTATCTGATAGTCTCGACCATACTGATGTTCGTCGGGATATACGGTTTCCTGACGCGCCGCAACCTGTTGGCGATGCTTATATCGGTTGAACTTATACTTAATTCGGTGGACATCAATTTCGTGGTGTTCAACCGCTTCCTCTTCCCGGAACATCTGGAGGGATTCTTCTTTTCCCTGTTTGCCATAGGTATAAGTGCTGCGGAAACGGCAGTGGCAATCGCAATAATCATAAACATCTACCGCAACATCCGCAACATCCAGGTAAGGAATCTGGACAAGATGAAGTGGTAATAAAATGATACAGGAGATTATGGAATATACGATTCTGATACTTTTGCTTCCGTTTCTGAGTTTCATTCTCATAGGACTGCTCGGGACAAGGCTGCGTCCGTCGGTTGCAGGTGCCGCAGGTACCGTCGTGACCGGTCTGGTGGTCGTTCTCAGTTACTGGACGGCTTTTTCTTATTTCGGAGCGGGAAGGGACGCCTCGGGCATCTGGCCTACGCAGATTCCATGGAATTTCGAGTGGCTTCCTTTCAACGGCAGCCTTCATATAGATCTCGGGATATTGCTTGACCCGATTTCAGTGATGATGCTTGTGGTCATCTCCACGGTATCCTTCATGGTCCACATCTATTCGTTCGGATACATGAAGGGGGAGAGGGGCTTCCAGAGATATTATTCGTTCCTCTCGCTTTTCACGATGAGCATGCTCGGACTGGTGGTGGCGACCAATATCTTCCAGATGTACATTTTCTGGGAACTTGTGGGAGTTAGTTCCTATCTTCTTATCGGTTTCTACTATACTAAACCGGAGGCCATCGCCGCTTCGAAGAAGGCATTCATCGTCACGAGGTTTGCGGATCTGGGCTTCCTCATAGGCATTCTTGTCTACGGATTCTATATGGGAACCTTCTCCTTCAGTCCTGATGCCCCCGCCCTGGGCGCAGCGAGGACGATGCTGCCTCTGGCTCTCGGCCTGATGTTTATCGGAGGCGCGGGAAAGAGTGCAATGTTCCCCCTGCATATCTGGCTTCCTGATGCCATGGAGGGCCCGACTCCTGTTTCCGCCCTCATACATGCAGCGACTATGGTCGTGGCCGGAGTCTATCTGGTGGCAAGGATGTTCCCTCTGTTTATCGGCTATGCCCCGGAAGTCCTTCATGTCATTGCTTATGTCGGAGCCTTTACGGCCTTGTATGCTGCGACCGTGGCGTGTGTCCAGACAGACATAAAGAGGGTTCTGGCGTTCAGTACGATTTCCCAGATAGGTTTCATGATGGTGGCTCTCGGAGTCTGCACTTCTTCCGACCCTCATGCCGGCGGTCTCGGATATATGGCTTCAATGTTCCATCTGTTTACCCACGCGATGTTCAAGGCGCTTCTGTTCCTCGGGGCAGGCTGCATCATACATGCGGTCCATTCCAATGAAATGTCTGCGATGGGAGGGCTGAGAAAATACATGCCTGTCACCCACCTGACCTTCCTGATCGCCTGCCTTGCGATTGCCGGTATCTGGCCGCTCAGCGGATTCTTCTCCAAGGACGAGATTCTTGCCGCATGTTTCGCATTCAGTCCGGTCATGGGATGGGTGATGACTGCGATAGCCGGTCTGACGGCATTCTACATGTTCCGCCTGTATTACAACATATTCTGGGGCAAGGAAAACAGGGAACTCCATGCGGAGCATACCCCTCACGAGGCTCCGAAAACGATGACCGTGCCTTTGGTATTCCTCGCTGCGGTCACCCTGGTTGCAGGCTGGATCCCGTTCGGTGAGTTTGTCAGCAGCGACGGGCAGGCATACCATATCCATATCGACTGGAGCGTGGCTGCCGTGAGCCTTTGCGTGGCCGTGGCCGGAATAGCGCTTGCCACCTGGATGTATTTCAGTGAAGACCGGAAGGTCGCCGACGGCCTTGCATCCAGATTCAGCGGACTCCACAAGGCTGCATATCACAGGTTCTATATTGACGAAATATACCAGTTCATAACCCACAGGATAATATTCGCGTGCATATCAACCCCGATCGCATGGTTCGACAGGCATGTGGTGGACGGATTCATGAATCTGCTTGCCAAAGGGACCGAATGCTCGTCATGGGCTATCAGGTATGTGCAGAGCGGGAATATCCAGAAATACTGCATCTGGTTCCTCGCAGGCGTCATCTGTCTGGCCGTTGTCCTTCTGCTGGTGTAATATTGTTGTATAATCAGATTTCGACATTGAATTATGAATTTATTGTCACTTTTTCCTGCCATTCCCCTTCTGATGATGCTCGGGCTATGGATATCCAGGAATACAAAACAGATACATGCGGTCATGGTGACCGGAGCCTCCGCCCTGCTGGCGCTGTCGGTCTGGCTTGTCTTCGCCTTTCTCGGCATGAGGGCGAACGGGAATACAGCAGAAATGCTTTTTACTGACAGCATTATGTGGTACGCCCCGCTGAATATACATTATTCGGTCGGAGTGGACGGTATTTCCGTCGCCATGCTTCTCCTGTCATCCATCATAGTATTCACAGGGACGTTCGCATCCTGGCAGATGAAGACCGATGTCAAGGAATTTTTCATGTGGTTCTGTCTGTTGAGCGTGGGAGTCTTCGGATTTTTCATTTCCGTGGACCTGTTCACGATGTTCATGTTCTACGAGGTGGCTCTCATCCCGATGTATCTCCTTATCGGAGTTTGGGGAACCGGTCGCAAGGAATATTCCGCGATGAAACTGACCCTGATGCTCATGGGCGGTTCCGCCCTGATACTGATAGGCATCCTCGGTATCTATTTCGGTTCCGGAGCGACTACGATGAACATTCTCGAGATCGCGCAATTGCACAATATCCCAGTGGAAATGCAGAGGATCTGGTTCCCGATCGTCTTCATCGGATTCGGAGTCCTCGGCGCCCTGTTCCCGTTTCACACATGGAGTCCTGACGGTCATGCATCCGCACCGACGGCCGTTTCCATGCTTCATGCGGGAGTGCTGATGAAACTCGGAGGATACGGATGTTTCCGCATTGCCATGTACCTTCTTCCGGATGCGGCCCAGGAACTCAGTTGGATATTCATTATCCTGACAACGATATCCGTTGTCTACGGTGCCTTTTCGGCCTGTGTCCAGACTGACCTCAAGTATATCAACGCCTATTCTTCGGTCTCACATTGCGGCCTTGTCCTGTTCGCCATCCTCATGATGAACGCCACTGCCGCTACCGGTGCTGTCCTCCAGATGCTCAGCCACGGCCTTATGACAGCCCTTTTCTTCGCCCTCATCGGCATGATATACGGAAGGACACACACGAGGGACATAAGGGAACTGAGCGGTCTTATGAAGATAATGCCTTTCCTGTCTGTCTGCTATGTGGTTGCAGGACTTGCCAACCTCGGACTTCCTGGACTTAGCGGTTTCGTGGCCGAGATGACCATCTTCAACGGCGCGTTCATGAACAATGATACCTTCCATCGCATCGTAACGGTCGTTGCCTGCACTTCCATAGTCATCACGGCGGTCTATATCCTTCGTCTGATAGGAAAGATTCTTTACGGCACCTGCACCAACCCGGCTCATCTCAGACTGACCGATGCCACCTGGGATGAAAAACTTGCGGTGGTCGTGCTGATTGTCGCCATCGCAGGTCTCGGTATGGCTCCTATGTGGGTCAGCGATATGATAAATGACAGCGTATTACCTATAATATCACATATTTTGAACTAAACGGATATGGTGGAAATGGATTTCTCTGGAGTATTGACCTTTATGCATACGGAGATCACTCTTGTAGCAGTGATTGTGGCCGCTTTCCTTTACGACCTGTTCGCAGGCGGGCGGGCCAGGAAGTTTTTCCATCCGTTCATGTGCGTTCTGATGCTGCTTTTCATAGCGGCCAACATAGTGCCTTTCCCCAATGAGGAGGGCGAGGCTTTCGGTGGGATGTTCAGGTATGTTCCTGTCTACAGTATTGTCAAGAGCATTCTTGCCATCGGGACCCTTATCGTATTCCTTCAGGCAGATACATGGCTGTGCAGGGATGATACCTCTTTCAAAAGGGGGGAATTCTATGTGCTCACCCTCTCCACCCTGCTCGGGATGTATTTCATGATAAGCGCAGGGCATTTCCTGATGTTCTTCATCGGAATGGAACTCGCTACCGTACCGATGGCCTGTCTGGTCGCTTTGGACAAATACAGGCATAATGCCGCTGAAGCGGGAGCCAAATTCATTTTGAGCGCCCTGTTTTCAAGCGGGCTCATGCTTTACGGCATCTCGTTTTTCTACGGTACTACCGGTACCCTGTATTTCAGCGATATGGCTTCAAGGATTGACGGAAGCGCATTGCAGATCATGTCCATGGTGTTCTTCTTCTCCGGACTTGGATTCAAGATATCGCTTGTCCCGTTCCACCTGTGGACGGCAGATACCTATCAGGGCGCGCCGACGGCAGTGACTTCATACCTTTCCGTGATATCCAAGGGGGCGGCCGCGTTCACCCTGATGGTCGTGCTGGTAAAGGTGTTCGGGAATATGACGGAGCATTGGAGACTGCTGCTCTATATAGTGACAATATTGAGCATTACCGTTGCCAACCT